>JANWKE010000075.1 GCA_025451535.1 Verrucomicrobiia bacterium
CAAGAAAAACAAGGTGCTTTCGCCCGCGATGAAACAGTTTCTGACGATCCTCAAAGACGCGGTCTAAAAACTATTTCAGGTTCGACGGATTCAGCGGTTTCAAATCCTTCGGGATAAACGTTCCGTCCTTGCGGATGAGTTCGTCGTCGAACCACACCTCGCCGCCGCCCCATTCCTTGCGCTGGATCAACACCATGTCCCAGTGTACTGCCGAGCGGTTGCCATTATCGCACTCTTCATAGGCCTGGCCGGGCGTGAAATGCAATGAACCGGCGATTTTTTCATCGAATAGAATGTCGCACATCGGGCTCAGAATATAGGGATTGAACCCCAGCGAGAACTCGCCGACGTAGCGCGCCCCGGCGTCTGTGTTCAAAATTTCGTTCAACCGTTTTGGGTTGTTCGCTGTGGCGTTTATGATTTTGCCGTCCTTGAACTCCAGTCGCACGTTTTCAAATTTCGTGCCCGAATAAATCGTCGGGGTATTGAACTGGATCACGCCAGTAACGGAATTTTTTACCGGACAGGAAAACACCTCGCCGTCGGGGATGTTGCGGTCGCCTTTGCACATTTTCGCCCCAATCCCTTTAATGCTGAACCTGAGATCGGTGCCGGGCGCTTTAAGCCGAACCGCGTCAGCGCGTTTCATCCGACGTTCCAGTGGAACCATCGCGCGCGCCATCCTGGCGTAATCCATCGTGCAAACGTCGAAATACAGATCCTCGAACGCCTCGGTGCTCATACCGGCGGCCTGGGCCATGCTCGGCGTCGGCCAGCGCAGCACGCACCAGCGCGTTTTGTTGATGCGCCAGTCCAGCACCGGCCGCGTGATGCGCGAGTAAAGCGCCATGCGATGGCCGGGCACGTCGGAATTTTCACTCGCGTTTTCGCTGCCGCGAATGGCGATGTACGCCTGCACTTTTTTCATGCGCGACAATTCGAGGTCACGGACCAGCACGGCGTGCCGGTCATTCATTTCCCGCAACAGCTCGCGGGAAACCCGCGTGTGGCGGACTTCCACCAGGGGTGTGGCGCCCGCCGCACGTGTGGCGCGGATGAGTTCAATGGTGAATTCATCGGGCACGTCAATCATGTCGAGCAGCATGCGGTCGCCCTTTCTTAATTCGGTCGAATATTCCACCAACAGTCTGGCCAGTTTTTTGTAGCGCGGATCGGTCATAGATCGGACAACATGCTAATCTGTATTTTTCCACTGTCGAGCCGGTTTGATTTAACGCCAGGCGCAAAGACGCGGAGAGACGAACAAAAATCCTGCACTGCACTTCCAAAAAAACGTGTTGGAGCTGTTAAGAGCCAATTATTTATCGTCTAACGATAAAAATATATTGACTAACGCCATATTCCGGTTTAGCATACGTCCATGATTTCCACCCCTGAAATGTTGACGGGCCTCGTGGCGTGCATCCTGACATTGGCTCTCTACCGGTTCATTCGACGCGGAACCGGCGCAAGCGCCGGTAGAACTTCCAAAGACCGGCTGACCCGCGTCAAAAACGCCAGTCTGGTTTTTTCGGTCTGCCTGTGTGCGAGTTTGCTATCAGGTGGCTATTGGTTCTTTGGTTTTCTGTTTGGCTGGCCGGGGCCCGGCCACGATGTATGGCGGATGGTTATTTCCCACAATCATATTTATACCTCGCCATCGGAAATGCCTCCGTCAATTGTCTGGCTGGTAGTGGTCAGGCAAGGGCTGGCGTTTTTCGCCGCGGGAGTGTTGTTGCGGCTGTTCTGGCTTTATGGCAAAGGGATCCTCTTCTCAGCGAAAAATGTCAATTGCATCCGGTTTCTGGGCTACTGCCTCATCGTTGACTGGTTCATCAATTACCAGATGCAAGGCTTGTTACAGGACATGGACTTGAGCACCACGCCCATCTTCGCCGGCTTGTTCATTATTTTCTTCGCCTGGATTATGGACGAAGGCCGGAAGATTCAGGAGGAACAGGAATTGACGGTTTAACTACCAACCCAATCACGTGATGAAAAATTTTCAGAACAAACAAAAAATCATCAAGGTCAGCAAAATTCTGCGAAACATCGCGTTTGCCGGACTTGTTTTGTTGGGAATTATGATTCCCGTATCTTTGGCGGCTGCATTGCCAATCTTTTTTGTAAAAGGGCTTTTATTTTCACTTGCCCAATTTCTAGCCATTCCAATGTTTGTGTTTGCATTTATTACCAACCTGAAAATATTCCGTTTCTTCGATCGTTTGAAGAATGGGTTTTTCTTCGATGCGCAAACCGTGGAAAACCTGAACGCCGCTGCCAACTGGTGGCTGGTCCTGTGGCTTTATGAAGTGGTGTTCTACATCTTCATGCAACAGCCTTGGAATAACCCCCATGATTTAAGTCTCTACCATTTTCCACCCGATGTGAGCGGGTTGTTTGCGGCGTTGACTTTGAAGTTTGTCGCTTGGTTTTTCTGCGAGGCGCAGGAACTGCAAGAGGAACAGGAGCTGACCGTTTAAGTTTATGCCCATCATCGTCAATCTCGACGTGGTTCTCGCCCAGCGCAAAATGCGGCTGAATGATCTGGCGCAGGCCGTGGATATCACACCGCAAAATCTGTCCATCCTCAAGACCGGCAAGGCCCGGGCCATTCGTTTCTCCACGCTGGAGGCGATTTGCGAAACGCTTGAATGCCAGCCCGCCGACATTTTGGAGTTCCGTCCTGAATCCTCCAAAAAGAAAAAGATTTCAACCACAGAGGGACGCCGATAAGCACGGATTTGAAAGACACGCATTTCACGAATTCGATTTATTGATTTTAATTCGTGTCAATTCGTGAAATCCGTGTCTGTTTTTTTATTCGTGTCCATCTGTGTTTATCCGTGGTCGAATTTTTGCCGCTTTACTCGGCGGCGGGCGCAATTCATTTTGCGACTGAACCGGCAATGAATCGTGAAGCATTGGATCGTTGGTGCGAGCGGGGCATTCTTTTTATCGTGCTCGCCATCCTTGTCTTTGGCCCGCTGGCGATGGGCGCGGTGGATGCGTGGGCGTTTCTTATCATTCAAGCATTGGCGATCGGCGTGATGCTGATCTGGGCATTGCGGTTGTGGATCAGCCCCCACCCTCGATTGCTTTGGCCGCCGATCGGTTGGGTGGTGCTGGCGTTTGCCGTTTATGCCATTGGCCGTTACCTCACCGCCGACATCGAATACGTGGCACGGCGGGAAATGATCCAGGTGTTGCTATATGCGTTTTTGTTTTTTGCCATCGTCAATAATTTGTATCCGCCGGAATCGGCGCAAACCATCAGCTTCGCCTTGATTTTTCTGGCAGCGGGAATCTCAGGTTACGCCGTTTACCAATTTCTGACGCACACCAACCACGTATGGAATTTTATCTCACCCTATACGGGGCGCGGATCGGGCACCTACATTTCACCGAATGATTTTGCTGGATTTCTTGAAATGCTTCTACCGCTGGCGACCGCCTACGCGCTGGTAGGACGTGTCAAACCCCTGGTGCGCGCGCTGCTCATTTACGCGGTAGTCGGCATCATGGCCGGTCTGGCGGTGACCTTTTCACGCGGCGGGTGGGTGGCGGCCGCAGCGGGGTTTTTGACCCTTTTGCTGGTTTTAAGTTGTCACCGCAATCATCGTTTGCCGGCCCTCGGCTTGCTGATTATTTTTGTGGCCGGGGGCACGGTTTTTGCAACCAAATATCTCGCGACAGCACCAAGCTACGCGCAGCGGATAAATAGTCCCGAGAAATTCACGCAAGTAGACTGGAGCGTCCGGCGGGACATGTGGGGTGCCACCATCCACATGTGGCAGGACCATTTTTGGTGGGGTGTCGGCCCGGCGCATTACGACTATCGCTTCCGGGAATACCGGCCGGAAAGCATGCAAATGCGTCCCGGCCGGGTGCACAATGATTACCTGAATCTGGTGGCCGATTGGGGTACGGTCGGCGGTGTTATGGTTCTGGCAGGCATGGCGGCTTTTGGCGTGGGATTGACCAAAACAAGGAAATATGTCCGGCCACCGGAGAACGGGTTTGGCCGCGGCCTGGGCAACCGGTTCGCCTTTTTTCTCGGTGCCTCCACCGGGTTGCTCGCCTTGGCGGTTCATTCACTGGTGGATTTCAACCTGCACATACCGGCGAATGCGATTCTCGGAGTAACGTTGCTGGCGTTGTTGAGCAGCAACCTGCGATTTGCCACGGAACGTTATTGGGTGTCGGCCCGGCTTCCCCTTAAAATGTTGACCACCCTGGTGTTGGTTGCGGGGGGTGTCTATTTGAGTTATCAGGAATGGCGTCAGGGCCACGAGCAACTTTGGCTGGCGCGGGCCGACCCACTGCCGGATTTTTCATCCGCCCGCACCGCGGCATTGATTAAAGCGTTCGACGCCGAGCCGATGAATTTCGAAACGGCTTATGACATCGGCGAAGCGTACCGCCTCCAGAGTTTCAAGGGTGGACAAAACTATGAGGACCTGGCCAGGACAGCGATGAAATGGTATGTGCGGGGCCTGAACCTCAACCGTTATGATGGTTACGACGATCTACGCTATGGAATGTGTCTTGACTGGCTGGGACAGCACGCCGAGGCCGGGCCATATTTCAGCCAGGCCGAGGCGCTTGACCCCAATGGATATTATACGGCAGCCAATATCGGCTGGCATTATGTGCAAACGGGAGACTATGCTGCTGCCCGGTCATGGCTGGCACGATCCATGCGGCTCCATTGGCAGGATAATGTGATTGGCCGTTCCTATTTGGAAATATGCGAGCGTAAACTGGTGGAAATCGCCTCCGGGCAAAACGTTTTACCTGCTGGTTTTTAGGAACTTCCAGCCCGAAAATGAGATTTGACATTTGACCGCAGAGATTTATAGTTTGACCAGAGTAAACAGTTCTGAAAAGGTACCTATATTTATGAAATACATACCGACGTTGATTACCATGGTGGTTGGCGGCGCCGTTCTGGCACTGAGCAGCAGTGGAGTGGCGGAGACCGTTAAACCTTGTGTAGTAACAGTTGTGCGTATCCAGGGTCAGGCGCGCTACTCTCTCGGTGATAATGCCTGGCACCCGTTGGTGGTCGGCAAGGTCCTCGGAGCCGGCGCCATTATTCAAAGTGCCGTAAACTCGTCGGTCGACATCGTGTTAAGTGGAAACGCGGTGGCGATGCCGCAAGCCTCTCCGTCCCCCGATACGATTACATTCGCACCTGACCCGAACGTTCGCGGAATGGTTTCCTACAGACCCATGGTTGAACAAAACGTGATTCGCATGTGGGGCAACTCCGTGCTGGCCGTGGACAAACTGACCCAGTTTGACACGGGCGTGCAGACCATCAGCGACACGGAACTCGATTTACGCGCAGGCCGCATATTCTTCAACGTCAAGAAAATGTCAGCCACGTCTCAATTCATCATCAAAATCCCCAATGGCGTCGCCGGTATTCGCGGCTCCTCAGGGTTTATTGATGCCAATGGCGACATGGCCATGCATGATGGTTCCGCCGTGCTTTCCCTGGTGGTTAACGGCACCCCGTTCACGCACGTTATCAATGGCGGTTCCGAATTCAATCCCTCAACTGGTAATATTCTGCCTATCCCGCAGAATATCATGAACAATTTGATGACCACCCTCACGTCGTTGATAACGTTGTATCAGTCCCCCGGAGGCGAACCTCCCCCGCAATACGATACGACGCAGTGTTACACCTCAAATACCACCGGCAAACGGGAATGAGTTTTATTCGCCTCCATGGCGAATGGCAAAGACCAGAGCAGCCTTGAGTTGCTCTGGTTTTTCGTTTAATCCGACGAGGTGCAGTTCAAACCCATCCAACGGACACCGGCCCTTTTGGCCGTGGCGATTCTCCTGTGCGTTTGCGTCGTTCGTTTGCTGCAACCCACTTTTTTAGAACAAGTGGAGGGGATAACCTACGACTTGCGCGCGCGAACCGCTCTGCATTTTCCCGCGCCGGTGGCAACCAATCTCGCCTTTGTGGCCATTCAAGATTCCAGCATTACCGTCGTGCAAAGCGGCCGGCTCGGATACACTTATGGGCTTAAATGGCCCCGTCAGGTCTATGGCCGGCTGGTGGAGGAACTCGCGGCAGAAGGCGCCAAAGCCGTTGCCTTCGATGTGCAGTTCGGCGAATTGCGGCCGGACCATCCTCCCGTGCAAATGGCGGATCACCGTCGAATGGAATCCGACGACTTCTTCGCTTTGCAGTGCCGGCTGGCCGACAATGTCATCCTGGCGGCTACGCCTGACTTGATGCCGCCCGATCTGTTTGCCACCAATGTACTCGCGCTCGGAGACATCACGACCGAGAAGGATTCCGACGGTGTACTCCGTCACGCCAGTGCGTTTCGGATTTACCGCCACTGGAATCCGGTTTTTCGGGAACTGGAAGCCGATCCCGAATATGGCGTGGATTTACGCAAGGCGCGGATTGAACCGGATCAAATCATCCTGCCGCAGGCAAATGGCAGCAAAATCAAGGTGCCAATTGATGCCAACACCAATTTTGAACTGGCTGACTTCGTCGGCGATAAACTTCCGGCGGGCCTGCCGCCGAAGGCCAAAGCTTTCACCGACGAACGCGTCTGGCACATGGGCATCGTGCTGGCTGCCCGGGAATTGGGACTGGATCTGGCCCATGCCGACGTGGATTTGCCCGATGGCCGGATTACCCTGCATGGCCCTGATGGCCTGACCCGGGTGATTCCCGTAGACGCCAACGGCTATTTTTATGTGGACTGGCGACTGAAGCCAAACGATCCCCGTCTTGCCAGCGCGCCGATTGAAAGTCTGCTCTGGCAGGACAGGGAGCGTTTACTCGGCGAGACCAACGGACTCAGCGATCTTTTCCGGAACAAACTGGTTGTGGTCGGTTCGGCGGCGCAGGGCAACGACCTGACCGACCGCGGCGCGACGCCGTTGGAAAAAGACACCCTGTTGGTCAGCAAACACTGGAACGTCGCCAACTCCATTATCACCGGACGGTTTATCCACCGCGCTTCGCTGAACACGGAACTGGCCCTCATTGTCTTTCTGGGAATATTGACGGCATTTCTTACCTGGCAATTGCGCGTGGACGTGGCCTCCACGGCGGTCTTCCTCCTGGTCCTGGCCTATGTGGCCGCGGGTTTCTGGATTTTCGTGGAGTCCCGTTTCTGGCTGCCGCTGGTCTTTCCGGTGGCCGGCATACTCGTTGAGCATTTAAGTCTGGTGACTTATCGCGTCGCTTTCGAGGAACGCGAACAACGCCGCGTCAAATCTGTTTTCTCCAAAATTGTTTCGCCGAATGTGGTGAACGAGCTGCTGGGTGCCAAAAAAGTTTCGCTGGGCGGTGCGCGCCGCGAGGTGACCGTTTTTTTTGCCGACATTCGCGGTTTCACCTCCATGACGGACGAATCCCAGGAGCGCATAACCGAATTCGTACTCACCCATCAACTCGATGCCATAGCGACGGAGGCGTGTTTCGACGAATCCGCGCACGAAACGCTCGATACGGTGAATCTTTACCTCGCCGTTGTCGCCGATGCGGTGAAAAAACACGGCGGCACCCTGGATAAATACATCGGTGATTGTGTGATGGCGTTCTGGGGCGCACCGACCCCGAACGAAAAACACGCACTGGCTTGCGTGCGCGCGGCGATTGATACGCAGCGCACCGTTCATGAGCTGAATCAGAAGCGCCTGGCCGAAAACCCCGTGCGCGAGGCAGGAAACCCCGCACGGCTCGCCGCGGGCCTGCCCCCTTTGCCACGCTTGACCGCATTGCAACTCGGCACGGGCATCAATACCGGCCTCGTGGCCGTGGGTCTGATGGGTTCCGACGCGCACATTTTGAACTACACCGTGTTTGGCCGGGAAGTGAACGTCGCCAGCCGCCTGGAAAGCGTTTCCGGCAGCGGTCGCATCATCATCAGCGACACCACCTATAATCATCTGCTCCGCGACGATCCGACACTGGCGGCCACGTGCATTGAAATGTTCCCGGTCACGGTCAAGGGCATCCGTGCCGCCGTGCGGGTTTACGAAGTCCCGTGGCAGTTGCCGGAGGTAAAGTAAGTTTTTCTTCCTCGTCAATTTTGCTGTGCGTGCTAAAGTGACGGTGATGCGCACGGCGATTTATCCCGGCAGTTTTGACCCGCTGACCAACGGCCATCTGGACGTAATTCAGCGCGCAGCCAAATTGTTCGACCGGGTGGTGGTGGCCGTGGCAAGAAACGAGGATAAACAGCCGTTGTTCGGTCTGGACGAACGGCTCGCCCTGGTAAAACAGGCGGTGCACCATCTGCCTGATGTCGAAGCTGACACGTTTGACGGCTTGCTGATTGAGTATGTCGTAAGCCGGAAGGCGCAGGCAATTGTGCGCGGGTTGCGCGCGGTGTCGGATTTTGAATTTGAATTTCAGCTGGCGCTGATGAACCGCAAGCTGAACGAAAATATCGAGACAATTTTCATGATGCCGAAGGACACCTACACGTTTTTAAGTTCACGTATCGTGAAGGAAATTGCGCGGTTGGGTGGCGACGTGGGCGCGTTCGTGCCCGCGCATGTGCGGACCGCCCTGACGAACAAGTTTGCCGGAACTTAAAAAGTTTGAACGGAGTGAGTCATGCCCCTGACCGTCAATCTGCGTCACCTGGAGGAGCACAATGTGAGCCTGTGCGGCGAACTGCCCGTGGCCGAGCTGGATCTGGAAACGGGCGACGAAATGGTTCAGGCTGCCGGACCCCTGCAGTACGAAATCGAAGTACAGAAATTGGAAGGCAGTCTGCTGGTCCGTGGTGCGCTGCGGCTCGTACTGAAATGCCACTGCGTGCGGTGCCTGAAACCATTCACCCACCCGCTGGAATTGAAGGCGTGGGCGTGCCATCTGCCATTTGAAGGCGAGGACCGGGTGGCCGTCGCCAACGATTGTGTAGACTTGACGCCTTTTGTGCGGGAAGATATGCTTTTGGAATTTCCGCGGCATCCGCTGTGCAAGCCGGATTGTGGCGGATTGAAAACAAAGACCGGCAAGGCCCGAAAAAACGCTGATGAAATTGCCCCGTCGGCGTGGGCTGAATTGGACAAATTGAAACTGTGATTTTTTATTATGGGTGTTCCCAAACGCAAACCGTCCCGCAGCCGGCAGCGCATGCGCCGTGCTTACAACAGCGTCATGACGCTGCCGCAACTGAGTACGTGCCCGCAATGCGCCGCGCCTTATGTACCTCACCGGGTCTGCCCGGCCTGCGGCTATTATAAAGGCCGCCAGGTGTTGAGTGTTACGGCCGGCACTTGAGCCGGCCGCCCCGTTGCGGGAAATTTCCGCGTTCTTTCATCTATGCGAATAGCGGTGGATGTCATGGGCGGCGACCACGGATGCGGAGTCGTCATCGAAGGCGTCAGGCGGGCACTGGAAGAAAACAAGAAAATTACCGCTCTCTACCTGGTAGGCGACCAGGCCAGAATTCACGCCGCCCTGCCGGCCCGGGGTTTTCGCGACCATCGCGTGCGCGTCGTTCACACCAGCGAGGTCGTGGAGATGGAGGACAAACCGGCCAGTGCGCTCCGCAAAAAACGCGACAGTTCCATTGCCCGTGCCGCGGAACTGGTCCACGAAGGCAAAGCCGACGCCCTGGTTTCACTCGGCAACACCGGCGGCATCTTCGCCGCGGCCACGTTCAAGGTTGGCCGCATACCCGGCGTGGATCGCGGTTGTATTGCCACCGTCATTCCCCGCCAGGGAAATGAATTTGTCCTGCTGGACGCCGGTGCCAACATCGAATGCAAGCCGGTGCACCTGGCGCAATTCGCGGTGATGGGCAGCATTTATTCCCGTGAGATTTTGCGGCGCCGCAATCCGCGCGTGGGCGTTCTGAGCATTGGGCGGGAGGATTCCAAAGGAAATGAATTGACGCTCGAAGCCTTCAAACTTTGCCAGCGGCTGGATCTGAATTTCATCGGCAATGTCGAGGGACATGATTTGTTCAAGGACCACGTGGACGTTGTCGTGTGCGACGGGTTTGTCGGCAACATCGTTTTAAAAACATCCGAGAGCCTGGCTGTCGCCATGTTCTCGATGCTCAAACGCGAGTTGATGAATTCGGCCCAGCGACAGATCGGCGCGTTTCTCGCGAAAGGCGCATTTCACGCCATCCGCAAGCGGATGGACCCGGAGGTGTATGGCGGCGCACCGCTGCTCGGCTTCAATGGACTCGTGTTCAAGGCGCACGGTTCGGCGCGCGAACGGGCCGTGGCCAGCGCGCTGCAAATCACCGCCGATGCCGTGCAGCATCACGTTAACGAGATTATCGCCCGCGAAATCGCGCACGCGAATGAAAAACTGGAGGCTGCCCAAATTTCCAGTCCTGTTTCTACATGAGCACAAAATTCAAAAACCCCCGCGCCCGGTTCAATTTCCAGGGGCGTACCTGTTCCATCACCGGCGTCGGCTCATACGTGCCCGCCAGAATTTTGACCAATGCCGATTTGGAAAAGATGGTGGACACCTCGGACGAATGGATCACCAGCCGCACCGGCATCAAGGAACGGCGGGTGGCGGCGAAGAATGAATTCACGTCGGACATGGCGGTCAAAGCGGCGCAACGGGCAATGAAAATGGCGGGTGTCACCGCCGAGCAACTCGACCTCGTGGTCGTGGCCACCATCACGCCGGACATGCCGTTTCCCGCCACGGCATGCCTGGTGCAGCAAAAGCTCGGCGCGCGGCGCGCGGCGGCCTTCGATCTGGAGGCGGCCTGCTCGGGCTTTATTTATGGCCTGGAAGTCGGGCAACAATTCATCATGTCGCGCACCTATGACACGGTACTCGTGATCGGCGCGGAAAAACTTTCCTCCATTGTGAATTGGAATGACCGCAACACGTGCGTTTTGTTCGGCGACGGTGCGGGGGCGGCGGTTCTGCAAAACCGCCCCAACGCCCATGGTTTGTTGACGGCGGTAATGGGCGCTGACGGCGGAAAGGCGAATTTGCTCTTTATGCCTGGTGGCGGCAGCCGTTGTCCAGCCACTTTGGAGACCGTGACCGGAAGACTTCACTACCTGCAAATGGAAGGGCGCGAGACGTTCAAAAGTGCCGTTCAGGCCATGTGCACGGCGGCCCAGGAGGCATTGCGCCGCTGTGAGGTGGATATTTCCAAAATCAAATGCATCATTCCGCACCAGGCCAACCGCCGTATCATCGATGCCGTGGGCGAACGCCTCGGTGCGGCACCGCACCAACTATTCATTAATGTGAACCGCTACGGCAATACGTCGGCGGCCTCGGTGGCCATTGCCCTGGACGAAGCCGTCGCTTCGGGAAAAATCCATCGCGGCGATCTGATTTTACTGATCGTCTTTGGTGCCGGCCTGACATGGGGAGCGGCGGTGATTGAGTGGTAAATACTAATCCGTCCAATCGCAGATGCTAATTTGACGTTTGTCGTTCGCGTGTTATTTTATGCTGTTCTTATGAGTGCAAGAAAGCTTGAAAATGTTGGCTCTTTCCAGCAACAAATCACCGTCGAAGCGCGGCAAACCCGCCTTGAACTTTCTCCCGATTCGGTCGTTATCCACAAGAGCGGCGTTGAATTTCGCAGCCCGGTGCCGTTCAATTTGTGGACGGAAATGACGATTGCCCTGCAATCGCCCCGGGACGAAAGCCCCATTCAATGCAGCGGCGTGGTCATTGCCTGCTCCGGCAACAAACACGTCGGTTACCACGTTTCGCTCCTGTTTACCGGCATGTCCAAACAGGCCCAATCGCGGCTCAATTCCATGGCCTACTCTGAACTGGGCACGGGTTGAGTGCCAAATTTTCATAACCGCGGGCACTTTTTCATTAGCCTCCGTGATTGATGCGGAGGCTAAATTTTTTTATCCTGATTCGCATGAAAATTTTGCTGACGACGACTTCATTTCAAGACACACCCGGCGCGCACCACGATTTGCTTGCCCAGACCGGCTGGGAAATCATCCGCGCCCGCGGCCCGCTCAATGAAGCTGACACCCTCGCGCTGGTCGGCGACGCGGAAGGGTATATTTGCGGCGACGACGCCATCACCCGCAAGGTGCTCGAAAAGGCGCGCCCGAAACTCAAGGTCATCAGCAAGTACGGCATCGGCGTGGACAAGATTGACGTGAAATCCTGCACCGAATTCGGGATTCCCGTGCTATTCACGCCCGGCGTCAACCATACCACCGTCGCGGAACACACTTTCCTGCTGCTGCTCGCGCTGGAAAAGAATTTCCTGTTCCACACTGATTCCACGCGTAGCGGCGGGTGGAGACGCAAAACCGGCCACGAACTGCTGGAAAAAACCATCGGCATTGTCGGTTTGGGCCGTATCGGCAAGGAAGTCGCCATTCGCGCCAGGGCCTTCGGCATGAACCCCATCGGCTTTGATATTTATTGGGACGAAAAATTTGCGAAGGAACACGGCGTGAAGCGCGCCACCACGCTGGACGAAATTTTTGCCTCGAGCGATTACATCTCGCTGCACACCAACCTCACGCCGGAAACGCGTGGCATGATTAACGCGAAGTCATTCGCCAAAATGAAGAAGGGCGTTTTGATCCTGAACTGCGCGCGCGGCGAGGTGGTGAACACCGACGACATGGTGGCTGCATTGAAATCCGGCCAGGTGGGTGGCTACGGCATGGATGTGCTGGACAAGGAACCGCCGCCGCCGGACCATCCGCTGCTCAAACTGCCGAATGTCGTTTGCACGCCGCATATCGCCTCACGCACCTATGAAAGCGTGGTGCGCCAGGCGACAACTTCCGTGAAGAACCTCATCCTCGCCATGAAAGGTGAAAAGCCCATCGCCCAGGTCAACCCCGAGGTACCGGTGAGAAAAATGGTTTAATTACGGCTTCATTTTTGCCACAAAATTATGCCCGAAACCTACTACATCGTTTCCAAGGAAGAACACGACGCGCTCGTGAAGAAGGCGTATTTGGCGCGCGGTTACAACGCCGACGAGGCCGCTGCCGGTGCACGGTTTTGTTCCAGCGCGTCGTATTATGGCATCCGTACGCACAACGCGATCAAGGCGCTGCACCTCGACGAGTTGTTCGGGAGCAAGGTCGGTCGCTGGAAACCCGGCGCGAAGATCGAAAAGCTGCCGTCGCGCTTTGCCGCCGCTGAAATCTGGAACGCGCATTTCAAACTCGGCCAGGCCGTGGCCTACGAGGCGATGGACACCTGCATGAAACTCGCCGATAAATTCGGCATCGGCATGGTGAGCGTGGACAACGCGACGCATTATCTCTGGGGGGGTGGCTACGTCATGGACGCCGCGCTCAAGGGCTACCTCGCCTATACGAACTGCACGTCGGCCACGTCCGAGGTCGTGCCGTTCGGCGGCAAGACGCCGACGATGGGCACCAACCCGCATTCGTGGGCGTTCCCGACACAGGACGCCATCGGTTTTCCCATCGTTATTGACTGGGCGACCTCAACCGTGGCGATGGGCCGGGTACAAGTGATGAAACGCGAAGGGAAACAGCTTCCTACCGGCTGTGCGGTGGACGCCGAAGGCAAGGAAACGACTGATCCGAACAAAGCGGTTGCCTTGCTGCCGTTCGGCGCGCATAAAGGTTACGGCCTCGGTTTGATTGACGAGCTTTACGCCGGGTTCATTGGTGGCGGATTGCCGGAGATTCGTGGCACGGCGCGCGGGGACAAAGGCGAAAAACGGGGTTCAACTTTTTATTTCCAGGTCATTCATCCCGAGGCGCTGAAAGGCAACGATTACGCCAAAGGCCGAACGCAGGCGCAGAACGTGAAGGCGGTCATCGCCGACATTCTGGGCCACGGCAACGAGAAATGCCTGTTGCCCGGCCAGCCCGAGGCGCGGGCAGGCGAACTTTCCAGGAAGCATGGTGGTCTGCTGTTCACGAAGGCTGAGATCGAAGAGTTCGGTCATCTGACCAGGGAAGTCGGCGAGCCGGCCTGGAATTTAACTGAATTCAAATCCGTGCAAGTATAACTTTTTTTACCAGTAAACTGACAAAACTATGGCTATTCAACTTCGCGACAAATCAACCTGCAACTACGACATGCTGGCGCTCGGCGAAATCATGCTCCGGCTGGACCCGGGCGAGGGCCGCATCCGCACCGCCCGTGAATTCAAGGTTTGGGAAGGCGGCGGCGAATACAATGTTGCCCGCGGTTTGCGCCGCTGTTTCGGGCTCAAGACCGCGGTGGCTACCGCGTTCGCCGAAAACGACGTCGGCCGGCTGCTGGAGGATTTTATTTTGCAGGGCGGCGTGGACACGGATTTCATCAAATGGGTGCCGTTCGACGGCGTGGGCCGCACGGTGCGCAACGGACTGAATTTCACCGAACGCGGTTATGGTGTGCGCGGCGCGGTGGGCATACCCGATCGCGGCAATTCCGCCGCCAGCCAGCTCAAGCCCGGCGATTTCGATTGGGACCACATCTTCGGCAAGGTCGGCGTGCGCTGGCTGCACACGGGCGGCATTTTCGCCGCGTTAAGCGACAGCACACCGCAACTGGTCATCGAGGCGGTCAAGAAAGCCAAGCAATACGGCACGATCGTCAGCTACGATTTGAATTACCGCCCGTCGCTCTGGAAATCCATCGGCGGCCAGAAACGCGCGCAGGAGGTCAACAAGGAAATTGCCAAATACGTGGACGTGATGATCGGCAACGAAGAGGATTTCACCGCCTGCCTCGGCTTCGAAGTTGCCGGCGCGGACGAGCACCTGCTGCACATTGACGTGGGGGCATTCAAGAAGATGATTGAAACGGCGGTAAAAGCATTTCCCAACTTCAAAGTCACGGCCACGACGCTGCGCGCGGCGAAGACAGCGACGCGTAACGACTGGGGTGCCATTTGCTGGATGGACGGAGAATTTTATGAATCGAAGAAATATCCCGATCTCGAAATCCTGGATCGGGTGGGTGGCGGCGACAGCTTTGCCAGCGGCTTGATTTATGGTTTAATCACCACGGGCGATCCGCAAAATGCGGTGGATTACGGTGCGGCGCACGGCGCATTGGCCATGACGACACCCGGCGACACCAGCATGGCGTCAAAGAGCGAAGTGGAAAAATTGATGAAGGGCGGCAGTGCCCGCGTGCAGCGATGAACCAGGTCAAATGAGTGATTGGTTAAACGGGTGAGTCGTCGAAGCGCAGCACTTCACTCATTTAACAAATCACGGGTTACGAATTACGAACATGAAATCACCAACGGAATTATTCTCACTCAAAGGCAAAGTGGCCGTCGTCATCGGCGGCACGGGCGAATTGTGCGGAGCGATTGCGGAAGGGCTGGCGGCGGCAGGCGCGACCGTAGCCCTGGTGGGACGTGACGCGGCCAAGGCGCAGAAGCGACTCGACAAAATTTCCAAGGAGGGTGGCAAGGCGGAATTTTTTCCGTGCGACACGACGTCCAGGACCGGCCTGCAAAAGCTGCTGGCGGACGTGCTGGCCAAATTCAAGCGCGTGGATGTCCTGGTCAATGGCGCGGGCGTGAATTCACCGACGCCGTTTTTCGATATTCCAGAAGAAGAAATAGATCGCATTCTCGCGGTAAATTTGAAGGGCCTGATGTTGGCCTGCCAAATTTTCGGCAGGCACATGGTTGAGCGGGGTTCGGGGAGCATCATCAATATCGGCTCGGCCTCAGGGTTGAATCCGCTTTCCCGTGTGTTCACCTATTCGGCGTCGAAGGCGGCGGTCCATAACATTTCCAAAAATCTGGCCCGTGAATGGGCAACCCAGGGGGTACGCGTGAACATCCTTGTGCCGGGCTTTTTCCCGGCCGAGCAAAACCGGAAGGTGCTCAGCCCCGACCGGGTGGCCACGATTTTGGCCAAAACGCCCATGAAACGGTTTGGCGAGGCGCATGAGCTGATCGGCGCGGCGCTCTTGCTGGCATCCGACGCGGGCAGCTTCATCACGGGTACCGAGCTGGTCGTGGACGGCGGTTTCGACGCCATGACGATTTAAATTTGGGAATGGTTAAATAAGTAACTGGTTAAATGAGTGACTGGTCTGGCGTCCCTCCGCTGATTTAACTCATTTAGCTTGTTTAACCCATCACTCATTCCACCAAATCACAAATCGGTAATCGGTTTGTGGCGCGGCACGAGCGCTTTCATGATGCCCCACGCAATCAGATAACTCAGGGCGCAAATGATGAACATGATGAGATATGCGGTTTGCGGGGTTTGGCTGAAAGCATCCCGCAGCCGGCCTTGGAGCATTTGAATAATCACGCCGCCGATGCCGCCGGCCATCGTGCCAATACCGGTAACCGATGCCACGGTTTTCTTTGGAAACATGTCGGAAACCGTTGTGAAGAGATTCGCCGACCAGGCCTGATGCGCCGTACAGCCGATACAAATCATGGCCACGGCGAGCGTTGCGGCCAGATGGCCAAAACGGCTCACATCTCCGAAGTACTGTGTCAACAAGACCGTTAGCGGAAAGACGGCGATGACCAGCATCGTCATCATGCGCGCCTGGTAAACGGCCATGCCGCGTTTGATGAGGGTGAACGGAATGCTGCTGCCGTAAATGCTGCCCAGAATGGCGACGCCATAAACGATAAAGGTGGGCATCCGCACTTCGCTTTGTGTCATCTTAAATTGATCGTGCAAATATGCCGGCAGCCAGAACAAATAAAACCACCAGATGCCGTCGGTCATGAATTTGCCCGCGATGAACGCCCAGAGTTGGCGATAGCCAAACAACCGCAGCCACGGAACTTTGGCCTGATCGCCCGTCTGGTCGTCGACAGCAATTTCGTCGTCGACGTGAATGTAATCATATTCGGCTTTGGAGAGCTGCGGGTGTTTCCCGGGCGGGTTGTAGAGCCAGAACCAGAAAATCAGCCAGAGGAACCCCAGCGCGCCGGTGATGATGAACGCCCATTTCCAGCCCCGTTGATCGCCAAAATAGACCATGAAGGTTGGAACGATCAGCGCCGCGACCATGGCGCCGGCATTCGACCCGGCGTTGAAAATTGAAGTCGCCAATGCGCGTTCACGTTTGGGAAACCACTCGGCGACGGTTTTGATGGAAGCGGGAAAGTTGCCCGCTTCACTGACGGCAAAGAGGCTCCGCACCATAATATGCATCACCAGCAACCTCCCGACGAAGGCGTTGAGAATCCCGAAAATGGACCAGGCGATGAGCGAAAGCGCCAGGCCCAGCTTCGTGCCGATTCGATCAATGAGCCACCCGGCCAAAACCGTGGCCGCCGCGTAAACGCCGGTGAAGGCCGACGTCAGATAGGAAAAATCGGAATTTGTCCATCCGAAGCCGCCCTGGATTTCCGGCCGGCAGAAAAATGGTTGCAGGTAGCTGATGACCTGCCGGTCCAGGTAGTTGAAGGTGGTGGAAAAAAACAACAGCGCGCAGATGATCCAACGATAATGGCTAAAGCCCGATGGGGGTTGACTTGGGGAGTTCATGCAGTTGACGCTAAATATCCCAAAAATAAAGGCGACTCAAGGGCTAAATCCAACTTTACAAACCACCGGCGCTTGTGTAAAGCTGCCTGCATTATGTGGAAGAAAATCTTGCCGGTTCTCCCTGTGTTGTTGCTGACGGGTTGTGCCGCGACGTTCACCAATCTGACGCCGCTGGAGCAGCCACGCAATGCCAACAACCTTTATCCCGTGGAAGTCGCCTTCCAATCGCAGCAACAATCGATGCGGTGGGACTCCCTCCATCCCTACGTGGTCGCCAACGGCCAGCTCTATGACATGCGCCCGACACCGATCATCACCAATCGCTGGGAAGGTTATGTACCCGTGCCGCCGGGGGTCAACGGCGTCACCTACCGCTTCAAATTCGAGTATCTTTACAATGACCTGGGCAAGCCGCCCCAACACGACAGCGCCACTTCACGGCCATATAACCTGACCATTCTCGGCCAGTAATATCGCTCAGTGCCTGGGCCGGAGGAGGATGGCTTTCTTTTCGGAGCCTTCAACCTCAACGCTGTGGGTTTCCACATCGGGATCATCCTTGAGCGCCTGATGCACCACGCGGCGGTCAAACGCCGTCATTGGCTCCAGTTCCACCGGGTCGCCCCAGCGTCGGACTTTTTCCGCGGCGTTCTTCGCCTTTTTCACGAGCGCTTCGCGTGCCTGGGTGCGGTAACCCCCCACGTCCACCATCACCTTCGGCGCGGTGGCGTCCTGCTGAAACAACAGGCGGTTGGTGAGGTATTGGAGGTCGGAGAGCGTTTGTCCCTGCCGGCCGATGAGCCGGCCGGTGTCGTCGGTTTTTATTTCCAGCAAAAGGCCCTCTTCCAGTTTGTGTTCCTCGATGGCCGCGGTAAAACCAAGGGTTTCCAGGATTTTTCCCAGCGTTTCTTTCGGTTGAGCAGGCATAAAGCGTAAATTAAAAGCGGCCCTCGCCACTATTTTTTCTTTTTTGGCACCGGCGTCAATGCCGGAGTTGCGGCGGCCGGGGCCGGCGTTTGGTTCATTTTGGTGAACTTGGTCTGAATCACGCTCATCAGTGTGCTCATCGTCATGTAAAGCGCCATGCCCGAGGAATAAGTGTAGAGAAACACCAGGAAGATCAACGGCAGGAAACGCATGATTTTCGCCTGGGCGGGGTCCATGCCGGGCGAGGGCGGCTGAAGATGCGCCTGCCACACCATGACGCCCACCATCAACAACGGCAGCACGTTGAACGGAAAATTCAGGCCGGGAATCATGAACAGCGTATCCGGTTTCGACAGGTCCGCCACCCACAGGAAATGCGCGCCGCGCAATTCAATGGCGCTGCGCAACATCGTGAAGAAGCCGAAAAATACCGGCATCTGAATCAGCGCCGGCAAACAACCGCTCACCGGGCTGACCTTGTGCTTCCGCCAAAGCTCCATCTGTTTCTGCGTGAATTTTTGCGGGTCGTCCTTGTATTTTTCCTTGAGCGCCTTTACTTCCGGCGCCAGCGCCTGCATTTTTTTCATCGAACGCGTGCTCTTCGCCATCAACGGCCAGAATAATCCCCGGAGCATCACCGTGATCAGCACCACGATCCAGCCATAACCCAGTTTGGTCACGTCATGCAGCCAGTTCATGCAGATCAACAACGCCTTCGCGAAAAAGGTTCCGATGCCCCAGAAGCTCATATAGCCCGTGCCGAAATTCATCGCCAGGTCGGCATGGTTCTGGAATTGTGCGCCGATGCGCGCGAGCGTCCGGTATTCCTTCGGGCCGATATAAAGAACAATCTGCCGCTCGACCACCTGATTGGTTCCGAGGGTTTGCGCCGGATACACCAGGGCGGTTTGAATTCCCTCGGGCAACGGCATGCCCGGCATCCATTCGACATTGGTGAAGGGCGGCAGATAAACCGGGCGCGCCATGACCTGGGCAGCCAGCGTTCTCGGCATCGCCAGCAGCGCAAAAAACTGATTGTACGCCGCTGCCCAGACCACGTTGCTTGACCCTTCGCGATATTCGGATTTGGGGGTGCGGGGGAAGAAAAACAATAGCGTGGTGTTGGTGCTGAAATAGGACAGATTGATCTGTTCCTCCTTTGCCCCGTCAAACCACATCGTCCCCCCGTACATGGGAAAACTGTTGTCGTCCGGCCCCATCGGCGTCGCCGTGCCGATGACCCATTCCTGCGTTGGCAGCGGCAGCGATTTGTCCGAGGTGTTGTCCAGCCGCACGGTCACGTTCACCAAACCATCTGAACCAAGGTGAAATTCCTTTACGATGCGCAGGCCGCTGGGAAAAACTTTTTCCGCGTGAATGCCGTCACCGGTTTTGATCAAGGTGAAATTACCGTCACCGATTACACTCGATTCGCCCAGAATCGCCAGCACCGGCACGGACGCACGCGCGTTCAGCGTGGCGACCCCCGCTTTCGAGGTTTTCTGTTTCCAGCGGGCGGAAATGGTCTCCGGGTAATCCAGCAACTCAACCGATTTCAACCCGCCGCCGCGTGATGTGAACGTGTAGCGTTCATGCGCATTGGTGAGCACGATGGTTTGCTCGGGCACATTGGTATCGAAGAGGAAACCGGGGGACACAGCCGGCGTGGTGGTTGGGGCGGCCGGCGCAGCGCCGGGTGTAGCGGCGGCATTTGGAGTTTGCGCCGCGACCGGAGCATTGGTGCCTGGCTGCGACCGGGCCAGTTGCGAGGCATATTTCTGCTCCGTCACAAACCACACCCCCATCAGAACGACGCAGAGCGAGACGACAATGATGCCAGTGCGGTCCATAATCAAATCCGGGATTCGGAACCCGGCATTCGGAGTTCCTTTTCTGGCACCGGATCGTGCCCGCAACCACCCCACGGATGGCAGCGGCAAATCCGTTTGACCGCCTGCCAGCCGCCGGCCAGTACGCCCCGCAACCGAACAGCGTCCACGGCGTATTGCGAACAACTCGGCGTGAAACGGCAGCCGCCCGCGGGTCCTAACAGGAAAGCCAGCACGGGCGAAAGTGTCCAGCGATACAGACGGATGATGAAAACCAAGACTTGAATGGCTAATGCCGAAACCAGAATGACTAAAGAATCACGAAGGCCAAATGACGAATTGGAAACCGCCGCGCGCGCTGAAATTTGGCCATTTGCCTTTGGAAATTCTTTAGTCATTCGGATTTAGAAATTAGTCATTTTTTAGAAGGCCCGCCCGGCGCAGCGTTGTTAGAAAATCCTTTTCGACCTCGGCAAAATTTCGCCCGGCGATGGAATTCCGGGCGACCAGCACCAATTCGACCGGCTGCGTGAATTCATTTTGATGTTGGCGGAAACTCTCACGCAGCAATCGCCGCGCCCGGCTGCGCACGACCGCGCCGCCGATTTTGCGGCTGGTCACGACACCCAATCGTGGCCTCGCCCCCTCCGGCAGCGAATGCCAGTTGGCGATGAGGCAGCCCAGTGCGAGCCGCTGTCCTCGCTGCCGCACGCGCATAAAATCGCGCTGTTGCTGCAGCCGCGCCGCGCGGCGCAACCTCAGGCGTCTGGCCTCCGGCGTCCGGCGTCCGGCGTCTGGGGACGAAGCGGGCATGGACAGGCGCATCAGACGGGCGTCAGGCGTTTGCGTCCCACGCGGCGGCGGTTGTGCAGCGTGGCGCGGCCGCTCCGGGTGGACTTGCGGGCGAGAAACCCATGCTGCCGTTTGCGCCGGATTTTTGACGGTTGATACTGGCGTTTCATAAATCAATTTGATTCGCGCCTTCTGCGCGGGAAAACTCCGTTTGACGGAGCGCCGAGATTAACAATGAAACGCCTTCTGTCAAGGCGCGGTTCGGGAAATGATAGGCCGGGGTGTCAAAGCGAAGAATCTATCAGTACCCAAACCTGGATCCGGAACCCTTTAGATAAAGTCTTTATCGCTTAGACCGTTCTGAAAAATATAACCGAACTGAACTGCTGCCTTGATGAATTGCGATAACTCAGCTTTTTGGATAACACCTTTAATTACAAGTTTACGTGTGTCGTTCGAGGAAATTACGTGTAGATAATATCCTTTCCTGAGAACTTCGTATAAGCAGAACACTCCCAGACCGCCGAAGAGAATAAAGCCAATTCCCCAACGGAGTTCAACGAAGCCACCCCATATCAAGAAAAATAAACCGACCAAGCCAAGTCCAACAAGCAACAGCCCAAGGATTATTTGCACTAACGGTCTTTCAGCCGGTGAGCCAAATTTAATTTCAATCCTTTGAATCTGTTCTTTGGGAATAAAGATAATGCGTTGCCCGTGACTGAATTCCGACAGGCCCTTTTCAGAAACAACTATGTTCAAATACGATAGTTGATTCGCAGGTGTTGTGCCTTGCGTAGCCATTTGACTTCGTAATCTTGGCTGCAACCACTGCAGAATCAAGTCGTGTGTTGCCATGGGATTCAAAGGGTATCGCAGCCAGGGTTCCGACTTTATTGCCGATCCGACCCGCTGCCTGTACGATAGGCCGCCAGATTTTGATGATGGACAAGCTCATTGACGCGCTGTGCCTGCAATGCGGTATGTGCTGCAACGGTGTCCTGTTTGCGGACGTCCGGCCCGAACCGGGCGACCCTTCGCCGCTTTTCCAGGGCAACCGTTCGCGCGTTGCACAACCGTGTCCCGCCTTCAACACGGCCACCTGCGCCTGCGCCATCTATGCGGAACGCCCGGTGCGCTGCCGGAAATTCGAATGTCGCCAGCTCCTTGGCGTGCGTAACGGAACCGTAACAATTGAAAAGGCCCTTCGCCAAATCCGCGCGGCCCGCGGACTGGCCGCCGAAGTCGAAAAGTTACTGACCGAACTCGGTTTCAATAATGAGCGGTTGCCGCTCAGCCGACGGTTTCAACGTTGTCAACGGGCCGCCGAGAATGGAAATCTGCCGGAGGCGCAACTCGACCAACTGGCCGATTTGCAGCTGGCGGTACATCAGTTGACCGGTCTGCTGACGAAGGAGTTTTACGCGTGAGAACCATCCGTTGGACGGAATATGGCGAATTGACGGTGCTGTTCCTGATCCAGTCCATGGCCACGGGCATCTGGATGGTGCCTTTAAGCGTGGTGTTCAAGGCGCATAATTTGGTGGGCATCGCGCCCTATGCCTTCGCCACCTCTGCCCTCGCGGCACTGGTTTCACCGCTAATCTTCGGCGCCATGGCAGACCGCCACGCCTCGCCCGTCGCCGTCTTGCGCGGGCTGTCCGTGGCGAGCGCGGCCACCATGTCGCTCGCCGCCTGGAGCATCAAACAGGGCTGGTCGCCGGGGCTGGTGTTGTTGCTGGTACAAATCTACGCGCTCTGTGCCGCGCCCACCGGCAGCATCGTGAGCGCCATCGTCTTTTCGCGTCTGCACGATTCCCAGCGCCAGTTCGGGCCGATTCGGGCCGGGGCGACGGTGGGTTGGATGGCCGGTTGCTGGCTGGTGAGCGCGTTGAATGCCGACACCTCCACCCTGTCGGAATACACTTGCGCCGTAGTCTGGCTGGTGTTGGCAGCGTTCACCTTTCTGTTGCCCAGCGTCCCCCCGCCGGAACCCGCTGGACACCCGACCCTGCTGCAACGGCTCGGTTGGGACGCAGTTGAGCTGATGAAGAACCGCGATCACCGCGCGGTCTTTATCACCGCCGCGTTGTTCAGCATTCCCCTGGCGGCGTTTTATCCCTTCACCCCGCTGCACCTGCAACAACTCGGCTTTCGGCACACCTCCGCCTGGATGACGCTGGCGCAAACCACGGAACTGATCGCCATGTTTTCGTTGGCCGGGCTGTTCCTGAGATGGCGCTTGAAATGGATTTTTGTCGCGGGACTTGGCTTCGGATTATTGCGCTTCGTCCTGTGCTCGGTGAACGGCAAGCTATGGTTGCTGGCCGGGACCAGCCTGCATGGTCTGTCCTTTACCCTGTATTTCGTCACGGCGCAGATTTACATCAACGAACGGGTGGGGCCCGAATGGCGGGCGCGGGCACAGGCCATGATGGCGTTGATGACCAACGGCGTCGGGAACCTTATCGGTTATCTCGGCACCGGTTGGTGGTTTAACGCCTGCACGCAGACCACTGGCACCCAATGGCAGCTGTTTTGGGGCGGGTTGGCCGTGGTGATTGTATTCGTGCAAATTTATTTCCTGACGGCCTATCATGGGAAATATTCAGGCACCACCCGTCCGCCGGAAAGTCGGCCCATCATCAAGGCGCCCCTGCCGCTTGGCGGAACTCTTTAGAGTGGGCCTGAAAGTTCCATTTTCTCCGGTAGGCGCCGTGGGGACGAGGCTCACAGCTCCCGAAGTTGAAGAGGGATTGAGCCTCCTTGCGTCGGCTGCTGCTATTTGTCAGACACACTCTTTGCCATGACGTAATCGTCCATGACAAAGCCGCCGCCAATGTCCGTGATGACGGATTCGGCGATGACAAAACTGTTTCGGCGGTAGGCGGCGATGGCTTGGGCGTTGCGCTTATTCACGGAGAGGATGAAACGGCGCGCTCGCAATGCTGCAATAACTGGCCGCCCAATCCGCGCCCATGCCACTCCGGCAATAGATAGAGCTTGTGCAGCTTCATCGCGCCGGGTTCGGAGGCTGGCCCATAAGACGCAAACCCGGCCGGTTTGCCATCCACAAGCAGAAGCTCGTAACGGATTCTCTGGAAACGAATCTCCTCACTCAGGGTGCCGGGCGCATACATCCGTGCCAGCATGTAATCAATCTGCGCGTGGCTGATAATGGCCGGATAGCACGCCCGCCAGATGACGCCCGCCAGTTCGGCAATGACCGGCAAATCCACCTCGGTGGCCCGGATGATTTCGGTCCGGTCTGGCGGTGTAGCGCTCATTTGCGCCCGCGAAATTCGGCCATCAATTGCAAAATGCTCTCGCGGATTTCAAACAATTCCTTCCGCGCCCCGGCCACCATTTCCTCCGGCAACAGTTTCTTCGGCGCGACGGCTTCGAGGCCGGTTTGTGCCCTATGCAAATGGTCAAGCGCCCGCTTGAGGTAGGCCACCGTGAAGGCTGGGTCGCGGAAGCCCTCGCCACGGGCGAGACCGTCCAACGCGCCACCCAGCTTCACGCCGGCGGTTTGAAATTCAAAAATAAACTGCTGCAAATCCTTGTTCTCAGATTCCGCGAGGCCCAATTCATCACATTCGTGCCAGACCTTCAACGCGCTCTCGAAGCACCTGTGCTGGAGCGGGTGCCGGAGATCACCCCCGGCGGTGCGAATCCAGTCAATACCTTCACGGTGCGGCTCGGGTTCGGGCGGCGGTTCATTCAGAGCCTCTTCGCAGGCGCGATTCATCTCCTCACCTGACATCCGCTCGTCGTCCTCTTCCCCTGCCGCGCCGAAGCATTCGTGCGAAGGCGGGTCCTCGGTCAACTCGCGCAGCCAGCCCATTTCTTTTGCGATTTTTTCCTCGGCTCCGGGTGAATCGCCATATTTTTCCAGCAATTCCAGGAACTTGTCCGTACGCGCATCGCATTCCTTCATGAACTTTTCGTAATCGTGCTCGTCCCATTCGGCTTCCGGATCCTTCTGTCCGCGTTGATGCTGTTCGATCGCTTCGGTGGCTTTCCGCATGAAATCATCCATGCCGGTGGCGGCTTGTTTCGCGCGCTCCGCTTCTTCTTCCGGTGTCATCCGCCATTCCGGCACGGAAACCGTGAGTTCGTAATCCGCGCTCTCAACGACCACCCGCCCGTTGGTCTCGCTGAACCATTCCAGGTAGAGTGAATTGGCCATGTGTTCCGGCGGTTTCTCGCCGCGCTTGCACATCAGGTAAGCTTCCGGCATCGGAATATCGAACACGCGCACCTTGCGCGATGCTGTCAGATCACCAATCGTGCCGCGTTGAATCGATCGCAACGAATCCAGATGCTGATGCGGAACGCGTTTTTGCGGATTGACAAAAGTGAGCAAACAGCCGGCCAGGTCGGGCCAGGCGTTGCCTTTGAGTTCGAGCATCACCGGCTCGACCCGGCCTTCCACCCAGATTTTGCCGCGCACAATCCCTTTGACCCGACTGTCAATTTCGCCGCGCACTACGCTGTCATGAATCCGAAAAGCCACACGCCATTTTTATCACGACCGGCGCACTTGTCGCGCCGAAATTTGATGAAGGCGGAAATCACACGAAATTCTTTGGCCGCAAAAGAACACCGGGCGTAGTTCGCCACGTCCGTCAGCGACTTTGCCAAAGCGCGCAAATTTCAAAGGAGATCTCGCAAGAAACCTGAATTGAATGCAGCGGCGTCTCGCTAGAGCGCCGCAAACCTCATAAAATTGTGGAGTGCGGCTTTCTGCCGAAAGCCGCTACGCCTGTTTCGCAGAATTTTCTGACGGCATTGTTGCAAAAAACAGCCGCTCCCTCCGCAATGCGGGATGGGAGCGGCGTTGATTTTCTTTGGCTTAAGGTGCCGGTGTGACGGAGAGCACCCGTGTGTCGTAGTTGATGGCGGCATCGCCCGGGTCGAGGAACTCCAGGAGCACGACCTTGGTCTCACACGGGAACAGGACTTCGTCCTTGTCGCCGTCGCCGTCGCCCACGGGAACACCGACATAAGGGCTGCCAAGCGGCGCGAGCACGGACGTCGTTCCGGCCGGGTTGAGCAACGTCGCGTTGGCGCTCAGATCATCCAGTGCGAGCCACACCGGCGCGGGCACGGGTGTGAGGCCGGTATTGGTAATAAACACATACTGAAAGGCGTGGTGCGTGTTGGGATCTACGAATAAGCGGCCGCGGTTCACCGACACCTTCTCCGGAGTCGGGATGGCGCCGGGCACAAACAGGTCGCTCAGGTCATTGACGACGGCGACGTTATTATAACCGATACCCGTGGCGTCGGTCTCGTTGGTCGGGATGGGGTTGTTGACGAACGGCAGGTGGAAGACCTCCGACCAGGTTTTGATGTCCGAGGAATGATTCACCGGCACGCTGCTGGCGTAGGCGTTGCCCTTGGCCAACGGTGAGATGATGATTTCAGGAACCGTGTGATTGGTATCATCACCGCCTTCGGATTCATCCCACCAGATGATAATTACGCCGTTGTTTTGGTATTCGGGCGAAGCCATGATTTGCGGGACAACTTGCGAAAGGAAGTTGTCGCCCGCCGCAATGGAGGACTGGTCACCGGTATAATGAACTCCCTGATAGGTAAACCCGCCATTCAGCGAGCTGTGGGCGTCGTTATACTGATCGGGTGTGATCCAGTTGTAACGTCCAACCGTGCCGTTGTTCAGGTCCAGGAAGAACTGGGCGAGCGGATAAACATTCGCAGTGGCAGTGTCGGCGAAGAATGCCATCGGATTGTGTTTAACGGCATAGTTGAATTGGGTGGTGCCGTTGTACGGGTTGACCGGGCCGTTGGTCCCCGAAGCGCTGTTGGTCGGGCTGGAAGTCAAATCCACGTCCTCCTGGTAATCCTTCCACGGAATACCAGCCGCGTTCAGGATACTCGCGAAATGGATAGACTGGTCATAGAAGGTGTTGCCGTTGGCGACGCGCGGGTCCGCATCGGTGTGAACCCCGAAATCCGTTCCGGCTTCGGCCCAGACATAGTTCGGTTCGGAGGGATGGTCGTGGATGGCTGCGTTGTAATAGGCCACGGCATACGAAACCTGCACCGCGTTTGAGTTGCCCGGTGTAATGAGGCTGTTGAGATAAGGCGCAGCCGGGTTACCCAGGATCTGTTGCGGGCTGGTCATATTCGTGGGTTGCGTGAAGTTATGGTTCTCCATTGCGATCAGAAAGACGTCGCCGATCCGCTGCACCGTAAATGGCAAGGCCGTGGCCGTTTGGGCCGCCAGCAGAATGCCGGCCGCAGCAGCACCGAGCAGTACGGTCTTGTTTGTCTGGTGAACAGGTAGTTTCATTTTCATGCTATTTTTCTCCTTGTTGTTGTGTTTATCCCCCCTTTATGGTCGGAGCCACTTAATCACAGCCGTGCGGCGGATGTAAACGTGACAATGGTGAAATTCCGGTCACGAATATGGCAGCGGAATGGCAGCGGGGTTACAGGTCCTGAAAGTGTCAGCGAAAAGGGGTAAACGAAAATTTTCTGTTAAAATTTCGTGCCGGGGCGGGGTACTACGAAGATGGAAACGACTGATTAACGCCGAGGGACGCTGATTCTTTTCAACGCAAAGGTGGAAGGACAAAGAAGCGCAAAGGAACCTGCAATTTCATCCGTGTCCATCTGTGTCCATCTGTGGTTAAAGCCCAAGTTCTTTGAACCGGTTGTTGACTTCCTTGAAATGAAAGTCGAGTGAGCAAAGTTTCTCCAACTCGCCGGGCTTGAAATGTTTGGCGACGGCCGGGTCGGCTTTTAATTGCTCAACAAAATCGGCATCGTCGCGACCGGCGTGTTTCACTTCCCACGTCTTCATCGCCGCGTCCTGCACCAGTTTGTAGGCGGCTTCGCGCGTCAGGCCTTTTTTGATGAGCGCCAGCAGCACGGTCTGTGAATTCCACATGCCCAGGCTCAGACCGAGGTTTTTCTTCATGTTCTCCGGATACACAGCGAGGCCGTCCATGAGCCGAATGAGCAGGCCGAACATGTAATCGAGCAGCGTGCAGGAATCGGGAAAGATGATGCGCTCGACGCTGCTGTGGCTGATGTCGCGTTCGTGCCAGAGGGCGACGTTCTCGAGGGCGGCGACGGCGTTGCCGCGGAGCACGCGGGCGAGGCCGGTCAGGCGCTCCCAGGTGATGGGATTGCGTTTATGCGGCATGGCGCTGCTGCCTTTCTGACCCTTGGTGAACGGTTCCTCGGCTTCGAGCACTTCGGTGCGCTGAAGATGCCGGAACTCAACTGCCCAGCGTTCGATGCTGGCGCCGACCAGTGCCAGCGTGGTCATGAATTCGGCGTGGATGTCGCGCTGGACAACCTGGGTGGCAATGGGCGCCGGACGCAGGCCCAGCTTTTTGCACACGTCGGCTTCAACCTTCGGCGACAAATGCGCGCTGGTGCCGACCGCGCCGCTGAGTTTGCCGACGGCGGCAATCTCGCGGGCGCGTTCAAGGCGTTCGAGCGTACGGCCAAATTCGTCATACATCAGCGCGAGTTTCAGCCCAAACGTGGTCGGCTCGGCGTGGATGCCGTGGCTGCGGCCAATGCAGGGTGTGAATTTGTATTGGCGCGCCTGTTTCGCGATGGAAACGCGGACTGTCTGTGCGTCCTGAATCAAGAGATCCGCGCTTTGGACCATCTGGAGGGCGAAGGCGGTGTCAATGATATCGCTGCTGGTCAGGCCAAAGTGGAACCAGCGGCTGGCCTGGTCGTTGATTTTTTCGGCAACCGCCGTGGTGAAACCAATGACGTCGTGGTTGAGGGTCTTTTCCAGTTCCCTCTGGCGCGCGACCAGTCCGGGCAGATCGGCAAACCATGTGTCGGCACCGGCCTTGATTTTCGCCAAATCTTCCGCGGGAATGACGCCTTCCTTGACCAGCGCTTCATTGGCCAATAACTCGATTTGCAGCCAAATCTTGAGTTTGTTTTCGTCGGTCCAGATGGCCCGCATTTCCGGTCGGGAATAACGCGTTATCATGAGGCAAGCTTAAAAAGCCGGGGAACAGGTGTCGAGCCGCTTTCACTGCGCTCCAGCGCGCCGGGGTGTCGAGGGTCTGTAGCGGCGTTCTATGAATGCCGGGGAAAAATGCGACGGTCACACACCGCCGCTGCCGGTCAATGTTTCGCCATTTTGCTGCGGGCTTTTTCCAGGATTTCGCGTTCGCGCGCGGTCAGGCTTTGGATGCCGTGCGCGGAAATCTTGTCGAGGATGGGGTCCACCTCGTTCTTCACGAATTCGTCGGTGGGCAGTTCCTCCTCGGATTGGCCTCCCGCCGAACGCCAGAATTTGCCCTTGCCCGCCCGGCTGACGGCAAATTCCCGCGGTGCGGCCGGCCGCGCCGATGGTATTCCCCGTTTCGGCCAGGACCAGCGGCCCTGGAGAAATTGGCGCACAAACACAATGCCCGTCAGCATGCCGCCCAGGTGCGCCGCATGAGCAATGTTGCCCCCCATTAGCGCCGCCAGCCACGACCCGGGAAAAAGAATGCAAAACATGCTCAATAAGGCCGTGCCCCAAAGCAGGTATTTCGCCCGCAATGTCACCGGCAGCACGAAAAACAGGAGCAGGGTCAATTCGCGTTCCGGATAGAGGGTGGCAAATGCCGCCACCAGGCCCAGCGCGGCAGCCGAGGCGCCCACCACGGCCGTGCCGAAATGGCTGGGCCAGACCAACGCCCCCAACATTTCCACCAATCCTCCCATCACGCCGCTGGAAAAATACAGAATCAGGAATTTCCGGGGGCCAAGGATTTCCTCCAGGGCCCGCCCAAAAACGTAAATGGCCCAGCAATTAAGGAAAATGTGCAACAGTCCGCTGTGCATGAACTGGTAGGTGAGCAGTTGCCAGATAAAACCATGCTCCATGCCTTCGAGGCTCAACGCAAAATAATTGTAAAAAAAGGGATTGTCGGGAACCAACCGCATCGGGTTGGAGGAAAGGACGCACTCGACCAGGAAGACGATGGCGTTCACGACCAGCAACGCCGCGGTCAAGGACATATACGGCCGGTAATAATCCGGCTGGCGCATGTAATCACGATCTTCAAGCATGGCGGACGCAAGCGAATCGCCGGAAAAACTGATTTCAACGGCCATTTTGCTGCACATCTTCGACAATGCAGCCGTCCACGAGTTCAAAGACGCGCCGGGCGTGCGCTGCCACCCTGGCATCATGCGTGGCAATGACGAGCGTGGTTTGCTTTTCAGCGTGCAGTTTTTTGAGCAATTCGATGATTTCACCGCCCGTGTGTGAATCCAGGTTTCCGGTAGGTTCGTCAGCCAGAACCAATTCCGGTTCGTTGATGAGGGCGCGGGCAATGGCGACACGTTGTTGTTCGCCGCCGGAAAGCTCAAATGGCTTGTGTTCCCAGCGGTCGCCAAGGCCGACGCGGGCGAGCAATTCGCGCCCGCGTGCCGCGGCCTGGTTGGCGGGGACGCGGGCGACCCGCGCGGGCAGGCAGACATTTTCCAAGGCGTCCAGTTCCGGCAACAGATGGTATGACTGAAAAACGAAACCAACCCGGCGGTTGCGGAAATCGGTGAGTTCCCGTTCGGAGAACGCGGCGATGTCTTGTCCGGCAAAATGAATTTCGCCGGCGTTCGGTGAGTCCAATCCGCCAATCAAATGCAGCAAGGTGCTTTTGCCCGCGCCGGACGCCCCGCGCAAAGCGAGGAATTCACCGCGCGCCACCTGGAGGTTGATACCGCGCAGGACCTCGAGCGTGCGCCGACCCATGGTATAGGACTTGGCCAGCGCGTGCGCGGAGAAAAGCGGCTCATTCATAACGCAGTGCCTCCACGGGCTTCATCTTGCTGGCATGACGGGCCGGCAATATCGTCGCCAGCAGGCAAATAACCAGCGAACCCGCACAAATAACCATCAGGTCACGGGCAGTGACAATGGCTGGCAATTCGCTAAAACCGTAAATGGAGGCTGGAAATAATTCAAAACCGGTCAGCCGGTTCATCAAGTGAAGGAAGTCATTGCGATAATAGATTGCCAGTAATCCGAGACTGACTCCCGAGGCAATTCCCAGGATACTGATAACCAGGCTTTGAATAAGGAAAATCAACATGACCTGGTGGTTTGAGGCCCCGACCGCTTTCATTAAACCAATTTCACTGGTTTTCATTACCACGAACGTGATCAACGTGCACGTGATGCCGAAGGCGGCGACGAACACGATGAAAAATAATAGATAGTACATCACGCTTTTTTCGACGAGAATCGCACCCAGGAAGCGGAAATTTTCCTGCATCCAGGTGGTGATGGTATAGCCCGGCCCCACGGCACCCGCCAGTTCGTTGCTCACCACCCCTGCCTGATAGGGATCGCGCAGCATAACCATCAGCCCATGCACGCTGTCGCCGAGATCGTAAAGTTCCTGCGCGTTGGCCAGCGAGGCGACCGCAACGGAATAGTTGTAATCATAGTAACCCACATCAAAAATGCCGGTGACGGTGTAGTCATCCGGCAGGACGGCCTCTTCGTTTGGTTTACCCTGGTGTTCCTTCATTTTCTTCAACTCGTCCGGCGAATAAATCGCCACCCGGTCGCCCACCGCCAGATTCAGGCTTTGGGCCAGCGCACTGCCGATGACCAAACCGCGCCGGCTCAAATCGAATTTCCCGGCGATGATGCTTTGGGGCAGCACGCTCACCGAATTCTCGCGGACGGGGTCGGCGCCCCGCACGTAGGGCACGGCAAAGAGCGGCTGGGCATTGCCGGCCGGTTCCGTTTCCATAAGCACCGGGCCCAGGACATACGGCGCCACTCCGACCACATTTTTGTTGGCCGCGACGAGGTTCATTACCGCATTGTAATTCTCCATCGTTTCGCCGCTCGCCACGATTCGCAGATGGGCATTGAAGCCGAGGATTTTTGCGCGCAAATCATGGTCGAACCCGCTCATGACGCTGATGACGATGATGAGCACGGCCACGCCGAGCGCGACGCCTACGATGGAGATGAGCGTGATGATGGAAACGAACGTCCGTTTGGGCCGCAAATAACGCAGCGCGAGGAGCAATTCAAACGGCAGCCGAGACATGGACGCAGGCTAGAGACGCGCCGGACAAGTGTCAACGAAGGGCGTGAAGCTCATTCACGCTACTTTCGCGGCGAACGGAACGGATTGCCCGTGCGGGTTGTGGTTGGCGCGCGAGGCACGAACAGCAGGCTCACAAACAGGTAAATCCAGCCGATGACAAAATGTGCACCGAAAATGAAACCGAAGGACACCAGATTCAAGAACCCGATGCCGTAAAGGAGAACAGCCACCACCATCAACATCGCCCCCGGCATCAAAGCTGTACCTGCCAGCCGCCAGCTTTGCTGGAAGTTCAAATCGCGGTTGGCAAAAAAACCCAGTAACCAGACCGGCAGGAAATAAAGGGCTGCCAGCAACCACCAACTCAACAGGCAGCTGATCACCGCTGCCACACCGGACATGATGAGGAGTTCCATGGCCCAGGCGCCCCACAGTGGTTCCAGGGTATTGCGATTGAAGGTGATGATGTAGCCCGCGGGATAATTCCAGTCCAGATAGCCGAACAATGAAAAGAATCGGACGGTTTTCCTGCCAAATTCGATTTGCACGTCGGCGGTCGGGCCGAGCTGGCCGGAGTGATCCAGGTCCACATCCAGCGTCAGGATACGGCCGGTGGCGAGCAGTTCCGGTGAGCGGCCGGGCCAATCCAAATTGCCGGAGTGGATCTCGCCGGTGGGCGGCATTTTTTGGATGGCCGCATTCACCGCCGGGAAACCGATGTTGTCAACGAACCAGACGACCGCGGCGGCGGCGAGCACTGCGACGATGAATTGCACAAGCAACAGCCGGCCCAATCCGGCGCGGGCAAACGCCGCCACGCCGCGCGGGGTGAAAGGTTCCCAGGCGGTGGCGGGTCGGGCCGGAACACTCATGGAGCCGCAGTTTACGCTAATTGCGAAAGTGTTAAAATGTTGAAATGTTGCAGCCTTCCAGAAACGTCGGAGGCTTGCAGACCGGCTGTATTCTCCGCAGGTGAAAGCCGCCGGCTGGAAGCCGGCGCTCCCGGAACAACCTGCCCGCGCCAATCAACTCTTGCTGGTATCCGGGGGTTCCGGAGCGGGCGGCGCTGGATTTTGCTCCGCCTGCGGGGCGTGAATGACCGGGATGGGATAGCGCAATTTCATCACGTCATCCACGAGCACTTCGACGAAGTACGTTCCGGCAGTTTTGAATTCGATCTGACCGAAAACCATGACATTGGTGGCGTGCAGCGCCGCGTCCTTCAACTCAAATTTCATCTCGCCTTTGCGCAGCACGGTCGTCTGGTCAGGCGCGATGAACTTGATGCTTTCGGTAAACTGGCCGATGCCCGCCGTCCAGCGGTTGAAAACGCAAAGCCGCCCGGCGACCACGGGCAGTTGCGGGACGCGCAGGAAGTTGATGACGCCGACCAGAAAAAAATTCCCGTTGGCTTCCTGGCGTACTTCTTCGCACACCAGCGAGCATTGCAAGTCAGGTAGAATTCGAGTGGGTTGCATATTTAATTTATGGTAGCAGAGCCCGGCAAGCACCGCAGCTTCTTATTTTAAATCCGGCGGCCACCGAGTGCCGCTACGCGGCCATTTCCGCCGCACGCACGGTGTTTGACATCAACATCGCAATGGTCATCGGACCGACGCCACCGGGATTCGGCGTGATCTTGCCGGCGACCGGCCGGACACTCGCGAAATCCACATCGCCCACCAGTCGCGAACCGCTTTTGGCCGCCGGATCGTTTACGCGGTTCACACCCACGTCAATCACCGTCGCGCCGGGCTTGACCATGTCGGCCTTCACAAATTCGGCAACGCCCATCGCGGCAATCAAAATATCCGCGCGGCGGCAATGCGCCGCGAGGTCGCGGGTGGCGGAATGGCAAATCGTCACGGTCGCGTTTGCATTTTTGTCTTTTTGACAAAGCATCGCGGCCATCGGTTTGCCGACGATATTGCCCCGGCCCAGGATCACTACCTCCGCGCCGCCGATTTTCACCTGCGAACGGACCAACAATTCCCGGACCCCCGCGGGCGTGCAGGGTTGGAACCCCGTCGGATCGGCGAGCATCAGTTTGCCGACGTTGACCGGATGAAAACCGTCCACGTCTTTTTTCGGCGACACGGTCGAGTAAACGATGGACTCCCGGATTTGCTTCGGCAGCGGTGCCTGGACGAGGATTCCGTGCACGCGCGAATCGGCATTCAGTCTTTCCAGTAACACGAGCAAATCGCTTTCCTGGGTTTGTTCGGGCAGGACGTGCGTTTGGGAAAAAATTCCAAGTTCGGCGCAGGCCTTTTCCTTGCGCCCGACATAAACCTTGGACGCGGGGTCTTCGCCGACGCGCACAAACGCGAGGCCGGGTACGATCCCGCGTTCTATCAACGCGGTAATGCGCCCGGCCAGTTCGTGCTGGATTTGCGCGGCAATGGCGCGCCCGTCAATGAGCGTTCCCACGCTGTCTGGGGCTTCGGAGGTCAACGTGTTTGACGGCATTGGTGGCGATCACCTTGATTCCCTGGAGGGCAATAATCGGACTGCTGGGCCAGCGCTGGTCAATGCCTTCCACGCCGGTGGCAATGATCCGCATGTTGACGTAACGGCCCAGGTCGAGGTCCGGCGCCGTCGTGTAAAGATAATCAATCGTCTGATAGGTGTCCGGATCATACAACATGTACTTGGTCGGCGCGACCGGGCTCATGACCGGTCCCACCACTCCTTCGTGCGACACGATGCGGTCCACCGGCGGCGGCGGCGCCTGCGGCGGGGGCGTTTGGGCCACTGGCGGCTGCTCAGGCACGGTCGTAGGCGTCGCTGCCGGGGGCGGGGCGGCCTGGGTCAAATACATCGCGGCGACAAAAGCGTAGGCATTGGCCGGCGGCTCGATTTCCATCCACTGACCCTTGGTGCGGATGACATTCACCGTCGTGCCGCGTTCAATGGTGCCGAGGATGCTGTAGTTTTCACCCGGCCCACCGCGCAGGTTTACTTTTTTTGAAAGAACCGTGTTATTGGCCTTGTCAATGAATTTGGCAAAAACCCAGACGTGGGCGCTCGAGGGATAAGCGATTTGCGCCCATTGCGCGGGTTCATTGGCCTTGTGTTTTTCCAGATTGATCTGGGACAAAACCGTCACCGCATCACCTTGCTTGAGATGGGCCACGACCTCGCCCTTGAGGCCGGCCTGGCCGCGCGCGGTAAGGCTCTTGGCGGCGACTTGCGCCGGGCCGGGAACCAGTGTGACCGTCGGTTCGGAAAGCGGGACCACCCTGGCAGGCGCGGTATGGCGTTTGTGTTTGACGGCCTTGGGCTTTGCCTCCGAGGCCGCGGTCCCGGCGGCTGGCGCCATCGCGGGCGCAGCCTGGGCAGGCGGCGGCGCAGTTGGCGCGGGGGAAACCGCGTTGGTGTTGTCCTGCGCGACTGCGCTTGTTGCAAGCAGCACGCCTACCATCAACCAGCAATTCGTTTTCATATTTCTGCAAGTAAAGTTTTAATCTCGGTTTCTGTCAATGTCCGCCATCGGCCGGGCTTCAATTCGCCCAATTTGATCTTGCCGATTTGAATCCGTTGCAGCCGTTTGACCGCCAATCCCTGTGATTCAAACAGTCGCCGCACCTCGCGGTTTTTGCCTTCGGCCAGTTCAAGCTCCACCACACTGCGCATACGGCCGGCCGAAATGAGTCTTGCCGCCTGCGCCTGGAGTTTTTCGCCTGCGTGCCATACGCCCCGCAAGAATCGTTCCAAAATTGCCCGATCGGCGCAACCCTCAACTGTTGCAACGTATTTTTTGCCAACGCCATAGCGCGGATGAGTCAGGCACAGGGCGAATTGTCCATCATTGGTCAAAAAAAGCAATCCTTCCGTATTAAAATCCAGACGGCCTACGGAGTGAAGATTTTGCCATTCCTTGGGCAATAAATCATAAATCGTCGGCCGGCCCAGCTCATCCCGGCGCGAACAAACCAAGCCGGCCGGCTTGTGCAGGGCGACGTACATTTTTCGCCTGACCCGGACGGGCTTGCCCGCCAGGGTTACGGTATCCCGGTCGGGATCCACCCGGGTGCCGAGCACCCGGACCGGCCGGCCGTTGACCTGCACGCGTCCGGCCAGGATGATTTGCTCCGCCGCGCGGCGGGAAGCAACCCCGGCTTCCGCCAGAAATTTTTGTAAACGAATGCCCGGTGACATGTGACAGGTGGCGGGTGACAAGGCGAAATCCGTGTCACGTTTCACGTGTCACTTGTCACGTTTTACACGCCCGGTTTGGTTTTGCGGAGACCGGTGATGCGGTCGCCGTCCTTCCACTGGCCGCGCTTCTTGAGCAGCTCGACCCGCTCGAAACGTTTGAGGACATTGCGCTTGCCGCCCAACACGGAGGCCGCGCGCAGACTGCGATGCTGTGACATAAACTTTCTTCGGTTAAATTGTCGGTAAAAATCGAGCCGTGAGGTTAACAGATTAATCCCCTCCCGCAATGATGAAATTTTGCCGCTTGGGCTTCGGTAAATATTGCGCCTTAAAATGAATCCTCAGGGAGCAAGGAACCGGCTCACGCTTCCGGCAATCGCTGCAATTCCATGAGCAACCGCTCCGGATGGACCGGCTTGTACAATACCGGCGACTTCACCTGGCTGAGAAACGAATGGTACTTGGGATCGTCCGCCGCGCCCGTGAGAAAGATGAAACGGCGGCACAGATACGGCTTGACCCGCTCGATCGTACTGTAAAACAAGTCGCCCTCCAGTTCCGGCATCCGCAGATCGCAAATAATGGCGTCCACGTCCCGGCTGAGGAGCTGTGCCAGTGCCACCTTACCGTTGGCTGCGGCGCTGACTTCGTAATTGAACGTCTCGAGAAGATGCTGATAGATCGACGCCAGTTCGAGGTCGTCGTCCACGATAAGCACACACTTGCGGTGCGACACGGGTTGCCTTTCCACGACGGTTGACATCGTTATTTTGGTTGCGTCGCCCGGGACGCCCCGACCTTCAAACCCCTGCGTCACCAAGGCGACCCACGGCACGTTCTGTGCGTGGCCGGAAATGTCACGACGAATATGGCACAACTTGTGAAAACGGACAAGCGTTCGTCCGCGCTTAACGATGCTGCCCCGCCAAATCCTCCAACGGGTCTACTAAATTCGAAAGCACCGATGCAACACGACCCGGCCGAACTTCAAAGAATTCGATTTGAGAGTCCTCCCGGCGCCGCCTAAACTGGCCGGGTGAAAGCCGCCATCCTTCACGGCCGGGAAAACATCCAAATCGAGGACATCGCTTCGCCACCGCTGAAACCCGGCGAAATCCGCGTCCGGGTTGAGGCCGCGTTGACCTGCGGCACCGATTTAAAGGTTTTCAAGCGCGGCTATCATGCCAAAATGATTGTACCGCCCGCCGTCTTCGGGCATGAGCTGGCAGGCCTGATTTCCGAAGTTGCGCCACCTCACCCCGACCCTCTCCCCCGCTTCGCGGCGGAGAGGGAGAAAAACCAGGAAGCGCCCGGTGACTTTCCTTCTCCCCGCCCGAGCGGGGAGAAGGTGGCCGAAGGCCGGATGAGGGGATTTGATTGGAAAATCGGCGATCGCGTCGTGGCCGCCAATTCGGCGCCGTGCGGTGAATGTTTTCACTGCCGTTGCGGCCAGGAAAATCTCTGCGAAGATTTGCTGTTTCTGAACGGCGCTTATGCCGAATCCATTGTCATCCCCGCGCGACTGGTCCAAAAAAACCTGCTGCGGCTCAAACCGGAAACCGATTTCCGCGACGCCGCGCTCGTTGAGCCGCTCGCCTGCGTGGTCCAGGGAATGGGCGACACCAAACTGAGTGCCGGCCAAAACGTACTGGTCATTGGTGCCGGTCCGATTGGCCTGATGTTCGTCGTACTGGCGAAGCGCCTCGGATGTCACGTGACGGTGGCCGGGCGAAGAACGATACGGCTGGAAGCCGCGGAACGACTGGGTGCAGAACAGGTCATTGACATTGGTGATGGTCGAGAATTTGTTGCGAAAGTTCACGAAGCAACCAGGACGCCTTTCGACGCGGTGCTCGAAGCCGTTGGCCGGCCCGAAACGTGGGAAGCAGCCGTACCGCTGGCACGCAAAGGCGGCACAATAAATTTCTTTGGCGGCTGTCCCTCCGGCACCAAAGTGTCGTTCGACACCGAATTGATTCATTATTCCAATCTGACTCTGCTGGCGAGTTTTCATCACACACCACGCGCCATCCGGCAGGCGTTGGAACTCATCGAGGCCGGTGTGATTCGTGCAGAAGATTTTGTGGATGGCGAATGCCCGCTCAGCCGGTTGCCGGAATTATTCAAGAAAATGGCCGCAGGCAATCATGCGATCAAGACCCTGATCAAGGTGCATGAATAAAATCCGTCCTACATCGGCTGGGAGCATCAGCAACTATAAATTTACGGAGCAGTCGGCGTTAACGCAGGCCGAGTTGTGATTTCTTTGTACTTGGCGACTGTCCCGCCCATAAAAACCACGAAGGTTACTGGGGAAAACGGGCCACTGTATGTATCCGGCAAACCGGGCATGAATGTAACCTCATAAATCCATTTGTCCTCGGTTACATGAACCAGAGAAATCTTCGTCAAACCGAATGCTACGTGTGCTACGAGGTTGGCGGCATGCTGCTCGGCCAAATCTGCAGCCCTTCTAGGTGCCAATGGCGGATTAGGGTACGTCGCATTCCAAGAAGGTTTGGATAGCACATCCTCTCGCAGGACGATGCATTGAAACTGTCGCCCTCCCCAACCAAAAGCAAAATTCTCCTGTATATCAGCCGCAAATCCAGAGGCTGCGAATTGCATCATGACAAATACAAATAATGCTTTCATACGCTTTGGGTTCAATGAAACAGTTCTTTTCCTAACCTCTAATTCACCTTCAAAAATGATGAGATATTGGCCATCATAAAAACAGGTTAAATTGTCACTTCAACAATTTAGCCATGCGGCCTACTGCTTGATAAAATCCTCCAAAACTTTGTGCAGCTTCTGCAAATCCGGCAGGTTCACGTACATCATGTGGCCGGCCTCGAAGGTGGCGTAGCTGATGTTCGTACGATAGGCCGGGTCCAGTTGTATATGGTCCAGCGCGTACCGCACTGTGTCCGGAGGGCAAACGAGGTCGCGCATTCCGCCCAGTACCAGCAAGCGCATGTAAGGATTCTGGTTCATCACGGAGGCGAGCTGGTCGCTCACGCTCGGATAATCATTGTGTGATCCGTAATTCCACGGTTGCACGCCGGCGATGATTTCATAAGGCAAATCATCCTCAAATTTCAACTCCTGGCGTACATACGCATTCATGGCTGCCGCAAACGGCCCGTAAGTCGCCGCGTAGGACGGGTCGAAATCCGGATACGGCGAAGCCGGGTCGTCGTCGCGCCCGGTGATGCGCGCGTCGTAGGCGCCCAAAATCAGGCCTTCGTCGTGCAACAACTGTTTGCGGAAGACGCTGCTGTCAATCCGCAGATGGTTGTCTTCGATCACCTGCGGTTTCAGGCCGGTAAGCCGCGCGAGTTCGGCAACGATTTTTTCCCGTTCATCGGCAGGCAGCGCCGCGCCCTGGTGCAGGGCGGAGGCGTATTCGCCCTTTGCAAATTCGCGCGCCTCAACCAGTGCCTTGGATAAGTCATCTTGCAGATCCGGTGGCAGTTTTTTGAAATAAAATGCCGTGGCGGTGTAATTGGGCAGGAAAAGTTCAAACGGCAAATCATTGCCCGACCCGTCATCAATCGTGGCGAAGTCCAAAACGCCCGACAAGAGAATCAAGCCGTTGAGATACATGCCGTAGCGCGAGCGCAGGCGCTCTGCCAGCCCGGCGGCGCGAAAGACTCCGTAACTTTCGCCGCACAGATACTTCGGCGAAAGCCAACGTTCGTGCCGTGTCGTCCACAACCGGATAAATTCGCCGACGGAATCCAGATCGGCGGACTGGCCGAAAAATTGATCAGCCTTTTCGTCCTTCGCCGCGCGGCTGAAACCGGTGGCGACCGGGTCAATGAAAACCAGGTCGCTTCCATCCAGAATTGAATACCGGTTGTCCTCGAGACCAAACGGTGGTTTGGGCAACGTGCCATCCTCATTCATCTTCACACGGCGCGGACCGAGCGCGCCCAGATGCAACCAGACGGAAGAAGAGCCGGGACCGCCATTAAAACAAAACGTAACCGGCCGCTTGACCATGCCGGCTTCCTCAACCCGCGTATAAGCGACGTAAAAGACTGACGCGCGCGACGTGCCGTCAGGTTTGAGAATCGGCAACATGCCGGTCTCGGCCACGTAGGTCACGCGCTTCCCGGCAATCGTCACCGTGTTGGTGGTGAAGACCGGTTTGTGCGTCGCGTCGGGGATGGCGGCCAGTTCCGACCTCTTTGTGGCCGGAGAATTGGTTTCCTCCGCCGGAGCATTGGTCCGGGTCATTTCCGCCGCGTGGGCATTCATGGCCAGAGATATGAGTAAAAGCCAGAGCGTTGCTTTCATTTGTGTTTTCAATTTTGGCAACCGGAACAGCTTTCGACAACCATTTATGCAAGGTGTGCGTAACCTGTGAATAACTCCCCGAAAAAGCGCCTTGCCGTGCGCGAGGACTGAAGTTAGTAATAGTCATTCTTAATCAATATCAAGTTAGATAAGTTCATCTAGCTTCAGTCCGAAGGTAAATGGAAATAGCGGGGCAGGGTCGGTCAGGACAGCTTCAATTTCGCGGGCGCTTCCTCAGGGCACGGGCTGACAACTGTTGCCTGATCTCAAGATTTCAGTCAGCGGAAACGTCTTACCAGATTTCTTTCTTCGCACACGAAACTTAAATCCAAAAAACAAAAACAAAATGAAAAAAAACGTTTCGTACCTCTGCGGCGCGGCACTGTTTCTCGGCGCGGCATTGTTGAACCAAACCGTTCAAGCACAACTGAACCTCACTGGCGACAAATACACTCAGGATTTCAACGCTATCAGCAATGGCATCCCGATCGGCTGGTCAGTCAGACTCAATGCCACGGCGACCAACCTCGGAACAAACGCCAATTTCCCGACTGCCGCCAAGACTTGGACGGATACCACCGGAGAATTTGGCAACTGCGCCTCGACGGTGGCCAATGCCGGCACAAATTTTATCGGCAATGAATCCACCACCCTCCAGGGCAATTGCACCAACCGTGCTCTGGCCATACGCCAAACCGGTTCGTTTGGCGATCCCGGCGCCGCCTTTGTACTGCAAATCACGAATACTCTCGGCTTGAGCAACCTGACCTTCAGCGTGCACCTCTGCACATTGAGAACAAATGGGTACACCACAATTTGGACAAATCAATACGCCGTCGGCAATTCACCCGGTTCGTTCACCACCCTGGGCAGTTATACCAACTCAAACACCTTCGGGGCCACGACTCAGACCTACAACCTTGGCGCGGATGCCAACAATACTTCATCCAATGTTTGGATTCGGATCGTCGCGCTTGCACCGGCGACGGGTTCAGGCTCGCGCGCCACTTTCGGCATCGATAATTTCACGTTAACCTGGGCGACGAACGGTGTTCCCGCCGGTTTGCCACATATTACCGGCCTGATTTTGACCAACGGAAACGTGCAAATTGATTTTACCGGCGATACCGGCGACAGCCCATCCGCCTTCGCGTTACAATGTGTTGGCCGGTGTGCGGACAGCTTTGGTGACACGGGCGCGACCATCACGCAAACCAGCCCGGGGCATTTCCGCGCCGTGGGCGCAATGAACGGCTCACAACAATTTTATCGGATCAAACGCTGATCGCCGCGGATCTTATTCGCCGATGATTTTGACCAGCACACGTTTGCGGCGGCGGCCGTCAAACTCGCCGTAGAAGATCTGTTCCCACGGGCCGAGGTCGAGCTTGCCTTTCGTAATGGCCACCACGACCTCGCGCCCCATGATTTGCCGTTTCATGTGGGCATCAGCGTTATCCTCACCCGTCCGGTTGTGTTGGTATTGCGCCGTCGGTTCGTGCGGCGCCAGTTTTTCCAGCCAATCGTCATAATCGCGCAACAGGCCGTCCTCGGCGTCGTTGATATAAACACTGGCAGTGATGTGCATGGCATTGACGAGGCAAAGTCCTTCCTGCACGCCGCTTTTGCGGACTAGTTGTTCAACCGCGTTGGTGATGTTGACGTAATCACGCCGGTGCGGTGTCTCAAACCAAAGATGCTCGGTCAGACTTTTCACCGTTGGAATTCAAGCTTCAGCCTGTTGCCATCAAACCGTCGCTGCCACCAAATCGCCCACTTCCCGGGTGCCATAACCCATCTTGCCGGCAGCAAGTGATTTGATCTTCGAGTTGATGATCTTGACGACCGCATCTTCAATGGCCGCCCCGGCTTTGGCTTCACCGAGGAAATCCAGCATCAAGCCGGCGGCATTAATGGCGGCAAGGGGGTTGATGACGTTCTGGCCGGTGTATTTGGGCGCGCTGCCGCCCATCGGCTCGAACATGCTGGTGCCTTCGGGATTGATGTTGCCGCCGGCGGCCACCCCGAGCCCGCCCTGAATCATCGCGGCCAGGTCGGTGATGATGTCGCCGAACATGTTGTCGGTGACAATCACGTCGAACCATTCCGGATTTTTGATGAACCACATGCAGGTGGCGTCCACGTGCGCGTAATCGCGTTTTATGGCCGGATATTTCGCGCCGAGTTCATGAAAGGCGCGTTCCCACAGATCGAAGGCGAACGTGAGCACATTGGTCTTGCCGCACAGGGTCAATTGCGCCGTCTTGCCCGCCTGGACGTCCTCCGGCTTGAGGCCTTTCCAAGGCTTGCCGTCCCGGCGTTTCCCGGCCAGATCGAAGGCGTATTTCAGACAGCGATCCACGCCGCGGCGCGTGTTGACCGATTCCTGAATCGCGACTTCATGCGGCGTGCCTTTGAAGATAAAACCGCCCGAGCCGGTGTAAATGCCCTCGTTGTTTTCGCGCACGACCACAAAGTCAATGTGTTCCGGCCCCTTGTCCTTGAGCGGGCAGTCGGCGGCGCGATAGAGCTTTACGGGGCGCAGGTTGATGTATTGCTCCAACTCGAAACGGAGGCGCAACAGAATGCCTTTTTCCAGAATGCCGGGCTTGACCTGCGGATGGCCGACCGCGCCGAGAAAGATGGCTTTGAATTTGCGCAGTTCCTCCACCGCGCCGTCCGGCAGCACTTCCCCGGTTTTCAGGTAGCGGTCGCCGCCGAAATCGTAGTGATGCCAGTTGAGTTTGAAGCCAAATTTTTTGGCGGCGGCTTCGGAAACCTTGAGCGCTTCGCGGGTCACTTCCGGTCCCGTGCCATCGCCGCCGATGACAGCAATATCGTAAGTTTTCATTTGTTATTTGCCCTGCAATCGAAACCAGGCCGGTCATGCTAGCAATTTGCAGCACGGAGACAATGGAATTTTACACACTCGACATTTACCCGTCGGAATTCAAAACTCGCCTGATGGTTCTGCCCTACAAAGTCGCCACGCTGCTTTATTGCTTCAATGAGCGCGACGACGTGCTGCTGCTCGAACGCGCGCAGGAGCCGAACCGCGGTTTCTGGAGCCCGTGCGGCGGCAAGCTGAAGATGGACATCGGCGAGTCACCGTACACCTGCGCCGGCCGCGAAGCGGAAGAGGAACTGGGCCTCAAGGTCCGGACGACCGATTTGCATCTGACCGGCCTGGTCAGCGAACATGGTTATCAAGGCCAAACCCATTGGCTGATGTTTTTGTTTGAGTTGAAAATGAAGTTGAAAGCGTTGCCGCCGGCCCATGCCGAAGGCCGGTTTCAATTCTACCCGCGGGAGGCGCTGGCCTCGTTAAAAATTCCCCGGACCGATCGGGAGCAAATCTGGCCCTGGTTCTGGCGGTATCGCGGCGGTTTTTTTGCAGCACACTGCCATTGCCATCCGGACGGGCACAATGACTGGACGCTGGAACAGTCCACAGTCTTCAGTTCTCAGTCCACAGTCGAAACAGCAAGCCGGACTGAGGACGGTGGACGGAGGACCGGGGACTGATTTATGGACGAACCCGTCATTGACCTGCACAGCGACGACTATTTTATGCACGAGGCGCTGCGGCAAGCGGCCAGGGCCTATACTGCGGGCGAGGTGCCCATCGGTGCCGTCGTCGTGCGTGAAGGGCGCGTTATCGCCCGGGCGTTCAACCAGGTTGAATTGCTCAAGGACGCGACCGCACACGCCGAAATGCTTGCGCTCACGCAGGCGGAGGAGGTCATCGGTGACTGGCGGTTGACCGACTGTACCCTGTACGTGACCAAGGAACCGTGTCCCATGTGCGCGGGTGCGATGGTGCATACGCGCCTGGCGCGCGTGGTATTTGGCGCCAGCGACCCGAAGGCCGGCGCCGCCGGCGGGGCAATGAATCTATTGCAGTTTCCCTCTCTGAACCATCGTTGTGAAATCACGCACAGTGTGTGTGAGACGGAATGCCGCTCCCTGCTGCAAAAATTTTTTATGGAACAACGGGTTTCGGAAAAGCCAAAAAAGAAGAACCACGGCCAGGTGCCTGAAAATTCCCGGGAGAATTTTGGCGAATCCTGAGTGCGCCCCGGCATTTGCTGATAAAAAAACGAGGCACCCGGAAGGGTGCCTCGTTGCTCAATCAATTATACCCGAACACTTCGAACTAATTCGGGAAATTATAAAATGGAAACGTCGTCGGCCCGTTGGTGGCGTTCAGCAAGTCCTTCTGCAAATCGGAAATGGTTGCCTGTTGGGCACTGCCGTCACCCAACAGCAGGTTGCCGGCCCCCAAATGGATGTCATTGGCCGTCCAAGACCAGCGGGTAAAATCAATACCCTTGTTGCCTTGTCCTTTTCCGTCTGAGCCATCGCTGGCAGTCTGCGAGCCGGGAGCAGTTTGGTTGCTAAACATCGAGGGCGCCGTTTGACCTATGGGAGTGCCACCGTCGCCAATATTGCGGTCACCCGCCAGGATTGACTGGGGCTGCGTATCAATGGAATCACCACATACAAAATAGCTCAGCATGGTGTCGTTCTGAGGATCGGCGCCAAGGGCTCCGCCCGTAGGAACGAAGAACTGAACCCAATTGGTCGCGGCGCTGCTATGAGGTGACGTGGAATCCGAGGGGCAAGCCAGCAATGCCGGATTATCCAACGTATTGGACATAACGGTAAAGCAGGCTGCCGGAGCATATACCTTGCTATAGGGTGCCGGCGGAGTAAGGCCAAGATTGTTATTTTGCGCGCTATAAACGTATTCCTCGGCACCGCCATTGGCCACGAGAACCGTCATGGGATATTGACCGTTGTTGTCATCTCCCCACATCCGGAAGGAGATGCCAATTTGTTTGAGATTGCTGATGCAATTGATGCGTTGCGCCTTGCGTTTGGCGGCGGCGAGCGCCGGCAACAGCATGGCCGCCAGGATGGCGATGATGGCGATCACCACGAGCAGTTCAATCAGGGTGAAGGCCTTTTTTTGTTTTAGAATTCTTTTCATACGCTTGCTTGGTTTTTGATTTTCTCTTTCGGTGATAGTTGGCGGACTCTAACCAAATCGCACCGACTGTCAACACATATTCTGAAATTTATCCTAGCAGCACCGGTGCCAAATGTAATTTTTGGCAAAACCTCCGAAAATCGGATTCCCGCAAAGGCAAAAATGCCGTGGCGCGTAAAATTTTCACGCATCGCGCGTGAAATCCACGCGCCCGACCACCTCCCGGGTGCGTCAGGCCGGTTAAAATCTCATTTACAGCCATGTGCCCATCGCAAACACTGAACCTCCTGTGGCTGACCCGAAAGAAAACGTCCTCATGGAAAAAATCGTGTCGCTGTGCAAGCGGCGCGGCTTCATTTATCAATCCTCGGAAATTTACGGCGGCATCAATGGTTTTTGGGATTACGGCCCGCTGGGCGCCGAACTCAAGCGCAATGTCAAGGAGCTCTGGTGGAACACCATGACCCGCCAGCGCGACGACGTGGTCGGCCTCGAAGCCACCATCATCATGTCGCCGCAAATCTGGAAAGCCAGCGGACACGTGGACACGTTCAGCGATCCAATGATTGACTGTAAAACGTGCAAGGGCCGGTTTCGAGCGGATCAGACCAATGACATACCCTGCCCGCAAAAACCGAGCAAGATGGTTTCGGAATGTCATGGCGAGAAAACCCCCCCGCGGGCGTTCAATCTGATGTTTCAGACGTACGTCGGCCCGGTGCAGGACGCCTCAGCCATCGCCTACCTCCGCCCGGAAACCGCGCAGGCGATTTTCGCGCAGTTCAAAAACGTATTGGAAACGTCACGCCAGAAGGTGCCCTTCGGCATTGCGCAGGTCGGCAAGGCGTTTCGCAACGAAGTCACGCCACGCAACTATACCTTCCGTTCCCGCGAATTCGAGCAGATGGAACTGGAATTCTTCATCAAGCCGGACGAAGCCGTGGAGGCGATTTGCGGGAAAGTGGCGACGGCGGCCGAAATCGGAAATCGGAAACCGGAAACCGGAAATCCAGACTGGGGCTGGGAGGCCTGGCACAAATATTGGGTTGAGGAGCGCATCGCCTTCTACGAAGGCATCGGCCTGCCGCGCAACACCCTGGTCGAGTATTGGCAAAAACCGGAGGAACTGGCGCATTATGCGCGGGCGACGGTGGATATTCTTTACAAATTCCCGTTCAGCAAGCGCGATGCGAAGGGCGAGTTGACGGGCGAAGAACTGGAAGGCATTGCCGCGCGCAGCGATTTTGACCTGAGTCAGCACGCGCGTTTTTCGGGCAAACCGATGGGGGTGTTTGACGAGGAACTCCGTGCCGCCTGGAGCAAGCTGCCAAAAGAGAAACAGGACCAACTCTGGCGTCGCTACTACGAAAACCGGAAAAAATATCTGGTAAAAACCGGCGTGGCCGAGGAGCCGGCGTCAAAAGCCGCGACCGAAGACGCGAACGGTCTGGCCAGGGGTCAATACCTTCCGCACGTCATCGAGCCGTCGGCCGGCGTGGACCGGCTGATTCTGGCTTTGATTTGCAATGCCTACCACGAAGATCAGATGCCGGATGAAAAGGGAAAGATGGAAACGCGCGTCGTCTTGAAGTTCCATCCGCGCGTCGCACCGATCAAAGTGGCCGTGCTGCCGTTGCTCAAGAACAAACCTGAACTTGTCAAAAAGGCGCGGGACGTGCGCGATCTGCTGCGTCCGCACCTGAACGTTTTTTACGATGATGCGGGTGCCATTGGCCGCCGCTATCGACGCCAGGACGAGGCGGGCACGCCGTTTTGCGTGACCATTGATTTTGACACATTGGGCGAGAAGCCAGAGTTGAAGGACACAGTAACGGTGCGCTATCGCGACAATGGCAAGCAGGAACGGCTGGCCATCGGCGATATATTAAATTGGTTGCTGCCGAAAATCCGCTAAGGGTGTATGAGTCAGTCATGAGCCAGCCTGCGCGTATCTCCTATGTCATCATGGCGGTCCTGTTGCTGCTCATCGGCTGGTTGCACCTGGGAACATTGATTCTCACCGTGTTATTCGGTTACTTCGCCTTGCAACAATTCAGTTTCGGACGCAGCAAACTTTTGGGGGCGGGGTTGTATCTCATCGCCGTCGTGGTGATCGCCTGCGGTTTGTTTTATTTTTCGCGCCAGGCTTATATCGCCGCGCCCAAGATTGCCGAAACCACGATTCCCGCCGTGGTCGAGTATGCGGAAAAACAGGGGGTGGAGCTGCCGTTCACCGATTATGCCAGCCTGAAGACGGTCGCCATCAATGAGGTCAGGGAAGATGTGGCCAACGTCGGCCGGCACGTGCGCACCGCCGCGTTCCACATTGTGTTGCTGTTGATCGGCCTGGTGGTGGCCATGGGACTTTTCCTGAATGCAACCTGGGGCACGGAGAACGATCCCCAGACTTCGCGGGACAGTTTGTATGCGACGGTGGTACGCGAACTGGACGTTCGTGCCCGGACATTTTACCGCAGTTTTTCCAAAGTGATTTGCGCGCAAATCGTCATTTCCCTGATCAATACCGCGCTGACCGCCGCGTTTCTGATCGGGAACGGTTATCCTTACAAGACGGTCCTGGTGGCATTCACATTTCTGTGCGGCCTGTTGCCCATCATCGGCAACATCATCAGCAACACGCTCATCGTCGGTATCAGCTTCACCATTTCGCCGAACATGGCCCTCGTGGCGCTGATTTTTCTCATCGTCATTCACAAGCTGGAATATTTCCTCAACAGCAAAATCATCGGTGACCGCATTAAGAACCCGATGTGGCTGACGCTGATCGGCCTGGTGCTGGGTGAAAAACTGATGGGCATCCCCGGCATGATCCTTGCGCCGGTGGTCCTGCATTATATCAAGGTGGAAGCGTCGCGCAACAAGGTGGCCGGGGCCGCGTCCCCGGCAGCCGCCCCGCCTCCCGCGGCAGCCTGAAGCAGATTTGAAACGAGACCCGATGGCCACTGAAATCAAACCTGTAAAAAAAACCGCGCCGACGCTGTATTTTATCGCCGCCATCAAGTTGATCAAGGGGGTCGCGTTCCTGCTGCTGGCGCTGGGCGTCTTCACGCTGGCGAACAAGGATTTGTCGGATGTATTCGACCAGTTTCTGCGATGGGTGCATCTTGACCCGGAGCGAACCTTTTTCGCGAGGATTGGCGACTGGCTCGACACCATCACCCCCACCAATGTCCGTGAGGTGGCCTCGGGTACGTTTCTCGGCGGAATGTTCCTGCTCATCGAAGGGATAGGGCTGTCGTTTCGCGCCAAATGGGCCATCTGGCTGGCCATTGGGGAATCGGCATTTTTCATTCCGATCGAAATTTTTGAATTAATCCCCCGCCCCAACGTGCCCCACCATTATTCGATCGGCCTTTTAATTGTGTTGATCATCAACGTGGCCATCGTCTGGTATCTGTTCAAAAATCGGGAACGGCTCTTCCGACACCACCATTAAATTTGCGATTTACGATTTTCGATTTATGATTTCGAACCCGGCGATCGATGCCAATTTCTGTAAAACGCTGATCACACATCATCATTCGAGGTGACAACGACCGAAGCCATTCAACTGCTGGAAAAATTCCAGGCCGGCGGCGCGAGCCGTGACCAGGTATTGCGCGCCTTTCAATCCGCGCCGGTGGCCGACCTTGGCTTTGCCCAGGTGGACACCCACCGTGCGCTGCGCCGGGGTTTTCCCGAAGTCATCTTTGGCGCCGGTAAAACACCCGGGCAGGCCGTCAAAATCGCCGCCAAACTCCTGGAGCGTGAACAACGCGTGCTGGTGACCCGTGTCAATATCGAACATGCCCGGGCGCTTAAACGGAAATTCAAAATGGCGGTCCACCACGAATTAGCGCGCTGTGTGACGCTTGAGAAAAAACCTCTGCCGAAACGCCCTGGCACCATCGCAGTGATTTGCGCCGGCACCAGCGATTTGCCCGTGGCCGAGGAAGCGGCGGTGACCGTCGAAATCATGGGCAACCGGGTCGAGCGCGTCCATGACGCCGGTGTTGCGGGTTTGCACCGGCTGTTGCCGCATCTTGAAGTCATCCAGAGTGCGAACGTGTTGATTGTCGTGGCCGGCATGGAAGGCGCCCTGCCCAGCGTGGTGGCGGGATTGGTGTCCCGACCGGTCATCGCAGTGCCGACGAGCGTGGGCTACGGCGCGAGTTTCGGCGGTTTCGCCGCCCTGCTGGCCATGTTGAACAGTTGTGCCAGTGGTGTGACGGTCGTGAACATTGACAACGGTTTCGGCGCCGGCTATGCCGCCAGCCAGATCAATGCGTTGGTGGGAAAATGAAGACACTCTACCTTGACCTTTTCAGCGGCATCAGCGGGGACATGTTCCTGGGCGCGCTGATTGATTTGGGTGTGGATGCCCGCAAACTCGAAAGTGAATTGAAAAAGCTGAAGCTTCCCGGCTGGCATATTCATATCGCCCGCAAACAAAAATCCGGCATTGAAGGCACTAAATTCGATGTGCATGTGGACGAAGGCCGGACAACGAAAGTCCATCGCCGGCACCAGGAGCATACCCATCACTCGCTTCATGAGCACCCCCACGACGACAGCCGCAATTTCGCCGAAATCAAACATCTCATTTCACGCAGCCGGCTTTCCAGCCGGGTGAAGAAAAAGTCCGTGGCCGTTTTCCAGCGCATCGCCGAAGCTGAAGGAAAAATCCACGGCCTGCCGCCTGCGCGCGTCCATTTCCACGAAGTCGGCGCGGTAGATTCCATCGTGGACATCGTGGGCACTTGCCTCGCACTGGAAATGCTCGGCCAACCACGCGTGCTCGCCTCACCGGTCGTTGAAGGCACCGGCTGGATTAATTGTGCGCATGGCCGATTCCCGGTTCCGGCGCCGGCCACTTTGGCCATTCTCGGCACGCGTGGCATTGGGGTCACACAATGCGACGAACCGCACGAGCTGGTCACCCCCACCGGCGCCGCGTTGCTGGCCGAATTCGCCGAGAGTTTTGGGCCGATGCAAAACCTGGTTGCCCAAAAGACCGGCTTCGGTCTGGGTGAGCGGGAAAACAAAACACGACCGAACATTTTGCGCGCCGTGCTGGGCAAGGCGACTAAAGCCCATGGCCTTGAGTCCAAAGTAGCTCAGGCGCGGGATTGGGAAACCGATCGCATCGCGGTCCTGGAAACCAATCTCGACGACATCAATTCCGAAATTCTCGGCCATTTTGTCGAAACGGCGCTGGCCGCCGGGGCGTTGGATGTTTTTTACCAGCCGATTCAGATGAAGAAGAGCCGGCCCGGAGTGCTCCTGACGGTTTTATGTGCAGAACCGGAAGCGGATAATTTCAGTGAAATGATTCTGCGTGAAACCAGCGCCTTTGGCGTGCGGCGCACCCTGGCGGAACGGCGCAAGTTGCGGCGCGAGTTTACGGAAGTCCAAACACCGTTCGGCACAATCACCGTAAAATTGGGCAAGTTTAACGAAAAAGTTGTTCAGGCCGCCCCGGAGTTTGAGTCATGCCAAAAGCTGGCGGTACGGGCAAAAGTCACGTTAAAAAGGGTCTATGAAGCGGCAAACCGCGCCATTTTGGCCAAATGATAATCCTCCTGTTTATTTTCCTTGCGTAAAGGCCCATGAATTGCTTAATTATGGATTGTAATCTAATTACGACAGTGCCGGTTTTTTTGATGCAGAACCATCCAGTAAAGTCACAACCGACGAGGGTGTCTTGAGCCGCCCTTTTGCTCCACGCAGTTTCTCCTCCGCCTCGTTCGTCCGGGTCAACGGCAAAATTCGCGCCCGCGAGGTAAGAGTCATTGACGTGCACGACAAGAACCTCGGCGTCATCTCGCTCAACGAAGCGCTGGCGCTGGCCCGGCAACAGGGTGTGGACCTGGTGGAAATTTCCCCGAACGCGACACCGCCAGTGTGCCGGATCGTGGACTTCGGCAAGTTCCGCTACGAACAGGCCAAGAAGGACAAGGAATCGAAAAAGCATCAGCACGCCTCCACGGTCAAGGAAATCCAACTCAGTCCGCGGATTGACCCGCATGACCTTGGGATCAAGGTCATCCATGCCGTTGACTTTCTGTGCGAAGATATGAAGGTGAAAATCGCGCTGAAATTCCGCGGCCGGGAAATGGCCCATACGGAATTTGGATTCCAGGTCATTCGCAAATTCCTCGCCGAACTGGCGCCTTACGGCCATCCGGACTTTGATCCGAAACTTATCGGGCGCGGCATCAACGTGATGGTCAGCCCGCTGCCCCGCAACAAACGCGCAAAAAGTCCGCGGGCGGGCGAAGGCGGCCGCGCACCGGCGCCGGTCAACCATCACGCTCCCTTGACCGCAACGCCAGCCGAACCAAAACCAGACGGCTTCGCAAACCATCCATTCGCCAGGGTGGACATCAAGTAGTCGCTTGCGGTCGCCAGGCGGACACTAATTCCGGAAAACGGCACCCCCGGCATACGGCGTTTGAGCACCCGCAGAAGTCGCGCGCGATCTGCGTCAAACCCTGTTGCGCCGCGGCACTGCGGCATAAACGATCCCGTCCCGGTCCCAGTAAACGCTGCCGCGCCAGCCGCAGGGTGGAATTGTCCTGGGCAGGTGGCCATGCGAAATAACGCTGCTCAACCCTGCGTTGCAAATTCCTGTTTTTGCCCTCAACCGACCGCGTCCAGAGCCAGGGCAGAATTACATTGGCGGCCAAATCTGTCGCGCGCGCATCGCCCAACAGCGGTTGTGGTTTCGGCAAACGCGCGGAGCGAAACGTCCAGTGCCATGACCAGAATTCGTCTCGTTCTCCTTCCAGGATTTTACGCAGCGAACCGGGCAACCTCGTGTCCGGCAACTCCGCGGCACACCACTGTTCCAGTTTTTGAACCACGTCACCGGTTGCCAGCCAGTGCGCGGCCAGCGCCAGCCGGCGTTGCGGATGGTTGGCCGGGCGCAGGCCGCGGAATTTCCATACCGTGCGCGGCAAAAGGCAATCATTGAATTCATCGCGTTCGCGCCACCAGCGGTCCCAAATGCGCCGCAAATAGCCATCGTCACCGGCTGGCGCGCGGGACAATTCGAGCGGCAACAGACCGCTGATGCCAAACAACCGCGCCTGCAGACCAAACGCCGAGTCCATGCCGTGCGCCCAACGTTCGCGGGATTCCGCCAGGTTTTGCATTGGCCACGCATTGTGTTTGTAGCCCAGCGCACGGAACAACCCTTCCCAAAGGCATTGCTCCCAGCCGGCACCTTGCGCCCGGACGCGAAAGTACGCAGCCTTGGATTGAAAACGCGCCAGGGCGGCTTCGCGCAGAAGGCCGGCCACTTGCGCTTCGTTCAATTCACGCAACGCGGCGCAACATTTGCCGCGCAAATTTTCCGGAAACCGGCGCAACGGTTCCTCCTCGAGCCACACGCAAAGTTCGCTCAAGGGCGCATCGAGCGAGCGACCCAACGACAACATCGGCGGAGCGCCCGCCGCCGGCCGCGCGTCTTCCCAAACCACGTGGAGCAGGACATTCTGGAAATTGGGATTGCGGTCGTGCCCGTGCGCCCGCCAGTTGCCGGCGCGCAAATCTATTTCCACATCGCCCGAACGCGGGACGTCGTCCCCGATTTGAATCACCGCGTCCGAAAAATCCGGTCCGCCTTCGGGATTAACGAAGCCCGGGTGAAAAATCCGGACGGTTTTTCCATCCACGGTTTTGAGACGGTCGTGACACAGGCGTTGATGCAGCCAGACGGCCTGGAGCAGCCGTTCGGTCGGCAGGTCATTTTCGTCGCGCAGTACGTTCGCCGTACCTGCCCGCCTGCGCCAGAAGACATAGAAGTTCCCGGAAGGTGGAGGCATCTTGAAATTGCTTTTGCGCCGATGATGGCGCAAAGTCAAGCCGACGCGCAGAAAAATTGAACGCACCTTTTGTCGGATTTGCCTGTTTATAGAGATGGTCGTTGCTTCACGGTGAGTTTTTGTTGGCCGAAAACGTGCTTTTCCAGCTAAACTTCGCGAGATGGCGATGAACGAGAATGCGATGATTGAAGTCAAGAATTTGACGAAGCGCTATGCCGGCCGCACCGCCGTGGCGGGCCTCTCGTTCACCGTCGCCCGGGGTGAAATTGTCGGGCTGCTCGGCCCGAATGGCGCGGGAAAAAGCACGACCATGCGGATTCTGGCTTGTTACCTGCCGGCCACCTCCGGCACGGTGCGCGTGGCCGGTTTTGACGTCTTTTACCAGTCAGACGAAGTGCGCCGCCGGATTGGCTACATGCCGGAAAACAACCCGCTCTATACCGAAATGCGCGTGCGCGAATACCTGAAGTTCCGGGCGCGGCTGAAAGGGCTCGGCTGGCGTCGTTCCCGCGAACGCGTGGGCACAGTGATGGAACAATGCGGATTGACGGACGTGAGTCGCCGCATCATCGGGCAGCTCTCGAAAGGCTATCGGCAACGGGTCGGCATGGCGGACGCACTGGTGCATGATCCGGAACTGATTATTCTGGATGAGCCGACGATCGGCCTCGACCCGCATCAGATTCGCGCCGTCCGGCAGTTGATTAAAAGTCTCGCGCATGCCCACACGGTACTCATCTCGACGCACATTTTGCCCGAGGCGGAAATGATGTGCAACCGGATGCTTATCATGTACGACGGCAAAATCCTCGCCGCCGATACGCCGGAAAATCTACAGCGGCTCGTAGCGGGTAAAAGCCAGATCATTGTCGAACTCGCCGCGCCTGCCACCGTACTGCGCGAATGCTGGTCCCAGGTACCTGAAATTGAACACTTCGACGTGTCAGCCAGCGAGGGTGAATTCCAGCGATGCGCGCTCACGCCGCGGGACGGATTGGATTTGCGACCGATGATTTTCGCCCTGGCGTTGCGAAACGGCTGGGTGTTGCGTGAGCTGACGCGCAATCGCCATTCGTTGGAGGATATTTACGTTCAAGTCACCCAGCCCAGCGAAGAGGAAGAGGAAGAAAGCTGATGCGAATTTTTCTCACGCTCACCCGACGGGAACTGGCGGCATTTTTTGTTTCCGTCTCAGGTTATGTCATTATCGCGGCAGTGACACTTCTGATTGGCTGGAGTTTCGTGGTGCTGATGACCAATCTCGGCAGCGACCCTTCGCCCATGCCGGTGACGGAATTGTTTTACCGGACTTATTTCTTCTGGCTCATCGTGCTGCTGGCCACGCCGATTATCACCATGCGATTGTTTGCCCTGGAAAAATTTTCGGGCACGTTTGAAACCCTGATGACGACGCCGGTAAGTGATTTGCAGGTGGTTGCGGCCAAATTCACCGCGGCGGTCATTTTTTACACCGTCATGTGGCTGCCAATGCTGCCGTGCCTCTTCGTGGTACGACATTTCACAGACCAACCCGGCTCCCTGGACCCCGGCACCATCGGCGGAATGTACCTGGGGGTGTTCCTGGTGGGCTGCCTTTTTCTGTCGCTGGGCTGTTTCGCCTCGGCGCTCAGCCGGAGCCAAATGGCCGCGGCGATGATCAGTTTTGTGTTGGGCGTCAGCCTGTTTTCCCTCGGGTTTCTCGCCCAGGCGATTACCGTAGCCATACAATGGAAGACACGATTGCTCTCTTATTTCGGGTTGTTTGATCAGATGAACAATTTCGCGCGCGGTGTGGTGGACACCCGCACGCTGATTTTCTATATCAGTCTCACGCTGTTTTTTTTGTTTTTAACCCTGCGCGTGGTGGAAAGCCGGCGTTGGAAATAAGATGACCGCTCATCCCAAACCTCAACCCAGTTTCTCGCCCGGACGCCGGTGGAAAATCGGATTCGACGTGGCGGTGCGAACGGCGTTGATGGCGGCCGTCGTGGTCATGATAAATTATCTGGGCGGGGTTTTCCCTGAACGGTTTTATCTCAGTTCGCAAACGCGCATCAAAATTTCCCCACGCACGGTGGATGTGCTTCGCTCCGTGACAAACCGGGTTGCCGTAACCCTGTACTACGACACCCAGGACGATCTCTACCCGACCATCCTGTCCCTGCTCAATGCCTATCACGCGGTGAACCCGAATATTTCAATCCGCTCGGTGGATTACGTGCGCGACGCGGGTGAAGCGGAAAAAATCAAAACGCAGTACAAACTCAATGCGCCGACCGATAAAAATCTCATCATTTTTGATTGCGGCGCTGGACGTTTGCCCAAAATCGTTCCCGGCGACGCCCTGGCCAAGTACACACTCGAACGGGTTCCAAACGAAAAAGAGCGTGAGTTCCGGAAAAAACCGGTCGCGTTCCTGGGCGAAATGATGTTCACGTCCACGTTGCTCACGCTCGAAAATTCCAAGCCGTTCACCGCATATTTTCTTCAGGGCCACGGCGAGCCATCGCCAACCGACAGCGGTGACACGGGTTATCTGAAATTCGCCGCCGTCCTGGCACAGAATTATGTCCAGCTGAAACCGCTTGTCTTGTTGGGTGACAACCCTGTACCGGACGATTGCGATCTACTCATTGTCGCCGGGCCCAGGACCCTGTTTTCAAATCCTGAACTTCAAAAAATCGACCGATACCTTTCGCAAGGCGGGCGATTGCTTTTGTTGTTGGATTACTCTTCCGTCCAACATCCCACCGGTCTGGAAGACATTCTCCGGCATTGGGGCGTAAACGTCGGCACCGATGTGGTGCAGGACCCCAAGTACACGTACTCGGGACAGGACGTGATTGTTTACAACTTCAGCCAGCACCCGGTCGTTGATCCCCTGACCGGGCTTTGGTTGGAACTGATTCTACCGCGACCCGTCAGCCGTATTAACTGGCAGAACCCGCCTGCCGATGCGCCCACGGTGGATGAACTGGCTTTTTCCGGCCCCGATTCTGTGCTTATGAACGAACATGGCCTGCCCCCCCACAGTTATCCGCTGATGGCTGCCGTGATACAAAACGAGGTGAAAGGCCTGGCCACCGCCCATGGCGGTTGCCGGATGGTAGTGGTGGGCGATTCTTTATTTCTCAGCAACCGGGTTATTGACGGCGGGGCGAACCGCGATTTCACCGGATACGCCGTCAATTGGCTGTTGGATCGTCCTACCCTGCTGAAGGGCGTTGGCCCGCGCCCCGTCGTTGAATTCCGGCTGATGATGACGCGGCAGCAACAATACCAGGTCCGTTGGCTGTTGCTGGGGGCGTTGCCCGGCGGTGTGCTGGCGTTGGGGGGTCTGGTCTGGCTGCGTCGCAGAAAATAATGAACTCGAAAAACACCCTTGTCTGGCTGGTCGTCGCCGCGGCGTTGTTCGCGTTTATTTTTGCGTTTGAACATTTCCTGCGGCCGAACGACACGGAACCGCCCGCTATCCTGCCGGACTTGCAGCCCGCAACGGTCACCAGCATTCAGGTGATTCCCGCCTACGCACTCGAAATTCGGGCCGACCACACAAACGGCGCATGGCTGCTGACCAGGCCCATAGCTTATCCGGCGCAATCCGCCGCCGTGGAAACCTTGTTGGCAGCGTTGCAGAAACTCACGCCCGCCATTCGCATCAGCGCCGGGGAACTGCGCGAACAACGCGGCGCGGAAGCGGATTATGGTTTCGAAACCCCAAGTGTCTCGCTCGTGGTTGAAGCCGGTGACCAGCGCTGGCAGCTCCTGGTGGGCAATAAAACCGCGCCCGGCGACCAGGTTTTTCTGCGCGTCGTCGGGACCGACGGCGCGTTTGTTACGGACGCCGACTGGCTGAAATTCCTTCCGCACTCGGCCAACGACTGGCGCGACACGGCGCTCCTGGATTTCAACGGCAATGCGCCCGATTGGATTGTTTTGACCAACGGCACGAAAGTCATCGAACTTCATCGCAACGCCACCAATCATCTCTGGCAGATGACCCGTCCGCTCGTGGCGCGCGCTAACAGCAGTCGAATTACCGAAGCCCTCCAGCGCCTCCAAACGGCAAGGGTTTCGCAATTTGTCACCGATAACCCAAAAGCGGATTTGTCCGCGTATGATTTGCAGCCTGCCACTTTGGATTTGTGGTTCGGCCGGGAAACAAATTTCGTCACCGCCATCCATGCCGGCAAAAGTCCGGCAACCAATTCGTCGTTGGTTTTTGCGCAGCACGACGGGTGGAACACCATCGTCACCACTGCCAAAGAACCATTATCACCCTGGTTCGGCACGGTGAACGACTTTCGCGATCCGTACCTGTTGGAGCTGTCTGCGCCCGTTGCTGAAATCGAAGTACGCGGGAAAAATGATTTTACCCTGCAAAGACAGGGCACCAACGACTGGCGCGTGGTCGGGGAAAATTTTCCAGCCGACGCCGGAAGCGTACAACAATTCATCAGGCTCCTCGCCAATCTCCGCGTGACGGAATTCGTCAAAGACGTCGTGACGACACCGGACTGGCCGGCCTATGGACTGGCAACACCCGCCTGGCAAATTACGTTGTTTTCGGCGGCAGGTAATACCAATGCGGTCATCGGGCAACTGCTGTTCGGCGCGACGCAGACCAATGAAGTTTACGTGCGGCGCGCAGACGAAGACTTTGTTTACGCCATTCCACTGGAGGATTTTAACCAGTTGCCGGAAGCCGGCTGGGAGCTCCGTAATCGGCGGATTTGGAGTTTTTCGGAAGCCGATGTCGCGCAAATCACCATTCATCAGAACGGCAAGACCCGGCAAATGATTCATCATGGACCCAATCAATGGTCGCTGGCTCCCGGTTCACAGGGGATTATTGTCCCGGCGGCCATCGAGGAAACCGTACATCAGTTTGGCGAACTCACCGCCGCCGCCTGGCTTGCTCATGACGCAGCCGAAAGCCAGAAATTTGGATTCAAACCGGGAAATCTTTCCATCACCCTCGAACTTAAAAACGGTACGAAAGACACTGTGGATTTTGGCATCTCAGGCTCGCAAACCGCTGTGGCCGCCGTGACGCTGAACGGCGAGCAGTGGGCCTTTGTGTTTCCGCCGGTGCTTTATCAGTTCGTCTTGAGTTATCTGTCCCTTCCGGTCCCGCCAAGCGGGACACCCTGATATGCGCGATGAAACTGGCTTCTGGCGGCGGTGCCGGACGCTGCTCCGCCGTTTACGCCGCCTGCTCATTTTCCTGGTTCTCGTTTTGATTTGCGCCATTGGCTGGCTCAACCAAATCGGTCTGCCGGATTTCCTAAAACGACCGCTCGTCGAAACGCTACGGGCGCGTGGCGTTGAATTGGAATTTGCCCGCTTGCGCCTGAGTCTACGGCACGGGTTGGTGGCCGACGACGTTCATATCGGCCGCGCCGACAAAGCGGAAAGTCCAACGCTCTCGCTTCGGCAGGTTCAATTGCGGCTGGATTATCCGGCGTTGTTGCATCGCCAATGGCAGATTGACGGGCTGGTGCTGCGACAGGGCAAATTCGTCTGGCCGCTCTCACTGACCAACGCGCTGGTGCTGGACCAGGTTCAGTCCGATTTGAGGTTTCAAACCAATGATATCTGGTCGCTCGATAATTTCCAGGCGGACTTCGCCGGTGCCAAGCTAAGATTGTCGGGTGATATCGCTCATGCCTCGGCCCTGCGCAACTGGGAAGTTTTCCACGGCCAAACGACCAACGCCGCCGCGTGGCGGATTCGCTGCCAAAAATTTGCGGATACGCTACGCCAAATTCATTTCGTGGGCACGCCCCAACTGAGCCTGACCATCAATGGTGACGCGCGCGATGCCCGCTCCTTCCGGATCCACCTGACGGTCAACGCCGCCGGCGTTGACACTCCCTGGGGCCGCTCGACCAACCTTCAACTGGCTGTCAGATTGATGGCCTTCACTGGAGCACCGGCCCATTCAGAACCCTCCTGGGGCTGGTGGACCAATCTTCAACCCTATCGCATTGAATGGACTGCCCAGGTGGAGAACCTGGAATCGGAACAGGTAAACGCCCGGATCGTCAAGTGCGGCGGGTTCTGGCGCGCGCCGGAACTGGCAGTGACAAATTTTTCCGCCGAACTGGGCGGCGGCGGGCTGGATGCCGGCGCCCAATTGAACGTGGGTACCCGCGCATTCACGTTCACCAATTCATCGCATCTTGACCCACAGGCCATTGCGGTGTTGTTGACGGAGAAAACCCGCAAGTGGCTGGCGCAGTTTTCGTGGACGCAACCGCCAAATTTGCGGGCGGCCGGTTCACTGATTTTGCCGGCGTGGACGAATCGCCAGCCCGACTGGCGCGGTGAAGTGCAACCCACGGTACGGCTTACCGGCGAATTTGCCGCAACCAACGGCGCCTTTCGCGACATAGCCATTGATTCGGCGCAGGGAAGTTTTTCCTATTCCAATCTGGTCTGGCGGCTGCCCGATCTCGCCCTGACCCGCCCCGAAGGGGGGCTCGCCCTCGCCGACGTCGAGGACGACGCCACCAAAAATTATCACTGGCATGTGCAAGGGGCACTGGCGCCGTACGCCCTCCGGCCCTTGCTGGCCACAAACCGCGCCGAGCGGGCCATGGACCTGTTCACGTTTACCCGGCCACTGTCACTGGACGCAGACGTATGGGGTCGTTTGTATGATGATGACAGCATTGGCGCCCGGGGACACCTGGCCCTGACCAACTTCACGATCCGCGGCGAGATCGTGAATACGGTTGAAAGTGACTTCGGCTACACAAACCGGTTTCTTGAATTTTTCCAGCCACGTCTGCAAACCGGCGCGCAAAGGATGAGAGCTGACGGGGTTGCGGTGGATTTTAATGCGTGGCGGATTTATTTTACCAACGGGTTCAGCACCGCGGACCCGCGCGCGGTGGCCCGCGCCATCGGCCCGAAGGCCGGCGAGGTCATGGACCCCTATCGCTTTGCCATACCGTGCCCGGCGCGGGTGAACGGTTACGCGCCGTTGCGCGGCATGGAGGACGCGGATTTATGGTTTGAGGCGGAAGGCGCGCCGTTCGAGTGGTTGAAGCTGAAAACTTCACGCATTACCGGACAAATTCATTGGCTGGGTCAAACACTCGTTTTGACCAATCTGATGGCCGCGTTTTACGGTGGGGACGCGAACGGTTTTGCTCACTTTGATTTTCGTCCCAAACCGGGCGCGGATTTTGAATTCACCGCCAATGCCAGAAACGCGAGTTTGCATCTGCTGGCAACGGACCTGGCGTCGCCCACCAACCATCTGGAAGGTGTGTTGAGCGGACGGTTTGTAATGACGAGCGCGAGCTCGTGGGATTGGCACACCTGGAACGGTTACGGGCAGGTCAACCTGCACGATGGATTAATCTGGGACGTTCCCATTTTTGGCATTTTATCGCCGGTGTTGGATGCGATCATGCCCGGTCTGGGCAGCAGCCGCGCAACGGATGCGGCGGCAAAATTCGGTATGACCAATGGTGTGATCTTCTCGAACAATCTGGAGATCCGTTCAATGATGATGCGGCTGCAATATGCCGGCACGGTGGATTTGCGAAGCCACGTGGACGCCCGCGTGACGGCTCAATTGCTCCGTGACACCTGGGTGGTCGGCCCGCTCCTGAGCACGGCGTTGTGGCCGGTCAGCAAGCTGTTTGAATACAAAATCACCGGCACCCTGCAGCAGCCACAAAGCGAGCCGGTTTACATTCCCAAAGTTCTGCTCCTGCCATTGCACCCGATCCGCAGTTTGGAGGAGATGCTTTCCAATGGCGTTGACACCAACGCAGTGCCGTTAAGGTAAAACCCAGGCGTGTCCTACTGTTTTGGATATGCCACGGCATTGGTATTAACGTAGCCTTCAGGTGACACGGGCTCAAAAAATCCGCTTCCGGATGAAGAAGCTGAGGGCACCGGCCTGCCCGGCATTGGTTGCGTCTGGGATTGGTCAACCGCATTTTTCGTCGCCCCATCCGAATCGGGCAATGAGACGGTGTTGGTATCAACCAAACCATCCTGGGGCACGGGTTGATAAGACGTATTCGGCGGCACAGGATGCAAGTGTTCCCGTCTTTGCTCCGCGCGCAAGGCCTTGCGCTGCTCCAGCTCGTCGCCCGCCATCGCCGCCGAAATTCCGGGCATACGTTGTTCTTCCTCAGTCGTCTGTGCCGCGGCTTTTTCAGGAGACCTCAGAATTGTCGGACGCATCAACACCAGTAACTCACTACGCTGGTGGTTGCTGGTACGGCTGCTGAACAGACTGCCCAGGATCGGTATGTCTTGCAGGAGGGGAACGCCATTTTTGCTCTTGTCCTTTTCCGTACGGATGAAACCGCCGAGGATGATGGTGTCGCGATCGTTGACGGCGACTTCAGAGGAAAGCTGGCGTTTGTCGGTATTCGGAACGTTGCCTACACCTTGAATAAACGTGCTGCCATTAAGGTCGTCTATTTCCTGACTGATATCCATGACCACCAGACCAAACGGATTGATGAACGGGGTCACGTCCAGCGAGATGCCCACTTGCAATTGCGAATACGAGGAACTGGGCCCGCCGCCAATGCCGCTGTTGTAATAAACACTGGTGACGTAAGGCACCGTGCTGCCGACGAAGAATTGGGCTTCCTTGGCCTGGGAAGTCTGGATGCGCGGGCGCTGGATGATGGAAACTGTGCTGTCTGCCGCAGCCGCGGCCACCGCCACGTCCCACGTCGGCCCGATGTTTCCGAAATAGCTAAGGCCACTCCCCAAACTGTTGCCAAAAGCGGAGCTTGCAACCGCAGTCCCATTGGTGCCGAGCGTACTGTTCAGAAAATCAAAGAAAGACTGACCGTTGTTATAACCGCCGGCACCATTCACTCCCTGGCCGACCGGGCCACCACTGAAGTTTTTGGGAGCTTGCGACGCAGACACACCAAAATTCCACCCGCTGTTCACGTTCACGTCCATGATGACCGATTCAATCAGTACCTGCGGCAGCAACACGTCCAGTTTGGCCACAATGTCCTTGATCGTTTTCATGTCCTCCTTTGTGGCATAGACCAGCAACGAATTGCTTCGTTCGTCGGCGATGATTTTCGTCGGGCCCATCAGTTGAATTTCACCCTGCCCGCCCCCGGTCGCCGCACGCTGGATGATGGACTGTAATCGCTGGCTGAAAGTATTGCCGCCGCCGGCGCCGCCGGCAGCCGTTCCAAAGGGCCGTGTGATTTGGCCACCGGGCTGATTGATGCCGCCGGGCTGATACTGATTGCCCGTGTTGCCCATGCTGCCCGTGCCGCCGAAGGCGCCGCCCCGCGAACTGGGAGTGGTGGCATTGCCGATGGCCGAACTGGAACCGCCGAGGCTGTTCAGGGCATTGGCGATATCGTCCACCATGGCGTACTTGATCGGAATCACCTCGGAAATAAATTCCTCCGGTAAAATCACGTCCACCTTGCTGATAAACTCCAGCATCCGTTTGACGTTTTCGGCGTAGTCGCGAAGGATGAGGATGCCATTGCTGTCAATCGGGAAAACCCCGTTCGGAATCTTGCCAAATTGTTGCACGACGGGGGCAAGCTCGCTCGGCTTGATGTATTTCAACTGGACAATGTGCGTGACGTATTGGCCGACGTCCGGCAGTTGGGTGGCCGTCTGGTTGTTGAATGCCGCACCTTCCTGGCTGGCTTGCGCCACCGGCACGGCCTTCACGAACTTATCGCCGATGTTGATCAGCGCGATGCCGTTGAGCGCGAGCACGCCCTGCAACGCCTGGACCACTTCGTCTTTGGTCAGGGGAGTCTCCGTGTAGAGAACGATCTTCGCCTGGGGCAAACCCGCCCGCAAAAGGGTGCGCCCCACATAACGGGCGTAAACGTCAAGAACTTGATCCACATCCACGCCTTGAAAATTGATGTCGCCGGCGGGGACCATTTGTGCCGAGGCAGCCGCCGGAAGTGAAGCATCAACCGGCTGGCCGGCAGTCGGCGATGACGGCAGTCCGGGCGTGGGCGCGGGCGGATTGTTGGCCGGGTTGCCGGCCGGGACTCCAGGACGTTGCGGCACGGGACGCATGCCGGGCGGCATTTGCGCCCGCAGGCCCAGGCTGGTTAAAAGCACGAGCAGGACGAACGTGGTCGTTTTCACAGTCATTTCAATGTTGCAGTTGTGTTCTTCGAATTACCTTTGGGCGCGGCCTTCTGATAACTGGCGATCAGCCGGATGTTGGCGTTAAGATGCTGGTGCGCCGGGTCGGGCTGCAATTCCAGATCATGCACGCGAATCATGGAAGCGTCGGAACCGAGCTTGTAAAGAAAATCCACCAGTTGCTGGTCGCCGGCGGTGACGTTGATGCTTTGGGCCACTTCAACGAAAAATTCATTCGTGCGAGTCATCTGGCGGGACATGTTGACGATGCCAACACCACTCCGCGCGGACTGCGAATCAATTGTGCGGATGAAATTAATCGCCTGGTCTTCCGGGGCAACCGCCCCGCCCTGGCCTTCCATCTTTTTCACCAACACCCGGTAGTTGGCCGACTGCGCAATGGTTGTCTGGTACAGCTTTTGTTTGCGCAGGGTGTCATCCAATCGATATTGCAGCCGGCTCCAATCGGAAAAGTGCGGCCAGATGAAGACGTAATTTAACACCAGAAACAAAACCACCAGCACCGCCACCGCCAACCGGCGCTCCAGCGGACGCAATTGGGCAAAATACTTTTTCACTTTGCTTCCTCCTGCTTGTGTTTGAGCATGAGCGAGAATTGCCAGCTCACCGTATTGACGCTGGTGCGAAAAGTCGGGGTCTCGCCGCCATCAAACATGGGTTGGCCGTCCACCTCCGCCTTGCGCACCGCGTCATAAAAATGGTCGGTGATCTGGGAGATTTGGTCCTGCGGGACGGTTCCGTTCAGGGACAATTGCTGGCCATCGGCAAAACTCATCCGTTGCAACGTCAGGCCGGCGGGCAATTGCTCGGCCACAATCTTCCAGCAATCCAGCGCCGCGTACTTCAAATCCTGCCGTTGTTGGAGCACCTCGTACCGCGCCTTGAGCTGCAGCGCATTCGTGTAACTGCCATTCAACGCCGTCACCTGTCGCACTATCTGGTTTACGTGATACCCCAGCACCGTCGTCGCACAAAAATAAATCGTCACCCAGATGACGTATAAAATTCCTGTCGCCACCAGACCCCGCAGCCACAATCGATCCACGAATTGCTGGTGATAACGCGCGGAAAATTCAGGAGGCAACAAAGTGCTGCGCACATCGCTTTGCGTTGAACGCCGGGCGGTCCGCGCCGCCAATTCCGCGAACGGCAACGGCTTTGTCACCTGTACCGGCTCGCCGAGGCTCGCGCGCAGGGCGTTTTCCCATTCGCCGGCGACCGCGCCGTCGGCGACCAGATGCCAGGTCGGTGGGGCAGTGAGCCAACCCTCCAATTCGCCCGCCCAGGTCAGTTGGGCCAACTGGTCCTTCAGACTTTTTTCGCGATCGCCGGTCGGCGGCAAAACCACAAAACTTAAACTCCGCAACGCGCCGTTGCACCACCACGCCACCAGCGCGACATTCTGTCCGGTAAAGGCAGCGGGATAAATCCATGCGCCGTCTTCCGTCGCGGGGGTGGTTTCCAATTCATCCAACATGGGCGCTTCGAGCCGGTCGGCCAGATAGCCCTGACCTTCAAGCTTGCCGAGAAATTCCTCAACCGCATGGCGGGCGGCGATGACGACAACGACCGTTTGCAGATCGGCCGCGGCTTGCGGCAACACATGAAGCATCCACACCACCTGCGCCACCGGGAGGGGCGACAGCTTCTCCAACTGCAATTCCACCATGGCCAGCGTTTCTTCGAAGTTGCTCCGGGGCAACTCGATGACGCGTAGAAATACGTCTTCGGGCGGCAACCAGGCGACATTCAACCGGGGCTGCCACAGGGAGCGCCACGACTTGGCCACCAGGTTAAACGGCAATGGTTCACCAGGCGCGCCAGCATGCTCGCGATTGAACGCGAAGCCGCCGCCCCTGGCCTCGAATTGCCAGAGACGCTGCGCGTCGGCACCGACGTGGAGGATGTTGCAAAATTGCCAGCGCGGCATAAATCAATCTCCGCTTCCTGATTTCCGATTCCCGACTTTGGCAGCACGAACAACCCGCGAACAACGCGCGGCGATCGGCGATCGGCAATCGGCAATCGGCAGTTTCATCACGCCTTGACCCACATTTCGGTTTTGGTGTCGCCGATGAGCGCCTCCATGTGTTCCTCGATCTGGGTGACACGCAGAACCTCCTCAATGGTTGTCTCGCCGGCCTTCACCTTGTTCCAGCCGTCGGTCCGCAGGGTGCGCATTCCCTGTTCGATGGCCCGGGCCGCGATGGTTGAAGCCGGGGCGCGGTTCAGAATCAACGGCCGTATGGATTCGTTCAGAATGAGCAGTTCATAAATGCCCTTGCGCCCTTGATAGCCGAGTTGCCGGCAATCTTCGCAACCGGCACCGCGCCAGAATTTCGCCGTGTCAATTTCCCTTTCGGGAAAACCGATTTTTTGCAGGTAATCACGCTCCACCTTCTGTTCGGTCTTGCAGTGCGGGCAGATGGTGCGGACGAGGCGCTGGGCCATCACCGCTTCCACCGACGAGGCCACCAGGAACGGTTCAATGCCCATATCAATCAGCCGCGTGAACGCGCTGGGCGCGTCGTTGGTATGCAGCGTGCTGAACACCAGGTGTCCCGTCAGCGACGCACGGATGGCGATTTCCGCCGTCTCCAAATCACGGATTTCCCCGACCATGATTACGTTCGGGTCCTGGCGCAAGATATGGCGCAAGCCCATCGCAAACGTCAACCCGATCTCCGGCCGCACGGCGATTTGGTTGATGCCCTTGAGTTCGTATTCGACCGGTTCCTCAATGGTGATGATGCGCTTGTGAACGGAATTGATGGCGCTCAAAAAGGCGTAGAGTGACGTGGACTTGCCGGAACCGGTCGGGCCGGTGACGAGAAAGATTCCGTGCGGCTTGACAATGATTTCACGGATCATCGCCTCGTCCTGCGGTGCAAAACCCAGTTTGTCGAGGCTCAGGAAGATTTTCCCGCGCGTGAGCAGGCGGAGTGAAACGCTTTCACCATAGACCGTCGGCACGGTCGAGACCCGAATGTCAATTTCCTCGCCCTTGATGCGGACGTTGATACGGCCATCCTGGGGCAGGCGCTTTTCGGAGATGTTCATGCCGCTCATCACTTTAATGCGCGATATGAGGGCGGCTTGAAACCGTTTGAGTTGCGGCGGCATCGGCGTCTGATGCAGGATACCGTCAATGCGATAACGGATCCGCAGTTCGTCCTCCGCCGGCTCAAAATGAATGTCCGTCGCACGGTCCTTGTGGGCTTCCCAAATGATCTGGTTGACGAATTTGATGACGCTGGCCTCCTGGTCGTCCTCGGTAATCTCCTTGTCGGTGGCGATTTCCAGTTCCATCGGCTCGCTCTCGCCAAGTTCGTCCAGCGTTTCCGCTCCGACGCCGTAGTATTTTTTGAGCGCCTTTTCGATTTCCGTTTTCGGCGCCAGCGCGAACTGCACCGGGCTGTGCGCGTCGAACCGCACGGCGTTCATCATTGCCGCATCAAACGGATCGCTCACCACCACTTGCAGCGCGTCGTCGTTCACGGCGGTGGGGAGCACGAAATATTGAAATGCCACCTTGGTGGAAAGTTTGTTCCGCGCCTCCGGCGGGATGGTGTGCTGGTGCAGGTCCACATACGGCCAGCTGAGCGCATTCGCCAGCCGCTGCAAAAAAACGTCCTCGGCCAGACCACGCTCACGCGCAACGAATGACAACAACGACTCCGTCGAGCCGTTGTCCGCCGCCGCGCGCCACGCCTTGCGCCAATCGTCAAACTGCCCGGGAGTCGTCTCGGCAACCGCCGCAACCAGATTTTTTACTGAGTTAAAACCCATTCAAATTGTTCAGATTACTTTGTTATATCAACAATTGCAGCGAAAAAAAGTTGCGTTTTGGCTCGAAAAACCTGCAAAGTCCGACGCGACCAAAAATGAGGCAATTTGCCACCATCACTGTCATCGGGCGCGACAAAACCGGCGTCATCGCGCGTGTCACCGCCTTTCTGTTCAAGCAAATGGCCAACATTGAGGCGTTGGAGGAACAGGTCACCCGGGGCCAATTCAGCATGACGCTTCAAGCCTCCTGGTCAAACAGCGATTGCCGTGCCGCCACCCTGCGTGCCGGTCTGGACAAATTGGCGCAGCGACTCGGCATGGAAATCAAAATCCGGTTTACCGAGCCGGACCGCCGGCAGCGTTTCGCCCTCATGGTGACCAGGGAACCGCATTGCTTTGAGGCACTCATGGCCTCCCACCGGCGGAGTGAAATCAAGGCCGACCCCGTCCTCGTTCTGGGCAACCGGCCCGACCTCGCGCCGCTCGCCCGGAGGTTCGAGCTGCCATTCGTGCACATTCCGTGGAATGACCGCACCCGCGCCGAAGCCCGCGCCTTGCGCCTGCTCGAAGAGCACGAGATTGATTTTGTGGTGCTCGCGCGGTTCATGAAAATTCTCTCACCAAACTTCGTGTGGCGGTTCAAAAACAAAATTATCAACATCCACCCGTCGCTGCTGCCGAGTTTCCCCGGCCCGCAGGCCTACCGGCAGGCGTACGAAAGCGGCGTGAAAATCGCCGGCGTCACCGCGCACTTCGTTTCGATGCGGCTGGATGAAGGCCCGATTATTGCGCAAGGCTCGTTTCAAATCCGTCCCGGCATGACGCTCAAGGACATCGTCACGCGTGGCCAGCAGGTTGAAGCCGACGTGCTCGTCAACGCCGTGAAGCTCTACCTTGGCAAACACCTCGACGTTTATTGGGGAGTAGTCAAGGAGGTTTAAAAAATCAACGTTCGGTAAAACGCGGAAAGCAGTAAACCTGCCCCCCTGGTTTTTCCGCTTTGGGGGCGCAGAACGGGATCAAGCACCCCTGTTTCAACCTGACGTGCGAAAACTTTCTTATTCACATGGTTGAACCAATTTTGCCCTGGCGTGTCGGAAATAAAAAAGAGGTGAATTTTATGAGTACCGTTGCCAGGCATACAGAAACCCTTCCCGGCGCGATCTTAAAGGCCGTGATTATTTATGATGACTTTGATTCGGCCACACATGCCACGGCGTTGTTGGAGCGTGTAGCCCTGCGCGTGGACCAGACCATAAAATGGGATATCAAGCCGTGGCGAGGCGACGTCCTGAAACAACCCACGCTGGCTGCTTTGACGGTGGCGGTGGCCGCAAACGCGGATTTAATCGTGCTTGCCCTGAATCACCTCCGTCCGCCACCGCTTGGATTGCTGGACTGGCTTAAAAGTTGGGCGAAACACCGACGCATCAAAGATGCCGCCGTGCTGGCACTGCATACCGGCACACGTCAATCGCCGTCAAATTCCTGGAATGAAATCAAAGCACTCGTGGAAGCACACGGTCTGACTTTTTTGGGCGGCCATCACGTTTGGCATAACCACAGTTCAGCGCCTTTTGTTCATCGTTTGCAGCAACGAAAGCAACTGGTCGCCCCGGCATCGCGGCCGCCGTTCGCCGAAGGGCTGCCGGTGCCACATCATTGAGAGACCAACGAATAAATCCACCTTCAGGTTTGCTTTGCCTTCGCGGCCGGCTTAAGGTGTGATTGGCGAAAGCTGATTTTGCGAGAGGCAAATTTGCCGCGGTGGATTTTCTGCCGCAGCGGCACGGAGTGGGTAAAACGCCCGCAAAACGGTTGAGCTCACTCCGTGTCTTGGTTTAAGAGGGAAGTTGTTGAAGTTGGGAAGATTTCTGTATCGCAAAAATCCAGGGCGCCCTGGCAACAGGCGCATAGAAAGGAATCACATCATATGGCAAAACAGACATACCCCAAAGGCGGCAACAATGGCCGGCAACAAACCTTCGCATTCTCCGCACCCGATGCGCTGAGCGTGCAGCTGGTGGGTGATTTCACCCGGTGGCGGGAACGTCCCATCAACCTGCAAAAAGGCGCGGACGGCGTGTGGCGGACAACGGTGCAATTGTTGCCAGGCACGCACCATTATCGTTTCCTGGTGGACGGTCAATGGCACGACGATCCCGATTGCATTCTGCGCGCTCCGAACCCTTTTGGCAGCGAAGACATGATGCGACAGGTGGCCTGAACAGGTGGCGTCGATTGTTTCGCCCGACTGGAACACGGAATCGCCAGGGCGGTGTTGAAATCGCGCTGGAACGGTGGGTTGTAGTTTTTACACCTTCGCACCGGGAAAACCGCCCGGAAGTTTTGCACCCTCACCGCAAGCTGACGAGCCATCAGCGGACATCGCCTGAGCGGGGTCGGCTCGCCAACAAGGCGCGGATGCATGATTCAACAATTCAGCGGTTTCCCCTGTCCAAAGGATGGGTGATAAAGCCCGCGCAACGGCCTCGTGCTGTGAGCGCAACCACCCGGCCAATACAGCAAACACACATGAAAACGCGCAAAGTTTGCTTTGCATGCACCCGGTCACGAACTGATTCGCAATTTTTGACCTTTATCATACCTGCGAGAAAAGGCCGCAAAATGAAAATACGTTTGGGAAAATGGATATTGCCGCTGGGGTTAGTCCCGCTGCTGGTAACGGGTTGCGTAACCTACCCCATCGCCAAAAATCTCCAACAGCAGGCCAGACCGCTGACCCTGTCGCAAGTGGTGGCGGACCCTGACGCGTGCCAGGGAACCGTGGTCATCTGGGGCGGCAGAATCATCAAAGTCGTCAACGACGTCAACAGCAGCGCACTTTACGTCCTGGAAATGCCTTTGGGTGGTGATGGCCAACCGCTGGCATACGCCAATACTTCCGGGCGATTCATCGCCAGCAGCAAGGGATTTCTTGATCCTGAAGTGTACAAACGCGGAGAGTTGGTCACCGTGGCTGGCGCTATTGCCGGATTGGAAAGCGAGCCGGTGCAGAAAGCCAAATACACCTACCCGGTCGTGGCCATTATACAAACCCACCTCTGGCCGGTGGAGCGAAAATATTACTATTACCAGCCAGACGGATATTGGTACGGATATTATCCGGACTGGTACTGGTGGGGGTGGTACCCGGCTTGGGGCTGGGGCTGGGGGTGGTATGATCGTGGCGGGGATTGGGATGGGGGCTGGCATTCTCAAGGTGGACACTGGGAGGGAGCACGTCCTGGCGGCCATTGGGGCGGGGCTTATCATTACCAGGGGGGATCTCAGGGCGGAGGCCATTGGCATCATTAGAATCGGGCTCTCGCGGTGGCGATTGGTACCAGTGACGTTGGCATCAATGTCATCTGGCACTTGTGATGGCTCAATGTCAGGGCCGCCTTATCGGCGGCCGAATAAAAATCCCGCCATCGCCAGCGGGCCAGTCTCATGACGTCAGTACAAGCAGGAACCCGAAAACTCCCTGGAACTTTTGTTTTTAAAAAATGGCACTTGCCGTGTGGTTGTCGGTCGTCACATTTTAGACAATTCTATGCTATGAAAATTGAATCGGAAGACTTTCGCGTCCGCGAAGGCAAAGAGGTCAAATTGAAAGATTGGCCGACAAGGGTGAAACCGTTTTACAGATCCAAGGAGCATTGCCAGGAAATGCTCAGCGACCACATCAAGGTACTCAGCCGGCAACAAGGCCTGCTCTACGCTCACAACCGCTACGCGGTGCTGTTGATTTTTCAGGCGATGGACGCCGCCGGCAAGGACGGCGCCATCAAACATGTCATGTCCGGTATCAACCCGCAGGGCTGCGAGGTTTTCAGTTTTAAACATCCCGGCACCGAGGACCTGGCACATGATTTTCTCTGGCGCACGACCTGTCGTCTGCCGGAACGCGGTCGCATCGGTATTTTCAACCGCTCCTATTACGAGGAGGTGCTTATTGTGCGCGTGCATCCGGAGATTCTTCGTGCCCAACAGATTCCGGAGGAATTGCTTGATAAAAAAAGGATCTGGGAAAAGCGCTATTGCTCCATTCTGGATTTGGAAAAACATCTGCACCGCAACGGCACATGCGTCGTTAAATTCTTCCTGCACCTGTCCAAGGACGAACAGCGCCAGCGGTTTCTTGAACGCATTGACAACCCGGAGAAAAACTGGAAATTCAGCCAGGCCGACCTCGCTGAACGGAAATTCTGGAAGGACTACATGAAGGCTTACGAAGATTGCCTTGGAGCCACCAGTACCGACCATGCGCCGTGGTATATTGTTCCAGCCGACGACAAGGAAAACGCCCGGCTCATCATTTCACAAATTATCCTCGATACATTGAAATCGCTGAAAATGAGTTATCCGGAACCCGGCAAGGCGCACCGCCGGGAATTGCAGTCTGTCCGCCAATTGCTCGCAAAATAAAAAAAGCCTGCCATGACCGGCTTGATTGCCACCGTGTTTCCGGATTTTCACCAGCGGTCAGTGATTTTGGCGATTTTTGTGATTACTTACACCGGAATCGCCATGGGCCATGTGCCGGGCTTGAAACTCAATCGCGTCGGCATCGCCTTGCTCGGTGCTATTGCGATGATGATTTTCGGCGATGTTACCACCGCCGATATCGTTTCTTACGTCAACTGGCCCACGATTTTCTTGCTGTTCGGGTTTTTTGTCATATCGGCACAACTCCGGCTGTCGGGTTTTTATGATTTCGTGGCCGGCGGCATTGCCGCGCGGCTCGGACACCCTGCGCGATTCCTGCTGGTTTTGATGGCCGTCACCGGTGTCCTTTCGTCGTTTCTAAATCATGATATTGTTTGTTACGTTTTTACGCCCATCGTCGGGGCAGCGCTGCTGCGCAGACAACTCAACCCTGTTCCATTTTTGATTGCCCTGGCCATCGCCAGCAACATCGGTGCGGCGGCGACCCTCATCGGTAATCCCCAGGACATGATGATCAGCCAGGTCGCGCACCTCGATTTCGGCCGATACATTCTTTGGACCTCCGTTCCGGTGGCTTTGGCGATGGCTGCCGCCTGCGGAATCATCTGGCAACTGTCGCGGGAACGGCTGCAACTCGCCGCACCCGTTCCCAAGGAGTTGAACCAGCCAACCTATCCCTTCAACCGGCCCCACTCCATCAAAGGGATTATCATTCTGGCCGCGGCCGTCGGTTTATTTTTCACGCCGTTGCCCAAGGAAATCATCGCTTTGGCGGCCGCCGGCATTCATCTGGCGAGCACCAAATTTCGCACCGATGATTTGCTGAGATTGGTGGAATGGCCAATTCTCGTTTTGTTCATGGGCTTGTTTGTTGTCACCGGCGCTTTTCAATCCACCGGTTATGGTGATCAAACCGTGCAACGGCTGGCCCACAGCGGTTTTAACCTGAACGCGCCGGCTGTTTTGGCCCTGACGACCGCGGGCTTGTCCAACTTGATCAACAACTCGGCGGCGGTAATGCTTTTGCTCAAGGTGGTCAATCTCTCGCAACCGAGCGCAGCTTACATCCTGGCGCTGGCGAACAGTTTTGGTGGGAGTCTCATTATCATCGGCAGCGTTTCCAATATTATCGTGGTTCAACAGGCCCGCGCGCAGGGGATCAAAATTTCCTTCCGGGACTTTGCCCGGCTGGGTATTCCGGTGACGCTGGCCGCGCTGGCCGGGCTCCTCATCTGGATTACCCTGGCAGCTTAAACGAAAAACCCGTGGAAAACAGGAAGCTGCGGGGCGACAGGCGCGTTGGCGTGCCTCATTCCCGTAGCTGTATTTTCCCTGATTTTTTGTGAAACATTTTCCCGGGCAGCATCTTCATTCTCTGCACGTGTTGAATGTATAAGACCCGATCCAAAATATTTCAGCATAGATAATCCTAATCTCTCTGTCTTGTCAGATTCATCATTATGACTGAGCAATTCCAGGCACGCAGGTTCGTTGTGGCTTTCCTTGCGGCAGTAGTCCTGATGATCTCGCCCAGGTCCGAAGCCGTTTCCATCGTGTCGGGGCCCTCCTTTACTCCCGCAACCAACGCGCCGCTGGCAGGGCTGCTCCAGTTGACCACCGATGTGGACTCCAGAATCGGCGTCCTGGTCAGCGATGGGACGGATCTCTGGGAAAGGGATTTTTATGATTACACTACGAATCATTCGCTGCCGCTGCTCGGATTCAAGCCCGATCAGTCGAACCAGATTCAGGTTACCGTTTACGACAAAGACCGGAATGCCTGCACGGCCCCACAACTGTTGACTTTTGTCACCGCGCCGCTGCCGACGAATTTCCCCACCTACACCGTCCTGACAAATGACCCGGGCATGATGGAGCCGGGGTATCTGTTGTTCATGATTATGAACCGAAAAGTGCCCAACGTGGGTTACATTACCATGATGAACAATTCCGGCGAGGTGGTCTGGTATTGCCCATATCCGTCGACGCTGGATGTTGATGTGCGACAAATGGAAGATGGCGATTTGTTTGTTCAACAGCAAAGTCCATCGAACAGTTTCCTGGAGATCAACATGCTGGGAGAAACGGTCAGAACCTGGAATGCGCCGGCGGGTTACCCGGTAAACGTTCATGAAGGCCTCGTGACCGATCACGGCACCATTCTCTATTTGAGCGATGTCAAGGAGATCGTGTCCAACTTTCCGAGCAGCGATACCATCTCAAACGCTCCGTTGGGAACCAGCAATATTGACGACAATCCGGTGGTCGAAATCTCATCCACCAACTCGGCGCTCCTCAACACGTGGTCGCCGCTGAGCCTGGGTCTGGTGGATCCGACGCGCGTAACCTATCTCACCTACGGCATCGCCTCCGGCTCTCCGGACGGAGTGGATAATGAGCATGCCAACGCGATCCTCGACGATACCAATGACAGTTCCATCATTCTTTCTTTGCGCAACCAAAACGCGGTCGTCAAATTCTCCCGGGTGACGGGACAATTGAAATGGATTCTCGGGCCGCCGGCAAACTGGGGGACGAACTGGCAGCCATATCTGCTGTCACCGGTGGGCACGCCGTTTGATTGGAATTATGGCCAGCATGCGCCAGAACTCACACCTGAAGGCACCTTGTTGGTTTACAACGACAACAACTACCAGGCCAGCCCTTACGGCCCGACTGCGCCCGACCAGGACAATCACAGCAGCGCCATTGAGTATGGCATCGATGAAACCGACAGGGAGGCGTCCGAGGTCTGGAATTCCACGTGGCAAACCAATCAAGACCGGCTCTTTACACCTTATGTAGGAAGAGTGCAGTGGCTTCCCCAAACCCGGAATGTCCTGGTGGATTACGGCGCCGTCACCTATGTCAATGGCGCCCACCCCAGTTCTTACGCACCCAGTGCGTCCATGGTCCGGATCATGGAATTTACACATGATCCGGTGCCTCAGTTGGTATTTGATCTTTCCTTTTTCGACTATGGTAACACCAGCCCGGGTTATGCCGGGTATATCTGCTATCGCGCCTATCAGCTTCCCGATCTTTATGTCCACCCTGCCGAGCCCGTCACCGACCTTGTCATGGGTAACGACAATCAAATACCCATTCTGGAGTTCCCAGCGGACCCGGCTTGCAGCTATCTTATCCAGGCTTCAACTGACCTGACGAACTGGATGACCATTGGCACACCGGTACAGGAAGGAGGCATCGGTGATTATGATTTTGAGGACATGAACGCAAACCGGTTCACAACCCGCTTTTATCGCGTCGTCACGCAGTAGTACCAGGACCTGTTGCTGCTCCCCTCTTTCAGTTGTGGTGCATTGGGGCCGGAAATACGTGAATCGGAGGGAGGGAACGTCCGGGAACGATTTATGGCACAGTTCAATTGGAGCCATGGATGACAAATTTCGACATTGTGAAATGATAGACGCGCCATCCCTCCTTCCGCCTCGACTCCGGGTGCCGTCGAGCTTACGTTGCAGAAATGAACCAACTTCTTATCGGCCTGGTGGGTGCGTTGCTGGCAACGAACCAGCCGCAGGCCGTCAGCAATTTGATCCAGCAAAATGCCGGCGTCTCGGTCAATCTTCCCAATCCGAACGATCCGGCCGAGAAGGAACTTGACCGGTTAATGACCGAAGACGATGCGGCCATGGCCGAGGTGGACAAATGGATTCAGGACAACAATGCCTTCGCCGCCAAAGGCGCGGGTGAATCTAAAGCGGAACTTAACAAACGCATCATGGCCCGGCTGGATGTTGTCCGCAAGAACTACGATGACTTTTTGCGTCGTCACCCGGATTTTGCCCACGGACATCTGGCCTACGCCAGTTTTTTGAACAACATCGGCGACGAGGAGGCCGCCAAAGTTCAGAACGAAAAAGCCCGGGAACTGGATCCAAAAGATCCGGCGGCCTGGAACAATCTCGGCAATTATTACGGCGAAAACGGCCCCATCACCAACGCTTTTGTGTACTTTGCCAAAGCCATTGAGCTGGACCCGGCCGAATCGATTTATTATCAGAATCTTGCGGTAATGGTTTATCTCTATCGCGTGGATGCCAAGGCCTTTTACCATATCGACGAGCAGCAGGTCTTCGACAAGTCACTCGCACTTTATCGCAAGGCCCTGCAACTCGACCCGGATAATTTCCCGCTCGTGACCGACTACGCGGAGAGCTATTACGGTATCCGCCCGCTCCGCACCAACGACGCGTTGGTGGCCTGGACCAATGCGCTTCAGGTCGCTCACGACGACGTCGAGCGTGAGGGTGTTTATATTCATCTCGCCCGGATTAAAATGCTGGCCGGGCGTTACACCGAAGCCCGCGCGCAACTCGAGGCCGTAACCAATGCGACGTATGCCGACCTCAAACAAACCGTCGAACGCGCCATTACCTGGCGGGAAAACGAGGCAACCAATTCCATCGTTGGCGGCGACTCAACAAATACACCGGGTTTTCCGGCAAAAAAATTTCCTGCGCCGACGAATGCTTTGCCCGCGGTCACGAATGCGATGACCGTCTCAACCAACTCATTGCTGGTGCTCACCAATGGGATGTTCGCTCTCACCAACCCGCCGGTTTTTTCGCCAAAGATCGTCAACACTATGACAAATGTGCCGCCGGCGCCTCCGAAGACGTCTCATTTGGTCACAGTCTTGAATGCTTTTTAGATTCAACTTTTGTCCCGGTGGATTTGTGCTAAAGTAGTCAACACATGGATTTTTACGACAAGCTGAAATTCGACGCCAATGGTCTGATCCCCGCCATCATTCAGGAGCGGCAAACCGGCCGCGTCCTGATGATGGCGTGGATGAATCGCGCCTCGCTGGAAAAGACCATGGAAACGGGCAAAACCCATTTCTGGAGCCGTTCCCGCCAGAAATTCTGGATGAAAGGTGAAACCAGCGGCCATGTGCAAAACGTCAAGGATATTGCGTTCGATTGCGACGGCGACGTGCTACTCATTCAAGTTGAGCAGACCGGTGCAGCGTGCCACGAAGGTTACCACTCCTGTTTTTTCCGGTCGGTGGAAAAAAACGGGAAATCGGTTAAGATAACGGAGGCCCAACTCGAGACGCCGGAACAAATTTACGGAAAGAAGTAATGGACATCACGGTTCCATTTGATAGCCGCAAGTATCTTTTGATGCTGGGGCTGCTGGTATTCGGGCGCGGCATGGATTTTCTCAGCACGTGGATTGCCACACCGAATCTTGCGCTCGAAGGCAATCCGCTTGCCAAAAAACTCGGCTGGAGATGGGGCTTGTTGCTCAATGTGGTGCTCGTCGCCGTCCTGGCCATGTGGCCGCTGTCGGCCATTGTCGTCGCCACCGCCAGCGTGCTGGTGGCCGCGCGCAATTTCCAATCTGCGTGGCTGATGCGCTCGCTCGGCGAGGATGCTTACCGCGAGTGGCACGTCCAGCGGGTGCAGGAGACACGCGTCACCCTTCATCTTTTTTGCCTCGCCGGCAATACCATGCTGACGGCCGTTGTCGGCGTGGCGCTGATCGGTTTCAGCAAACCATTGGAAGTACCCTTCGCCATCGGCATGGGCATGGTGGCCTACGCCGTTGCCGTGGCATTTTACTCCATGCTGGCCATCTGGCGCATCCACCAGGCCACCAAACGCGAAGCACGCCGGTTGCAGGCTCTTCCCCATCAGCCGCCGGACGCCGGAGCTTTGGTGGTCGAAACGTACTCGCGTCCGCCCGACCAGATTGTTTAGGCTGTTGGCGCATGTACTCGCCAACACTTGAAGAATTCTTGAAATTGGCCGGACAGGGAAACCTGATCCCCGTCACGCGCCGCTTGTTGGCCGACATTGAAACCCCATTGTCAGCCTACCGGAAAATTCGCGGACAGGGCGAATCCTTTCTGTTCGAGTCCGTCGAAGGCGGCGAACATCTGGGCCGCTACTCATTCGTCGGCTGCAATCCGCGCGCGGTCATCCGACAAACCGGTGACTGCGTCGAAGTTTTGGAAAATGGCAAGGTCATTGAAAACTTTTCCATTGGTAGGGACGCACTGCCGCGCGTCCAGGCCGACCAGCAGGTCGGCCCTGCCGTGCGTGATGGTCTGGTCGTCGTCGAGCGCGTAATGAAAAAATACCGGCCCGTGACACTGCCCGGTCTGCCGCGCTTCACCGGTGGCGCGGTTGGCTTCATAGGGTATGAATTCATTCACGACGTCGAACCGGTGGTGCCGCGCCCGCCGAAGGACGAATTGGGCACGCCGACGATGGTCTTTCTCGTCGCCAATCAATTGCTGATTTTTGACCGCGTGGCGCAAACCATCACGATCCTGGTTAACGCGATTCTGGACGATGCGACCAGTCCGGCGGACGCCTATGAAAACGCGACGAGCGAGATTGAACGGCTCATTTCCCTGCTCGAACAGCCAAGCGAACATCACCCGGTAACGGTGCCCGATGATGTGCCGGTGATTTCGTTTGAATCCAATCAGACGAAGGAAAAATTTTCTGCCAACGTCCTCAAATCCAAGGAATACATCACCGCCGGCGACATCATCCAGGTCGTCGGTTCACAACGCTTTTCCGCGCCGGTCAAGGCATCGCCACTGGACATTTACCGCGCGGTGCGTTCCATCAATCCATCCCCCTACATGTTTTTGCTGGAATTGGAGGGCTTCTCGCTGGTTGGCGCGTCGCCGGAAATTCACGTGCGTTGCGAGGACGCCAAGGTTGAAATCCGCCCGATTGCCGGCACGCGGCGCCGCGGGAAAAACGAGGAGGAAGATTCGGCCCTGGAAAAGGAACTGCTCGCCGACCCGAAGGAACGTGCCGAGCACGTGATGCTGGTGGATCTCGCGCGCAACGACATCGGGCGCGTGTGTGATTTTGGCAGCGTGCAGGTGAAGGAATTGATGACCATCGAGCGTTACAGCCACGTCATGCACATCGTCTCGCAGGTGGAGGGCAAACTGTCCGCCGGTAAAACGCCTTACGATTTGATGCGCGCAACCTTCCCGGCCGGCACGGTCAGCGGCGCGCCGAAAATCCGCGCCATGCAAATCATTGCCGAACTTGAGCAGACTGCGCGCGGGCCGTACGCCGGCTGCGTTGGCTACTTTTCTTTCAACGGCAATCTGGACACCTGCATCACCCTCCGGACTGCGCTCGTCAAGGACGGTAAAGCCTATATTCAAGCCGGCGGCGGTTGGGTAAACGATTCCACGCCCGACGGCGAATTTCAGGAGACGGTGAACAAATCCATGGCCATGCGCAAAGCCGTCGCCATGGCGGAAGGATTTGCGAAAAATTCCGGCGTTTGAAGTATCAATGCTTTTCTTCGCGTGGGTTGCGGTTGTGGGCCATGAAGTAAAGCAATGGCACGGCCACCGGCGCGATGATCATCGAAACCAGGCTGCCGGCCATCAGCGAAATCGCCAGCCCCTGGAAAATCGGGTCGAACAGGATCACCGTCGCCCCCACCACCACTGCCAGCGCCGTGAGCATGATAGGCCGGAACCGGATCATGCCCGCCTCGACGACGGCTTCCTTCAGTGGTCGGCCTTCCGCCAACCGCAGCTCGATGAAGTCCACGAGGATAATGGAATTGCGTACCACAATGCCCGCCCCGGCCATGAAACCAATCATCGAAGTTGCCGTGAAGAAGGCATCCAACACGCCGTGCGCCGGCAAAATGCCCACCAGCGAGAAGGGAATTACCACCATGACAATCAACGGCGTGAGGAACGAGCGAAACCAGCCGACCATCAGGATGTAAATCAGTACCAGCACCGCCGCGAACGCCAGGCCGAGGTCGCGAAAAACTTCAATCGTGATGTGCCATTCTCCGTCCCATTTGATGGCAGGCGCGTTGTCGGTGAACGGCTGGACGGCGTTGTAAATCCTTACCGTAGCCGCGCTCGTAAGAGCGCGGCCATCCCGGCTTGAAGCCGAAGAAGTTTGCTGCGGACTCACGTTCGCAGCTACGCCGCCAAAATTCCGCGCATCGAGTTGCCGGATCGCCTTGTTCATTTTCAGAATTGCGTAAACCGGGCTCTCGATGGAACCGGCCACGTCGCCGATGACATAGGTCACGGGCATGAGGTTTTTGTGATAAATACTTTTGTCAGTGATGGTGTGCTCGACGGTTACCAGTTCACGCAACGGCACGAGCGGCGCTGCCGTATTCGCCGACCCCGGTTCGGGCAGAGCGTTGGCGTCACCGGACCGCACGCGCAGCGCGAGCAATTCCTCCGGGCTGGTCCGGCTCGCCAGCGGCAGTTGGAAAACAATGTTTACGTCCTCCTTTTCGCGGGGAACGTGGAGCAGATCCACGGATTCGCCGCCGACCGCCACCCGCAGCGTTTCGGAAATGGTCTCGGCGCTGATGCCATGCAACGCGGCCTTCTCCTTGTCGATGACGAAACGCACCTTCGGCTGGTCGGCCTCAATATACCAGTCGGTGTCCACCACACCGGAAGTGTTATGGAAAATATCAATGACCTTTCGTGCGAGTAAGAGGCGGCTCTGCTCGTCCGGGCCGTAAATTTCTGCGACCAACGTCTGCAACACCGGCGGGCCGGGCGGAACTTCGGCGACTGCTGCTCGCGCACCGTATTGGGCAGCGATGGCGGCAACGCGCGGACGCACCCGTTTGGCAATCTCGTGGCTCTGCGCGCGGCGTTCGTTCTTCGGCAGCAAATTGATTTGAATGTCGGCGATGTTCGCGCCGCGCCGCATGAAATAATGGCGCACGAGGCCGTTGAAATTGAATGGCGACGCAACACCGGCATAGACCTGGTAATCGGTCACTTCCGGCTCGGTGCGCACGGCGGCGGCGATTTCGCGCGCGGCCTCGGTGGTGCGCTCCAGGGAACTGCCCTCCGGCATGTTGAGGATGATCTGGAATTCGCTCTTGTTGTCGAACGGCAGCATTTTGACTTTCACGAAGCCGATGGCGACGAGCGTCATCGAAACCAGGAGCAGCACGACGAGGCCGCCGAGAAAAACGAATCGCCGGCGCGACTGTGCGATGAGTGGTTCCATCAGCAGCAAATAAACACGGCTGAAGAGATTTTCTTTGTAGGAGCCGACGTGAGGAGGCTCTAACTTGCTATCACTTTCCACTTTTTCTGTCAGAGCCTCATTACCTCGGCTCCTACGTTTCCATTGGAGAATCCGGATGCTGGCCCAGGGCGTAACCATGAACGCGATGGCCAGCGAGAAGAACATCGCGGCGCTCGAACCGATGGGAATCGGCCGCATGTATGGCCCCATCAATCCGCCGACAAATGCCATGGGCAGCACGGCAGCGATTACCGCAAACGTGGCGAGGATGGTCGGGTTGCCGACTTCGTTGATGGCCTCGACGGCGATGGCGCTCCATTTTCGGCCCTGGTTGCCGGGCAGATGAAAATGGCGGACGATATTTTCAACCACCACCACGGCGTCGTCCACCAGGATGCCGATGCTGAAAATGAGCGCAAAGAGCGTGATGCGGTTCAGCGTGAAACCATAGAGATAAAAGACCAGCAGGGTGAGCGCAAGCGTGGACGGAATGGCGATGGCCACGATGAGGGACTCACGCCAGCCCAGCGCCAGCAGAATCAGGAGTGACACGCCAACGACCGCGATGAGCATGTGCCAGAGCAGTTCGTTGGATTTTTCCTCCGCGGTTACGCCGTAATTCCGTGTGACCGACACCTGCACGTCGGCGGGAATAATGCGACCCTTGAGCGTGTCAATTTTTCTGAGAACTGTATTGGCGACGGTGATGGCGTTGGCCCCTGGTCGTTTGGCGATAGCCAGGGTGACGGCGGGTTGTTCATCGTAGCGCAGGCTTCCAGCCTGCGGGTTCACGGAGCCTCCCGGCTCCGTGTTTCGACCGGCGGCAGGGATGCCGCCAGAACTCGCAGGCTGGATGCCTGCGCTACCAGTCGCTGCGCCGTTACCAAACAGCACATATTGATTCGGCTCTTCCGCGCCGTCCACGATGACCGCTACGTCGCGCAGGTAAACCGGCTTGCCGCCGAAAACGCCCACGACCACGCTGCCGACGTCCTCGGCGCCGGCCAGGAAGCCACCGGTTTCGATCACAACCTCCTTGTTGTTACTGGTCAAGCCACCGGCGACATACTGGCGATTGGCTTGCTGCAGCATGGGAATCAAACCCACGGGACTGAGGTTGCGTGAAGCCAGTTTGGCCGGGTCAAGCAGCACCCGCACTTCGCGCCGGCTGCCGCCGATGAGGGTGGTCCCGGCCACTTGCGGCACCTGTTTCACCGCATCATCCACCTGCGCCACGAGCCGGCGCAGCGTCAAATGATCGTAACGTGCGCTGTGAAACGTCAGGCAGAGAACCGGCACGTCGTCAATGGACCACGCCTTGATGAGCGGTTGCGAAACGCCATGCGGGATTTTGTCGTAGTTGGATTGCAACTTCTGGTTGAGCTTCACAAGGCTGAGTTGCATGTCCTCGCCGACTTTGAACCGTACGATCGCCAACGATTGGCCTTCGCTCGAAGTGGAATAGATGTATTCGACGCCGGGAATTTCCCACAGCAGTTTCTCCATCGGCCGGGTAACGCGTTCCTCGACTTCCCTGGCGCCGGCGCCGGGCATGGTGACAAGCACGTCCACCATCGGTACCTTGATTTGCGGCTCCTCCTCGCGCGGCAGCAAGAGTACCGCGAACACACCGAGCAACACCGACGCGATGATGATGAGCGGCGTGAGTTTGGACTCAATGAACGCCTGTGCCACGCGGCCGGCAATGCCCAGCGGCGCGGGAGTTGAAATTGGAATTTCAGATTTCATGCCGGGAGACAGAGCGGGCCGACAAAATGTTGAGGCTTGTTTACACTCGCCCTCACCCCGGCCCTCTCCCCCGGGGAGAGGGAGAGCGAAGTGACGCCGCTGGATAACTCGCAAGTCCTGGTTGCAATCACCCGCACCAAGTGATTCACGGCAAAGAATATCTGGTCACCAAGCCTGTTCGATGCGCTAGCTGACGGGATAATTTTCTCCCTCTCCTGGGGGAGAGGGCCGGGGTGAGGGCGAACGTTCATTTCACCTCCACCGGCTGCCCGTCGGTCAGCCGGGCGGCGCCGCCGACCACCACCCGTTCACCCCCTTCCACGCCTGAAACCAGTTCGACCTCGTCGCCAACACGTTTGCCGGTTTTGACGATGCGCAATTGCGCGTGGTCGCCCGTCACTACGAATACCAGTTCCATTTCCCCGCGCTGTAACACGGCCGCGGCCGGCACACGCAGCGCCGAAGTTTCGCCGACCGGCACGGCCACCCGGCCGAACTGGCCGGCGCGCGGACCGGGTGTCGATGGCAAATCCAGTTTGACCAGGAACGTGCGGCTGTTGGGATCGGCAGACGGCGCAATTTCGCTGACGACACCGGCGAGTTCGTTGCTGACGCCGGATAAGCGCACGCCCAGCTTGTCGCCAAGCGCGAGTCGGTCGATAACTGCTTCCGGCACGTCGGTTTCAAGCTGCAAATCACGGGCATCCTCCATTTCCAGCAACGGCTTGCCGGGCGCAGCGAGATCGCCCACGTCGGCATATTTACGGGTGATGACCCCCGCAAAGGGCGCGGTGACCCTGGTGTAACCGAGCAGGGTCTTTGCTTCCGTCGCCGCCGCATCGGCCACACGGAATTTTGATTGGGCACTGTCGTATTCGGATTGCGAAAGGATTTTCTGCTGGATCAGATCCGTGGCGCGTTTCAAATCACTTTCGGCCTGCTGGCGCACGGCGATGGCTTGATCTGTCTGAGCCTGGACTTCGCGCGCATCGAGTTGGACCAACAGCTCACCCGCCTTCACATCCTGGCCGGGCACGACCTGCATCTGCTCGATCTTGCCGCTGACCTTGGCTTCGATGACAGAGTGCAATTTGGCGCGCACTGTGCCCACGACCTCCTCCGTGGCCACGCGGCTTTTGCTTTCGGCAACCTGTGCCTGCACGGAAACTGCCGGCAAAGCCTTCGCGACGTCCGCGGGTTTGCGTCCGCAACCGTTCAAAATGAGTGCCACCAGCAACAGCGCGGCAGTGGGGAAATTGAGCCGGTTCATTTTCCCTGTGCCGGTTGAGCCGGCTCGACCGCACAGCAGCTTCCGGCATCACGACCGACGCAAATTTTCTTCAAAATCATTTCCATCGGGCAAACGTTGGTAAATGACGATTGAAACAGGTTGAAGCCGACGAAGGCCGTAAACCAGAGCCAGTAACGACTGTGATAATACGCCAGCAACAGGCTGGCGAGGATGAACGCGCCGGCAAACCGGCGGATGAGCATGTGCATTTTCATAACAGGTTTTTGATTGGTTTGGGATTAATGAAAACTGGTCGCGATCAGCCCGCCCACGACCATGCCGTAGAGAGTGCTGATGAACGGATTACTTGTCAACGGGCACGCACCGGTCGGGCAACCGGTCGATCCCGCAATGCGGGACCAGCCGAAGCCGAGAACGGCCCCGGCGACCGCACCGATGAGCATACGCAGCATCACAACCCGCCCCCGCTCCGGGATGATAATTCCGGTTGAAGGTTTAAGTCAATCATGTTATAATCATATAACTAAATAGTAATATGTCAAAGGAAAAGTTTGGACGTGTGGTTGTCGCGGAGGAACTCCAACGAATCGCGACCCGGTTCAAGATGCTGGGCGAGCCGATGCGGCTGCGGATTTTGCAGGCAGTCTGCCAGGAACCGCACACGGTGAACGACATTGTGAACGCCACCGGCTCGACGCAAGCGAATGTGTCCAAGCACCTGGCGCTGTTGGCTGCCGCCGGCATCCTCACCCGTAAAAAGGACGGTCAGCGCGTCTATTACGGCATGAAGGACCAAATGACGGTCAAATTATGCGAGTTGGTGCGGTCACAGCTGGTAGAGTAATCACGGTGACGAAATTGTTTGCAGCGGCCGCGGCCTCTGTTAGCCTGAGATTGAAGTCAGAAAGTTATGAAGCGTTGGGGTTTCATCGTAATCGCGGGACTGCTCCTGGGAACGGCGGTTCAGGCCACACAGGTCGGGCTGATCAAAATTGACGGCGCCATCGGCCCGGCCACCGCCAATTACATTTCGCGCGCCATTGATGTCGCAACTAAACAAGCCGACGCGTGTCTTATCATCCAACTGAACACCCCCGGTGGCCTCGTCAATTCCATGGACGACATTGTTCAGGAATTTTATGCATCGCCGATCCCCACGGTGGTTTACATCGCGCCGGAAGGCGCGATGGCCGGCAGTGCGGGCGTTTACATCACGCTCGCCGCGGATATTGCGGCCATGGCCCCGCACACCACCATCGGCGCGGCGCATCCGGTCGAACTGGAAAACGAAGGTGAGACGACCAACAGCATCATGATGCAAAAAATCGGCAATGCCTACACCAAGGTGATGCAGACCATTGCCGAGAAACGGCATCGCAACGTCGAATGGGCCAAATCATCCGTCACGGAAAGCAAGGCCATTACTTCCGAAGAAGCGTTAAAAATGAAAGTGATTGATTTGATCGCAACGAACGTTCCTGATTTGCTGCTAAAATTGAACGGGAAAAAGATTGATGACAAAACGTTGCATACCGCGGATGCAAGCATCGTGGAAATCCCGATGAGCGCCGGCGAAAAATTTTTCCAATTGTTCTGGCAGCCCGAAGTAATGATGCTGCTGATGCTCGTCGCCATCTATGGCATTATCGCAGAGATGAGCCATCCGGGTGCGATTTTCCCTGGCGTTGCGGGTGCGCTTGCGCTGATTTTATTGCTCTACATGTCGGCGACCCTGCCACTCAATATCGCCGGGCTGGCCTTGATTGTTTTGGCGATTGCGCTGTTCATCATGGATATTTTTGCGCCGACGCACGGCGTGTTGACCGGCGGCGGCATCATCGCTTTTTTTCTTGGTGTGTTGATGCTGTTCAACCACGAGCCGGCCGGCTATCATCTGCCCATGACCTGGGTGATTTCAACCACGCTCGTCACCGCGGCATTTTTTATTTTATTCGTCAGCAAAGGCATTCGCGCCCAATTTTTGCCCAAGCGTGCCGGCATGGAAACCATGATTGGTAAAACGGTCAATACGCTGTCACGAATTGATCCGACGGGTGGCAAGGTTTTTATCGAAGGCGAAAATTGGAATGCGGTGAGCGAAACGACGATTGAAACCGGACAGCCGGTTGAAATTGTCGGAATCGAAGGGCTGACTTTGAAAGTGCGACGGAAAACAAATTAACGGAGAAAAATTATGGACCAACAACCAATAGAACATCTCGTCGGTGGCGGACTTGCCATCATCGTTCCGGTTTTAATCGTTCTGGTCGTTATTTTGCCGCAGGCCCTGCGTATCCTGCGCGAATACGAACGCGGCGTTATTTTCCGGCTCGGCAAACTGCTGGGCGCCAAAGGGCCGGGCATCATCTTTCTTATCCCCATCGTGGACAAGATGGTGCGGATGGATTTGCGCGTCGTGACCATTGACGTTTCCAAACAGGAAATTATGACCAGGGACAACGTGCCGGCCACGGTGGACGCCGTGGTTTATTTCCGTGTCATCAATCCGATGGACGCCGTGGTGAAGGTGGAGAACTTCTGGAAAGCGACCTCGCTCATCGCACAAACGACGCTGCGCAGCGTGCTCGGCCAGGCCTCGCTGGATGATTTGCTCTCGCAACGCGACGTCATCAATCAAAAGTTGCAGGAAATCATTGATCGCCAGACCGAGCCGTGGGGCATCAAGGTGACCGCCGTCGAAATCAAGGACGTGGCGCTGCCGGACAGCATGAAACGCGCAATGGCCAAGCAGGCCGAAGCCGAACGTGAACGCCGCGCGAAGGTTGTGAATGCCGAGGGTGAATTTCAGGCCGCCGAAAAAATGGTGCAGGCCGCCGCGATGATCAGCAAGGAACCGATTGCCTTGCAACTCCGCTACCTCCAGACCATGCGCGAAATGGCCAGCGAACACAACACGACGACGTTCCTGCCGCTGCCGATCGATTTGTTCAGCGCGTTTTTGAAGAAATAAGGAGACGAATCGAAGTTGAATTTATTGGCATCGCCGGCCGGTTCCGTATTCAGGAGCTGACTGATTTGATAATTCCATTCGACAATCAATTACCGAAAACCGAAATTAGTCCCGTGCCTCTTTACGAATACGAGTTGTGTGAAGGCGAGTGCAAGGTGTGCGGCGGGCGGTTCACGCTGCGCCGGCCGCTGTCGGCCAAACCGCTCACGAACTGTCCGGCCTGCAAAAAGCCGGTGCGCAAAATTATTTCCGGCTTCAATACCCCCACCAAACTCAAGCCGTTGTCCATTTCCGACGCCAAAAAAGCCGGGTTCACGGTGCTTAAAAAGGTCAGCAAGGGCGAGTACGAACGGCAGTAGATCCGTTTTGACGCATGAGGTAATGTGCGGTAGGGTGAGGGTTGAATGGATAGCCGCCCGCTTAGTTTAAGGTTGTCACTGTTTTTTGCCCTCGTGGCTCTGGCGATGGTGTCATTCGTTGAGGCCCAACCGGCGGCGACCAATGCCTGGAAACCCATTATTTTTTCAGCGCCGGCCGAAAACGATGTTTCCTCCAACCCCATTTCGCCCTCAACCCAGCCGGTGGCGCCGGCGGATCTTCGGGGCCTGTTTCAAGGCGCGACGCCCTTAGCTTCATTCAACAACTTCGCTCCGGCGGCGGCGCCGAACGCCGGAAGGCGGATCCCGAAAACCGCCGAGGACAGTCAGGATTGGATTTTTATGACGCCCGCGGAAATCATGGGTGTGTCGTCGGACCAAATCCTGCAAACCGGGAAAAACAAGGAGAATGGCAGGCAGGCAGGCTCAACGCCGATGGAACGCTACCTGGCAAGGCGAGACCCGTCCGCCCGGTTTAATCTGTCCGGCAATCCATCGCGGTCACGCAATTTTGAGGAACAGGGAAACGACCAGACGAACAGCGACATTAGTTCTTACGGTCTGATGAACAACAGTCCGGATGACCTGCAGGCCACAAAGGATGCCGGCCCGTTCGTGAACACGACGCCGAATAATTATTTATTCGCGAACCCAAATGAGGATTCAACCTGGTCAAAAGCATTTGGTGCTCCGGCGCGGCAAGCACCTACCAGTTCTTCTGATCGCGCCCAACAACAGGCGCATCAACAGGCGGAAATGGATCAGTTTCAGCAGTTGCTCAATCCAGGCTCCGTGCCCGTGACCGCGGCGACGATAGTGCCCGACAACCCCGCTGCTTTTAAGGCGCAAAACATCTCACCGATTACCGATTCGACCCAACCGCTGGTTAATCCAATCGGCGCCTCCTTCGCGCCATTAAATAGCGGCATTGGCCAACCGGCTGCTTTGACGCCCCTTCCGGGTATCACCCGGCCGGCCGGCATCCCGGCTGTGACCGCGCCAGCCTGGGCACCGCAGCCGGCTCCCTGGATGTCGCAAAACCCGCAGCCGTTTGCTGTTCCCCAGCGTAAATTCTGAAGCTGCGGCGCAAATCAGTGCGACGAAGTCATCACGATGACCTGTTCCAGCGTGGAAACGCCTTCCCGCGCACGATCCAGTGCGACCATCCGCAACGTACGCATTCCCTGGCTGATGGCCACCTTGGCCAGCTCGCGCGTATTGGCGCGCGCAATGATAAGTTTGCGGATTTGATCGGACACAGTCATGGCCTCAATGATCGCGAGGCGACCGCTGTAACCGGAATTTTTGCACCGTTCGCAACCGCGTCCACGCCAAAGCTGCATGCCATTGAGCGTGGTGGGGTCAATCCCGAGGTCTTCAAACATTTTTGGCGGATAGGTCACCAGCTCTTTGCAATGCGGACAGATACGGCGCAGCAGGCGTTGGGCACAGGAAAGAATGACCGAGGAGGAGATCAAAAACGGGGCGATACCCATGTCATCAAGCCGGGCAATGGCGCCGGGCGCGTCATTGCAGTGCATGGTGCTGAGGACCTGATGACCGGTAAGCGCGGCTTCGATCGCGATCTCGGCGGTCTCCGTGTCACGGATTTCCCCGATCATGATGATGTCCGGATCCTGGCGGAGGATGGAACGCAACGCGTTGGCAAACGTCAGGCCAATCTCCTTTTTGGTGGGCACCTGGTTGATGCCGGGAATTTGAAATTCCACCGGGTCTTCGACGGTGACGATGTTGAAAATGGGGTTGTTGAGCTCGTTCAGCGCGGAGTAAAGCGTTGTCGTTTTTCCTGAACCGGTCGGGCCGGTAACGAGAATCAATCCGTGCGGGGCATCAATGGCGGCTTTGAATTGTTTGAAGGTTTCGCCGTCCAATCCCAGTTTGTCAACACTGGCGGAAAGATTGGTCTTGTCGAGCACGCGCAGCACGATTTTCTCGCCGTGCACGGTGGGCAGCACCGAAACGCGCAGGTCGTAGTCCTTGCCGCTCACACGCACCCGCATGCGGCCGTCTTGCGGCAGGCGCCGCTCGGCAATGTCGAGGCTGCTCATGATTTTGAAGCGCGAGGCCAGAGCCAGTTGCATCTGCTTGGGCGGGGGTGTGGCGTCAATCAATACACCGTCAACGCGATAGCGCAGTCGCATAACCTTCTCGAACGGCTCCAAATGCACGTCGCTGGCGTGGTCCTTGATGGCTTGAACCACGATCAGGTTGGCCAGTTTGATAACCGGCGCCTCGCCGCTGGAGGCGGCCAGCTGGTCGAGATTGACTTCTTCGAGGGTTTCTTTGATGGTTTCGATGGAGGCGTCTTCCTCACCTTCACGCTGTTTTTCAGCGTCCTGAATGATGTCTTCCATCGAGCCGCTCTTGGCGGAATCAATCGCGGTGAGCTTTTCGAGAATCGCTTTCTCCGAGGCAATCAAGGGGGCGATTTCCAGACGGGTAAGCCGCTTGACGTCATCGAGCGCCAGCACATTCAACGGGTCGGCCATCGCCAGAAACAACTTGTTTTCCAGTCGTGAAATGGGAACCACTTTGTAATTGTGCGCGGCGTCCCGCGGCAGCAATTCGGCGATTTCAGCCGGAATGGTCAAACGGGCGAGATTGACGGAGGGCACGTTCAGGACGCGGCCCATGGAAACCGTCAAATCCTGTTCGCTGACGTAGGCTTTTTCGATGATCAATTTGACGAGTCGCGTGCCTCCCTTCTTCTGTTCCTCGAGCAACGTCTCCACCTGTTGGGACGTCAGCAGGCCATCTTCGACGAGGGCGTCAGCAATGCGTTCTCCGAATGATTTGACTTTGGCCATGTCTTTAACGGAAAGCTTTGCGGATATTTTGCATCAGTTCGGTCTGCGACGCCAGATACCAGAGCAACCGGTTGGTGGTGGTTTCGGCCAATTCCTTGGCCGCTTGTTGGTTGAACGGATTTGCGGTGGCCACCAAAATAGCCTTGCTCATCCGGTCGAACGGCAACAGGCACCACCGACGACACGTGGCCATCGGGAATCCCCGCGCCAATTCCATGTCCACTTCATATTTATCCAGCGGCAAATAAGCCAGACGCGACTTGTCGGACAGCAGTTTGAGCGACTTCTCGATCGGCAAAACCCCTTTTTCTGAAAGTGCGTTGATGAACGGTTCAACCACATCCGAAGGCGCTTTGGTCAGGTCCGCCGACCGCCACCATAAATCGAAATCGCCGGCATTGATGATCCGACCTTCGACAAACACCTTATGCATCACCTTGCGACCATCATCTATTTCCTCCGCCGCCGTTGCCCGCGTCTTTTTTCTGAATCGCGCCGTGTCGGAGGACATCGTCAGCGCCGTCGGTTCCACCCCCACGATTTGTTGAACGGCCACATTGTTGGCCTTGTCTTCAATCTGCTTGAGCGCCAATTGCACATCCGTATCGTTCGGGCGCCTCTGCAAAACTGTCTCGTATTCCAAAATCGCCGAGGAAAGTTGTCCCATTTGGAGGTAGGCCTGCGCAATGCGCTTGGAGGTGGTGATGACCTCCTGCTCACGACCGAGCTTGGTGTACGCTTCCTTGAGAATTTCCAGCGACTGGCAATCGTTTGGCTGCGACTGGACAATAACCTCGAACATCTCAATTGTCTGCTGCAATTGAGCTTCTTCACTTGCATTTAACGTCGCCGTAGTCATGCCTCGAAATTTGCCGTCGCCATTCTCACCCAGCACATGCGGTAAGGCATCCTTTTTCAGCAATTTCCCTGCCACCTTAAATTATCACTGCTGCCCGCAAACCCCCAAGGTGAAGCCTCTTTTGAATATTCGAGGAATTCACTTTTGCAATTTATATCCCTGCCTTTTCATGTTAAAAAACCCCTGTGGAACAACCGGTCCCAACCATGACGCCCGCACCCGGCGAACGCCTGGTGCGTTTCGTCGGTGATCACGTTCGTTTCACGTTGCGCGATGGCCGGCCATCCGGAAATCCGGCCCAGGTGGAAGAGGCGCAGGGTCGCTGGCGCGGTTTGCTCCGCACCAATCTTGGCCGCGGCGCCGCGCGTCGTCGTGAAATTATCGCCGCCCACGCCGGCGGAGTGGGCCAGGCGGGAACTTCGTGGCACGACGTGCCGATGCAAAAAAACGGCGACGTTTGGGAAATTGAACTGCCGCTCGTCGAGGTCGGGTTTTTCAAGGCCAAACCTTATTTGCAGGACGCCAAAGGCTGGCAGCACTGGCCGGAAGGGCATGACGTTGGCATCAGTGTTCACCCGGATTTTTGCCGCACGGCCAATGCCATTTACTGTGCCTTTACCCGACTGTTCGGGGCGACACGCACCGCCGCGATCGGTGTGGACCCGGAATTGAATTTTCAGCTTAATCCCCTCGACTCCCAAGGGTACACCGTCATCCCGCCGTCCGGCAAATTGCGCGACTTGACGCAGCAATTGCCCCACATCGTGCAGACCCTCGGCTGTCGTATCCTGCATTTGCTGCCGGTCCATCCCACGCCGACAACGTACGCGCGGTTCGGGCGATTTGGCAGCCCGTATGCCGCGCTTGACTTGACGGCGGTTGACCCGGCGCTCGCTGAATTTGATCACCGCACCACCGCCATCGACCAGTTTTGCGAACTCACCTCCGCCGCACATGCACTCGGAGCGCGGGTGTTTCTCGATATCGTCATTAATCACACCGGCTGGGGTGCGGTCCTGCAGGAAAATCATCCTGAATTTTTTCTGCGGCAGCCGGATGGCACCTTTGCCAGTCCCGGCGCGTGGGGCGTCACGTGGGGCGACCTTGTTGAAATGAAACAGGATGGGGTCGCGCTCTGGGATATCATCGCCGGCGCACTGCTGACGTGGTGCCGTCGCGGTGTTGACGGATTCCGATGCGACGCCGGCTACAAAATTCCCGCCTCCGCCTGGCAATACATTATCGCCCGGGTCCAGGAGGAATTTCCCGAAACCATTTTTTTGCTCGAAGGATTGGGCGGTTCCTGGGAAGCCACCGAAAACCTGCTCACTGAGGGAGGAATGCAATGGGCCTACTCCGAACTGTTCCAGAATTATTCCGGACCGGAGGTAGCCAATTATCTCGACTACGCCCTGCGCCAGGGCGCGCGCATCGGGTTATACGTGCATTACAGTGAAACGCATGACAACGAGCGCCTTGCCAAGCGTGGTCGGGCGTGGTCGTTAATGCGCAATCGCCTTTGCGCGCTGACGAGCGTGAGCGGCGGGTTTGGCTTTACCTGCGGGGTTGAATGGCTCGCCGCCGAAAATATCAAGGTTCACGACTGTACGGGACTTTCCTGGGACAGCCACAATAACATCGTTCCCGAACTGGCACGATTAAACCAATTGCTGGCCGACCACCCTTGCTTCTTTGATGGCGCGAAACTCACGCGCTTGAGTGCGCCGGATTCTCCGATTTATGTCCTGCGGCGCGAATCCGCCGGAGAGAAGGATTCGGTTCTTGTGCTCATCAATACCGATCTCGAAAAGGAAAATTCAATCACGCTTGCCGGCTCCGAACTACAAATTCCGCACTGCGAATTTGAGTTGCTCGGCCAGCCGCTGCCGAAAACTGTCGCGGCTGGGAGCAAAATCACCTTCACGCTGCCGGCGGGAGCGTGTCATTGTCTCGCACCGACGGCGGAACCGCAGGGTTTGAGTGGTAACGCCTACCGCCGGATTCGGGCCCAGGCGGCGTTTGCCGTCCAAGCGATGAGATGTGTTCTACCCACCGAATCAATTCCCGTTCTGCCGTGGCAAGGACTGGCGAATCTGATTGATGAAGCACCGGCCCGACTCCTCGCAGCCATCACCGATTTGGCCGGTGAATTTTCTCAGGCCCAGAAGAACCATTCTGATTTTTCGACGATGGCCGCCCGGTTGACAGCGCTTGCGAAATCGCTGCAAAAATATCCGCGGGTGGTCGTGTGGACATTGCTCGACCGTCGCCGGATTACACCCGTACCGCCCGGCCATTGGCTGTTGATTGAGGACAGCACCCCGTTCCGGGCCGTACTGGAAATCAGAAACGGCAATGGCCAGGGACGAACATCGCAACATGTCCAATCGATCGCGGTTCGCAACGGATTCGCCGCCTGTTTTCCGCCGCAAACAAACGCGGCGGAGGCCGGATTGGGTTTGGAGCGCTACGCCGCGACTTCACAAAGGGTTTCCGCCGTTATTCGTTTTCTTCCGGCAGAACCGAAATCCGAAATCCGAAATCCGAAACCGGAAGACCTCGCCCTCCTGACCAACGGGATCGGTGGCATGGCGCGCATTTATGCGGACCTGAGCCGCGTCAATTCCAAATACGACTGTGTGCTCGGTGCGAATCTGCATCCGAGCGTGCCGGTGGACCGTCATGTTTTCGTCAAACGCATCCGTGCCTGGGTAAGTGCCGATGGTTTTCTCTCGCCGCTCGACTTCAAGAACCTGACGTCGTTTGTGCCAGGGCCCCCGGCGATCTGGCGGTTTGTGGCCAATGCCGGTGACGGGCGCACCGTCGAAATTGAGTTGCGTGCCGAAATGCTTGAGGGTAAAAACACAACGATTTTCCGGTTCAGCCGTCCAACTGCCGAACGGGCCAGCGGCAAACAATTGCCCGGCGACGCGGACGTGCGTCTGACCGTCCGATTCGACATTGAAGATCGAAACTTCCATTCGGAAACCAGGCGCAATGGCGGCGCGGACTACCATTTTTCGACGAACACTCATGATCTCCAAACCCCAAACTCAAAATCCGGGAACTTGACCGGTTTTGCCTTCACGCCCGCGCCTGAACGTCAGTTGCGCGTGTTCGTGGACGCCGGTGAATATCATCCGCAACCGGAATGGAGTGAAAATATTCCGCATCCGGTCGAACAGAGCCGTGGCCAGACTGGCAGTGGTGACGCTTACAGTCCGGGCTGGTTTGAACTGCCATTGCCCAAGGGTGGAAGCGTAATGCTGATCGCGACAGCGGAAAAAGACGCCGAAGCCCAGGTTTCAGCTGGTAAAGCCGGTACCCTGAAGCGTGAATTTCAACAAACTGAACCTCCCCTCATTCCGTTTGAAAAGCAGCTTTTGTGCGCCGCCAAACAATTTGTCGTCCGTCGCGACCGAGGTAAAACCGTCATTGCCGGATATCCCTGGTTTTTGGATTGGGGGCGGGACACGCTGGTCTGTGCGCGCGGCCTGCTGGCCGCCGGAATGGCCGAAGACGTCAGGCAAATCCTGCTTACTTTCGCGAAATTCGAAAAAGACGGGACTTTGCCCAATGCGATTTATGGTGACAACACCTCGAACTGCGATACCGCCGACGCCCCGTTATGGTTCGCCATCGCGTGCGAGGAATTTGCGGAGACTGCACCTCACGATTTTTATTCAACGCCCGTTGGCACCAACCGTACCATCCACGACGTGCTGGCGAGCATTGCAGAAAATTATTCGCGCGGCACCCCCAACGGTATTTGCCTGGACACGGATTCAGCATTGATTTGGTGTCCAGGTCATTTCACCTGGATGGACACGAACCATCCCGCCGGCACACCGCGTGAGGGTTATCCGGTGGAAATCCAGGTTTTGTGGATTCGATTATTACGCCAACTCGAGAAAGTGGCCGCGCCCGCTGATCAAAAGAAATGGCGCGACCTGGCCAACCGTGCGACGGCTTCGTTTACGAAGCTGTTCTGGCTGGAAGACCGGAGTTGGCTCGCCGATGTGTTACTTGCCGGGCCGCGCGTTATGGCCCACGAGGCCACGCCCAGTGACGCGCTCCGCAGCAATTGTCTGTTTGGCGTGAGCCTCGGTCTGGTGACCGGCGAACGTGCAAAACGCTGTGTCGAAGCGGCGCTGCGTTATCTGGTCGTGCCGGGCGCGTTGCGAACGCTTGCGCCGCTTCCGGTGTCTGTGGCATTGCCGGTTTACGACAAAAATGGCGGGCTTTTGAACAATCCCACCGAACCGTATTGGCCGCATTACGAAGGTGACGAAGACACGCGCCGCAAACCGGCTTACCACAACGGCACGGCGTGGACGTGGACGTTCCCGACCTTTTGCGAGGCGCTCGCCCGCGCGTGGGATTTTGCGCCGGACGCCGTGGCCACGGCGAAAGCGTATTTAGGCAGCATGGAAAAATTAATGAACGAGGGTTGCCTCGGCCAGATTCCCGAAATTCTGGACGGCGACGCGCCGCACACCCAGCGCGGCTGTGACGCACAGGCGTGGGGAGCAACGGAGGCATTGCGGGTTTGGAAACTGCTGGATGGTCGTTGAGCCAAAGATCGCATGACGATTTCCTTGTTTCAGTTGTTGGTTTGTCTGACAGCGGGTGTTGCCCTCATCGTTTTGCTTACCGCAAAATACCGGGTACATGCCTTTTTCGCCCTCCTGATTGCCTCATTCGTGGTGGGATTGGGCGCACAACTGCCCTTACCCGTTATCATCAATGCCATGAAAGACGGGTTTGGCAGCATCATGAAATCATTGGGGTTCATCATCGTGCTGGGAACAGCCCTGGGCATTTTGCTGGAACATACCGGCAGCACCCGGGTGATGGCTGCCTACATTCTACGAAAAGTCGGTGAACGACACGCCATGCTGGCCATCGGCATCACGGGTTTCATCGTGGGATTGCCTGTTTTTTGCGACTCGGGATACATTGTGCTCAGCGGCTTGAATCGTTCCCTGGCCCGGCGCACCGGCATCTCCATGGCGGCAATGGCGGCTTCGCTGGCGGCCGGTTTGTATTCGGTGCACTGCCTGATTCCACCGCATCCCGGTGCGACGGCCGCCGCCAGTGTCATCGGTGTGGACTTCGGAAAACTGATCCTGTTCGGAATTATGGTGGCGATTCCAGCCACGTTGGCCGGCTATTTCTGGGCCAATTTTGCCGGGCGAAAGATTCCCGTGATGGTGGCTGAGGAGCAAATCATGGCCGAAGAAACATCGCGGCCGCCCTCCGTAACCAGGGCATTTCTGCCCGTGGTCGTGCCCATCATTTTAATCGGGGCCCGATCTTTTTTCACCATCCAGCCATCTGCCGTCAACGGCTGGTGGTTTTCCGCCTTGCTTTCATTGGGCGATCCGGTGATTGCTTTGTCCGTCGGCGTGCTGTTGGCGTTTAATGGTCATCGGACCTGGAACAAGGAAAGCGTCGGGCGTTTGTCGCAGGAAGCGGCGGAAAAAGCCGGCGGCATATTGGTCATCATTGGGGCCGGCGGGGCGTTCGGAGCCGTGCTGGCGGCAACCGAAATCGGCCGGCATTTCGGCCAGGCAGTGGCTTTGGACAGTTTGGGCGTTTTATTCCCTTTTTTTCTTACCTCGGTTTTAAAAACCGCGCAGGGGTCGTCCACCGTCGCCATTATTACCGCGGCATCCATCATTCAACCCTTGCTGCCGGCCCTGGGCCTGGCGACGGAAAAAGGCCAGCTCCTCGCCGTGCTGGCCATGGGCGCAGGTTCGATGATGATTTCACACGTGAACGACGCTTATTTTTGGGTGATTACCAGGTTCTCCGGACTGGATATGAAAACCATGCTGAAGGTCTATTCGGTCGCCTCGGTGCTGATGGGGCTGGTTTCATTGCTGGTGATTTATTTGTTGTCCCTGATCCTGCGCTAATCACAACCTGCGTACTTTGAAAGCATGAATATGGACGTTGCCAAGCAGCGCCGGGTGGACAAAAATTGCGGCGTGCATTTTCGTGACAAGATCATTGCGTGGGACAAACTACCAACCTGGCGCACGGCCTTTCGCGCAACCGGCAAAAAACTGGTCGTAACCAATGGCTGTTTCGACATTCTGCACCTGGGGCACGTCACTTATCTTGAAACCGCGCGCGACCTCGGCGATGCCCTGCTGGTGGGTGTGAATGGCGATGAGTCCGCGCGGCAATTGAAGGGTGAGGGTCGCCCCGTGAACTCGGAAGCTGACCGTGGTGCCGTTTTGGCGGCCCTGGCCAGCGTGGCCGGCGTTTGTATTTTCGCGGAAAAAACGGCCGTAAAATTCCTGACGGCGGCACAACCGGACATTTATGTCAAAGGTGGTGATTATACCCCGAACACGCTGAACCAGGACGAACGTTGCGCGGTTGAATCTGCCGGCGGGAAAATCGTGATTATTCCATTTGTCCCCGGCAAATCCACGACGGCGATACTGGAAAAGATTTCGCGGTTGTGAAAATCCTGGTCATTTCCCTTGCCGGCATCGGCGATACACTCATCGCCACGCCGTTCATCCGTGAGTTACGCGAGAATGTCCCGGCCATGGCCATCGATGCGCTGGTGAGATGGCCGGGCGCGAAGGATTTGCTGGAACACAATCCGAACATCAACCGGGTGTTCCAGAAGAACCTGATGTCGTGCGGAAAGTTTGAGGCGCTGCGCTTCTTCCGGATGCTGAGACGGGAGCGTTACCAGCTTTCCATCAACACGCACCCGCAGGGCCCGAGGCTCTATCGTGTCGCGGCGTGGCTGGCGGGCGCAGAGGTGCGCATCAGCCACGAATACGAACGCTTTACCTGGCTTGACCGGCTGTTGGTCACCGGCACCTTGCCGCAGGATTATTCGCGACACTCAATTGAAAATAATTTCGACGTGCTGCCATTGATTGGCGCAAAGAAAAAACTTGCGTCGCATGAAATGGAATTTTTTCTCGAGCCCGGCGACGAACGGCTGGCGGATGATTTTCTGGCAAAACACCAATTATCCGGTCAGAAAATTCTTGGCATCCACGTCGGCTCCGGCGGAACAAAGAATCTCCGGCTCAAACGCTGGCCGTTAAAGAACTATGCCGGCCTGGCGCGGCGGTTGAACCAGGGGCGGCCGGACATCCGTATCCTGCTGTTTGGCGGGCCGGAGGAAATCACCGACCATCCGGTGGTACTGGCGCAGGCAAACCGCGATTTGACGCTGGAAGTCAAAACCCAAAACCTGCGGCAGACGGCGGCGTTGATGAAGCGGTGCAGCGCGTTCCTGAGCGTGGACACGGTGCTCATGCACGTCGCCGCTGCAATGAAGGTGCCCAACCAGATCGTCATCGAAGCGCCGACATTAAACCCGACGAATCTGCCTTATGGACATCCCTTCACCCTGATAAAAAATCCCGCTGTGGCAGGGCGGAATCTGAATTACTACCGTTACGACGGCAGCGACATCAAAGGCACGCGCGAAGAATTGCTGGCCTGCATGGCATCCATCACGATTGAAAACGTCTACGAGACGGTGAACAGGCTGATTTGACCCCCGATTAAACTACAACGAAAATCCTGCCGCCTTGGCGTCGACGGCAAACATTTTCACGGTGTCCAGCGACATTTCCGGCAAACCGGTTCCCACCAGCTTCATCGCCTTGTTCAGAATGTCATGCGGTACGGTCACAATTTTACAGCCGCATTCCTCGGCTTGAAAAATATTGAGTACTTCACGAACACTGGCCCAAAGCAACTCGGCCTGCGGCAGCCCGGCAAGGATTTTATTCGCATTGCGCATGTGCGGCATCGGGTCCTCACCGACATCAGCAATGCGACCGGCAAACACGGAAACCACGGCAGGCACTTTGGGATTGAGCGCCTTCGCCACCCCCGTCACCTGTTCCTCGGTGAACATGGCGGTGATATTGAGCTTCACCCCTTCCTGGGCCAGTTCGCGCACGAGCGGCAATGAAGATTCGCTTCGCGTGTTGGTAATGGGAATTTTGACATAGACGTTTTTTGCCCAGTCCTTGATTTTCAGCGCCTGCCGCCGCATTTCCGCAAACTCGTCAGAGAAGACTTCGAACGAAATCGGTTTTTCCGTGATGCTTTTCAAGATGTCACGCGCGAACGCCTCGTAATCATGAACCCCCACTTTGCGCATGAGCGAAGGATTGGTGGTCATGCCTTTGATCAGCGGGTTGGCATTCAGTTGGAGCATTCCGGTTTTGTCCGCGCCATCGGCGAAAAGTTTTACTTTGAGACTGGCTAAGTTTTTCATGCAGCCCACAACATAAAACAACCTTGCCAATCTTCAACTTATTTTGCGCCGGCGAGGATAATTCCGGCCGCTTCCAACAGATTTTTAGCGCGAAAATCAGGTTGCTGTTTCAATTCCTCGGCATAACCGCGATCAATGAAGATGGTCCGGCAACCGGCTGCGTGACCGCAATCCACGTCGCGCCAGCGGTCGCCCACCATCCAGCTTTGCACAAGATCAATGTGCAATTCGCGTGCAGCGCGCAGCAGCATGCCCGGCTTTGGCTTGCGGCAATCGCAACCCGACAAACCTTTGCCCGGGTGATAACAAACCTCCACCCGATCCAACGGCAACTGTCGGCGCATTTCCGCGTGAATCTCTTCGACCGCCTCCTGTTTCAGGGTGCCGCGACCGACATCGGGCTGGTTGGTGGCCACCACGAGCAAATAGCCGGCTTGCTTCAAGCGCCGGCAGGCTTCCGGCACCTCCGGAAAAATTTCGAATTCACCCAGGCTCGCTGAAGGATACGGTTTGCCATCGCGTTCCAGGGCACGGTTGATGACGCCATCGCGGTCGAGGAAAACGGCGCGGCTCATTTCAGATTTTACTTCGTTGATTCCCACTTGGTTTGGGCAACCTTGAGTTTTGGATGGGAAACGAACAGATGCCAGATGACAGCCTGAAACGCCTCGCTATGCGGTGTGACGTGAGTCGGGTTCACCGTTGGCACGATCACACAGGCTGTTGCCTCTTTGGCCGTGTAACCGCCGTCACGTCCGACTACGCCAATGACGGAAGCACCAACTTTTTTGGCGAGTTGAATGGCGCTGACCAGATTCGGGCTGACATTTTTTTCCAGATTGCCGCCACCTACGGAAAAAATCAGCAAGCCATCCTTTGCGTTCAAGCGGCTGCCTTTGAGCCACTCGGCAAAAATCGTTGCCCAGCCTTCGTCGTTGGTTCTTGCGGTCAGTTCGGAAACGTTGTCCGTGGGCGCGTACGCCTCGAAACCACAGATTTTGCGGAAATCATTCACGGCATGGCCCGCGTTGCCCGCGCTGCCGCCCACACCAAGGATGAACAACCGCCCGCCGCGCTCCCGCACGCGTGCCAGTTCATCGGCGGCCTTTTCAATGGCGTCAACGTTCAATTGCGTGACAACTTGCTGGACTTCATCAAGGAATTGTTTGGCAAAGCTCATGGTGATTTTGATTGTAGCAGTGATTCCAGTTCCGCCAAGCCTGCGGGTGAACCCATTTCGTAAAAGCGCTCACGCACTTCATAGCCGGCCAGTTGTTTTTCATGGACCAGCCCGCCCATGACTTGGGCCAGATCCAGGGGCTGGTCGGGAGGGTACGTATTAAAGACCACCGCTTTAAACAGGCTCAATCCATAGTCAATATGTTGCATCTCCGGTACGCGGTTCTTTTTATCGTAAACCACAATTCCACCGTCCCGGAAAACGACGTTGCTGGTGTCGTAGCGGCCGGCATTGCGATAGACGGTCATGCAACCCGGTTTGCCGCTGCGATGGAAAAATTCCGCCACCGGACGGTATTCCACCGGCAGATAGGAATCGCCATAGAGCACAAAAAACTCGTCTCCGAGCAGGGGCAGCGCCCGTTTGACCGCGCCACCGGTGCCGAGCAATTGGGGACCATCAAACGAATAATCAAGCCTCAGGCCAAAAGCCGAGCCCTCACCAAAATCCCGTTGAATCATCTCCCCGAGATACCCGACGCATAAAACCACACGCCGAATTCCACGTGAGCGCAGCAATTCCAGCTGATGCGCCAGGAATGGTTTCCCGGCCACCGGCACCAGTGATTTGGGAATTTTTTCCGTGATGGGCCGCAAGCGGGTCGCCAATCCACCCGCGAGAACGGCGACAGGAATTTCGAGCGAGGCACTCACGAAATCAACAGCTTGGTGCCTTCAAAGTCAAAACGGAAGCGGACTTCCTTGAGGCCTGCTTCACGCATGGCCTGTCGCAATTTCACCTTGTCCTCGGCGTAAAACATCAGAAATCCACCGCCGCCGGCACCGATGAGCTTGCCGCCCAGCGCACCGCTGGCCATCGCCCGGTCATACCACTCATTTATCTTCGGATTGGTCATGCCACCACTGCGTTGTTTTTTACGCTGCCAATGTACGTCCATGAGCCGGGCAAACTCCCGGAGATTTCCGGACTCAAGCGCGCGCTGGCTTTGCAGACCGAGCTCCTTGACGAAGTGCAGGTTTTCAATCATGGCCGCATCCGCCTGCTTTGATTTTTGATCCTGCTCCTTCAAAATAGTCGAGGCCGAACGGGAATAACCGGTGAAGAACAGCAGCAGATTGTCTTCCAAATTATCACGCGTCTCATCGGAAATCTTCAACGGCCACGCCTCCACTTTGCCATCCGGCAAAAAATTGAAACAGGTGACCCCGCCGTAAGCGGCGATGTATTGGTCCTGTTTGCCAATCGGCGCCTTCAACCGGTCGAGTTCAACTTCGCACGCCTGGGCCGCCAGCTCCGCCGGGTGAACCAGATTTTTTTTATGGGCATGCAGTGCCTTGAGCAGCGCGGTTGTGAAGCTGCCGGAAGAACCAAGACCGGTTCCGGCCGGAATGTCCGCCATCGAAGTCAATTCCAGCGCATGACCAGCCATACCGACGAGCGCGAACGCTTCGCGAAGAATCGGGTGTTTCAATGTTGTCGCGTCCGGTACCCGCTCCAACTCCGAATACTTCACGATCAAATCCGACACGAACGTGTCGTGCAACGTAATATAGACGTATTTATCAATCGCCGCCGCGATGAGGAAGCCACCGAACTTTTCATAGTAGGACGGCAAATCCGTCCCGCCGCCACCGAGGGTAACGCGAAGGGGAGAGCGTGCGATAATCATTTCAAATTGGGCTGTTACGTCCGGGTTCTCGGACTAGGATTTAGAGTTTTGGCGGCGCGGAGTCAAAGGTAATTCCACTTTGCCGGTAAATTTTGCCGACGACTTGAAGCGTGGCTTTAGCCTCCTTTAATCCCGCATCCGGTTTCCGCTGCAACTGGATATCCTTTTCAAATTCGGTCATTTCGATCCGCCATGATTCGTCGGGACCGGGAAATTCGTAAACCTGCGTATCGGGAATGCCCATCTCCGGCTTCATCTGGTAGTGATACAGTTTTTCGATGCCGTAACTGCCGCCCAGCCCTTCGATGTGCAGCTTCGTGTTACGGCCGTAAATCTCGAATGAGAAAAGATTTTTCCACTCTGTGCAACTGACGTGCAGCCACGCGGTCTGACCTTTGGCCGTTCGCAGACTCAAAAATGCGTTGTCATCCACCGGCATCTTCCAGAAATAGGTCGTGGCGTAGCCGTCAATTTTTTGGAAATCGCCAAGAAACCAGTGCGCCAAATCAATCAGGTGGATACCCTGGTCAATCAATTCACCGCCGCCGGAAAGTTTCGGATTCGCGCGCCACTCCTTGTCGTAGCCAACCCGCCCGCCGTGACCGTAGCGGGCGCGGACGAACATCAATTCGCCCATCACGCCGGATTCAAAAATCTCCCGCGCCTTGAGGAACGCCGGATGATAGCGATGATTGAAGCCGACACGGACGCAAACGCCGTGTTTTTTGGCCAGTGCGATTAACCCATCAATCTGCTTCGCGGAAACGCCCGCCGGTTTTTCCACGAGTACAGGTTTGCCCGCGCGAATCGCGGCGGCGGAAACTTCGGCGAGAGCGGCATTGACGGTTGCCACAATCACCGCGTCCACCTGCGAACTCACGACAGCTTGTTTGAAATCGACAACCGGCCGGCCGGCCGCGGCCAGCCTCACAAGTTCTTCGGCTCGGGCGAGATTCGTGTCACAGGCAACCGCGAGCCGTGAACCCGCCGGCAATCCTGCCAGCCGCTTTTTCCCAATCAATCCGCAACCGATAATGGCGTAGTTCATTTGTCGCCCCAGGTTTTACCGCGGTCCTTTGGCGCAATGCGGCGCAACGTGTAAATGTCGCTGTTCAAGTCATTCTTGAATTCGTGCAATTTTTCCCACGGATCCCATTGCGCGCTGATGAGTTTGCCGGTAATGCCGTCGCTCTCCGCGCTGGCGAGATAAACCGCGAGCCGCGCGCCGAGTTCCAACGGCGTCGCGCCCTTTTCCTTCCACTGCCTGTTCTTCTCGATAAAAGCGGCGCCGACCTTTTCCGGCCCGGCGGCGAGCACCTCATCCACGAGCCGTGTTGCCAGCGCGCCCGGTGCGATCGCATTCACGTCCACGTGAAACGGCTTCAACTCCTCGGCCAGGGTCTCGGCGAGGCGGACGACGGCGGCCTTTGACGCAGCGTAGGAGCTGATGTTCGGCAGTGGATTCGTTGCGCCTCCGCCGGAAAGAACCATGATTTTGCCCCGACCGGTTTTTTTGAAATACGGAATGACGGCACGGCACGGCAGCAAAACGCCGCAGAGATTGATGTCCAGCGCGCGACGCCATTCAACGAGCGAAACGGATTCCGTCGGTCCCATCGGTCCGTAAACGCCGGCGTTCAGCACGAGCGCCTGGAGCGAACCCAGTTCGCGCACTGCGAAGGCAACAAGTTCATTGGCCTGCCCTTCATTTGATACATCGCAGGTTTTCGCCAAAACCTTCTGCGCGGAGAATTTGGTCGCCAGTTCATCGCGGGTGGCGAGCAATTCCTTTTCGCCACGGGCGCAAAGGACGACACTCGCACCTTCGCGCAGGAAATGCTCAGCGATGGCTTTGCCGAGTCCCTGGCTGCCGCCGGTGATGAGCGCGTTGACGTTTTTCAGTTTCATTTTGCGCGTCCGACGGAAAGATGCTCGACCCCGGCGATGCTTTTCAATTCCTTTTCCAGAAACCGGTTGGCGTCCACAAAAACCGGCTGTTTCATCGCCTGAACCGTTTTCGGCCAGTCAATCTGACGGAACTGCGGCCATTCGGTGCAAATGACGGTGGCGTCCGCGCCGTCCAAGGCGGCAGCGACATCGACTGCAAGTGAAACCTTGCTCAAATTGTTCGGCAGACTCTTCACGGCCGGATCAAAAGCGGCCACCCTGGCGCCCGCCTTCAAAAGCTGTTGGCACAATTCAACCGCGGCGCTGCGGCGGAGCGTGTCGGTGCTTGTCGTGTAAGTCAGGCCCAGGACGGCGATTTTCCTGCCGCGCAGTTTTCCAAGACGCGACTGCAATCGCCGGAACGCCCAGCCGCGATGTAAATCGTTGCTCTGCTTGATGGCCGGAATAACGGATATTTTTTCACCTTCGGCTTTGGCGAGTTTCGTTAAAGTCACCACATCGCGCGCGAGCGTGCCGCCGGCGAACGGCCCGCCGGGGCCGAGATACGCCTTCGGCCCGATGCGCGGCTCGCTCTTCAGCCCGGCGGAAACCTCCTTTGCGTCCGCGCCGACGTGCTCGCACAACCGCGCGATTTCGTTGATGAAGGTGATGGACAGCGCGAGGAACGAATTCAACGCATGCTTGACCATCTCCGCTGACTCAGAGCGCATGAACAAAATCTGCGACGTGAACGGCGCGAACAATTTTTCGAGCAGCGCCCTTTTGGTGCCGTCACGGATACCAACGATGACGCGCCCGGCCTTTTCAAACGCGTCAATCGCCTTGCCGAGCCGGAGATTTTCCGGCGAGCAGGCGAAGTGAAATTGTGGGAATTTCTTTTCCAGCTTCGCGCATGCACCGACCGGCAATTGCGAGGAAATCAAAACCAGCGCATCTTCCGGCAAATGGGGCAGCGCCTTGCGAAGATTTGCCAAAACCGATTCCACGTCTGATTCGTCGTGCTCGTTCACGGGCGTGTCGTAACAAAGCCAGAGCACGTCGGCATGGGCGCAGGCGATGGGCGCGTCGGCCGTGAATGAAAGTTTCCGGGCGGCAATCCCGGCGGCAATGAGTTCGTTAAGGCCCGGCTCAAACAACGGCGCCTGGCCCTGGTTCAGCTTCGTAACGGTCACTGCATCGAAATCCAGGCCGGTGACCTGAAAATGTTTCGCGCAGCACGCAGCGGTGACGCAGCCGAGGTGCCAGAGGCCCTGGACGACAATCTTCATCGTCGTTCGAGCACCCATTGGTTTTGCTGGAGCCATTGCAGCGTGCGAACAATGCCCTGTTCAATTGTCAGCGAAGTTTTCCAGCCGGTGGCACGGACTTTTTTTGTGTCGAGGAAAATGAACGGGTTGTCACCCACCCACCCTTTGTTGCCGCCGGAGTATTCAAGCCTGGGCTTAAGGCCAAGTGCGCTGCAAATAAAACCGACAGAATCGTTGACTTGAACGTATTCATCCGTTCCCAGGTTATAAGTCTCCACGCGGTGTTTCGCCTTCTTCGCCATGCCTTGCGCAATAACGTGGAGCATCGCCGCGAGACAATCGCCGATGTAGAGGTAGGATTTTTTCTGCATACCATCGCCGAGGATTTTCAAGCAGTCGGGGTGAGCGGTTAGTTGTTTGTAAAAATCCAGGACATGGCCATGCGTGTAACGTTCGCCGAGAATTGAAACAAACCGGAAAATGTATCCCTCAAAACCGTAGCCTTCGCAGTAAGCATGGATGAATCCTTCACAAGCCAGTTTCGAGGCTCCATAAAGCGAAGTTTGCACGGGAAACGGCGCATTTTCCGGTGTCGGGATGATTTCCGACTCTCCATAAACGCTGCCGGTGGAGCTGAAGGCGATGCCCTTGATATTGTTGGTGCGCATGGCTTCGAGCACGTTGAAAGTGGCTACGGCATTTTGTTGAAAATCCTTATGCGGGTGGTCAAGGCCGAATCGCACATCGGCGTTGGCAGCCAGATGAAAAACAAAATCGCAGCCAGCCATTGCGCGAGTCAGGGCGGACAAATCCAGGCAGTCCCCTTCGATGAGTTTGAACCTTGAATGAGCGCGCGCCGTCTGAAGAAATTCCTGTTGTCCGGTGGAGAAATTGTCCCAGCCAACGACCTTCTTGCCATCGCTCAAAAGCCGATCCACCAGGTTACTGCCAATGAAACCAGCCGCACCGGTGACAAAAACTTTTTCCATGATTGGGCGGGAAGCTTAATGCGGACGGGCAAAGTTCGCCAGTGTTTTTGAAAGCCGCAGCGGCCCGTACCGTTCTGAAGAAAATTCCGGCGATCGCGGCTGAAAGCGCTCCAGCTTTCCTTGACAGCCGCCGCCGCTCTTTTTAGCGTTCGCAACAGTGAATTTCAAAAATCATGGGCTCCAAAATCCTCGCGCATGAAAAATGTCTGGCGCAGCGGAATCATTTTTACGGCAATCAGTTTCCTGACCAGCATCGTCTTTTATCTGTTCCAAATGATCGTCAGCCGGCAATTTCGCAATGCTCCGGGCGAGTTCGGGCTGATGAACAACACCATCACCTTCATTGGTTTCCTCGCTCTTCCGCTGCCCATGGCCACGCAAGCGGTCACGCATTACATCGCGCGTTTTCATTTCGGCGGCGATGACGCGCGCCTGCACGGGCTGCTGGCCGGCTGCCGTAAATTCCTTTTCCACATCACGATCGTCGGTTCGGTCATCGCCCTCATTCTCGTCCGGCCGCTGGGCGATTTTTTTCACGTCTCGCGGACCAGTCTCACGTTCATCGCCCTCGCTTGCGTCCTCGGCGGACTTTGGGCGTCGTATGTGACGGCGCTCTGCCAGGGACTGGGCTGGTTCAAGCGATTGGCCTTGATTGGCTTGCTCGGCGCAACCGCGCGGGTTTTGTTCGGCTGGCCGACCACGCATTTTCAACCCGTCGCCGAATGGGGCGTGCTCGCGTCGGCGGCGATGTTGCTGCCCAATTTAATCCTGCTGTTCTGGCGCAAGGAATTCCCCCGCCGGACCGATGTGGCAACGTCTCCGTGGACTTCGGAATTTGTCCGGTTTCTCATCGTCAGCGCCGCCTATGTCATCGGTTCAAACCTCTTCAATCTCGGGGACAATCTCGTGGCGCAACGATATTTTTCCAATGCTGATCGCGATGCCTATTCCGTCGCCGAAAAACTGGCGGTGGCCCTGCCGACCGCGGTTGGACCGCTCCTGATTGTTTTGTTTACGCACCGTTCCAGCCATCATCACGCTGACGCGCGGCTGGAACAATTGAAACTGGCCGGCCTTTATGCCGCCGGGCTGGTTTCCGGGGCGGTTTGCCTTTTTCTGCTGCGAAAATTTTGCGTGCATCTTTTGAATCCCAACACGCCGGAAGCCGCCACGATGGTTGGCCGCCTCTCCCTGACCATGATTTTCGCCGGGTTGCTGCAATTGCTCGGCATCTGGTCGCTCGCCAGCCGCTGGTTGAAGATCTCGCTGCTCTACGGTGGCCTTGGACTCGTTTATTGGGCGCTATTGCTGTACTTTGGTAAATCGCCCGCAAACCTGTTGTACGTGATGCCCATAACCGCCGGAACCGCCTGTGGAATTCTATTCCTTGTCTGGCTCATGACGATGCGCCGGCATAGATCCATTCCACAAAGCTGATTTGAATTTGCCGCCGGTTTCGGTCAGACTCGCCTCATGCCGTCCGGTCCGGAAAATCTACCGCGCGTCAGTTTCATCATGCCGACACTCAATGTTGAGATGTTGCTGGATAATGCCCTGTCATCGATCGCAAACCAGACCTACTCGCGCAACCGATACGAAATTCTGCTGGCTGATGCACATTCGACCGACCGGACGCGCGAAATCGCCACAAAATACGGCGCGAGGGTCCTCGACGATGACGGCAAAAACATGGAGGAAGGCAAACGGCTCGCACTCCGCCACGCCACCGGCGAATACGTCGTCTTCATGGATGCCGATAATGAAATCACCCATCCCGATTATATTGAACTCGCCGTGAAAGCCTTGTCAGCAAACCCACAAGCACTCGGGGTGGAGGGCTATTATTTGCCATCGCCGAAAATGAGTTCGTTCTGCACCTACCTGACGCATCGACTGCACATCAGCGATCCGATTGCCTGGTTGATGAGTACGAAACCAAGGCTCGTGGCGCGCGATGGGGAAGCAGAACGCTGGACGTTGCCGAGTAATTCGCTTTCTTACCCGCTCGGCGCGAACGGCTTCGTCTTTCGCCGCGCAGATTTGGGATCGGTGAAGGTGGACGAACAATTCCAGGATACCCACGCGGCGTTGTACCTCATGCGGGCAGGCAAACGCGAATGGTTGCGGATCCGCGGGCGGGGAGTACATCATTATTATGTGCAAACCTGGTGGGGGTTCGTACAAAAACGCCGTCGGGCCACCGTGCATTTCCTGCGCGTGCAGGAAGAAGCCAGGACGAATTGGATGAAGGAAAAACCGCGGGTGCCGCTCTGGCTGGCAGCGGTTTATTGCGTCACCTGGATCGGTCCACTCTGGCATACCCTCTGCGGTTTAATTGGTGACCGCGATTTGTGCTGGCTCTGGCACACGCCCGCGTGCCTGGCCAGTGTTTTCGGCGATGCCTGGGGCGTGTGGACTTATAAACGGCGCGGCAAGGGAAAAAAGCTGATTGCCGAATTACAGGTGAAACAAACCTTGAAGCGGTGAACCCCACGACACATTTTGTGCGCGGAAAAATCCATTTCATCTCCAACGGTATTTTCAGCACCAGGATTGCCGGAGGCGATGTTCATTTTCTAAAACTGGCTGCAGCGGCCGGACGCGCAGGCTACGAGCTGAATTTTTTTGGTGGTCATGCGCTGGCAGAGGTCATTGCCCGACACAATCTGCCAGGGTCAGTAACCCTGACGGACGACCGCACCATGAACGAAGTGAATCAAGGCGCACTGGGTGGCCAGGTAGCCATGTTCCGCGACTTTTATCGGCGTTACCGGCGTAGCTTGCAGCTACTCCATCAAATCGCACCGGATGACTTTGCCTACGCCGCGAGCGACTACTGGTTCGATGTATTGCCGGTCGTCCGCTGCCCCGCACGCCGCAAGCTGATGGTACTTCACATGGAAGCGCCCCGGCTTGGCCAGATTATCATGCGCAGCCGTCCCGACGTTGATCCGCTGCGTCTGGCATCGCTGCATTACTGGGCCAGCCAGCGATGGTCGCTGCGCCGTTTTGCCAAATGCAAAACCAAGCGTCTTTTGTATCTGCACCCACTCATGGAGCCACGTCTTCGCAAATCAGGCGTGCGTGACAACGAGGTAACTTTAATATCCTACGGACTGGACGTTGCCGCTACAGACGCCGTACCAGCCCAAACGCGCACTTACGACGCCGTCTGGATCGGCCGTGTGCATCGACAAAAAGGCATTGATGACCTGCTGGCCACACTCGCTTACCTCGCCCCGCGGTTGGGAAATTTTCGCGCCGTTTTAATTGGCAATGTGCGCGAGGGGATTTTGCCGCACGTGAAGAAGTTCGGCATTGAAAAAAATGTGGAGTTCAGCGGTTTTGTCAGTGAAATGGAAAAAATCCGTATATTCAAAGCCAGCCGTGTTTTTCTGATGCCGAGCAAACACGAGGGGAGCCCGCGCGTCATTGGCGAGAGCCTCGTTGCCGGCACACCGGTTGTGGCTTACGACATTCCCAATTACCGCCCATTGTTTGATGACCTCGTCCGTTACGCGCCGCCATTCAAGCTTGAGGCTTTTCAGCAAACCGCCGAGCGTGAAATACAGGAAATGCGCGCCGGTAAAAATTATCTGGATACTCGTAATCTGGCTGATTTCAAACGTGAGAATTCCTGGGAGGCGACCCGGGGGAAATTCATCCAGACCCTGGAAAGCCTGTAAAATACCGACCCAAAAACGAAATCCGGATTGCATGCGGGATCGGCGCTGAAACAGTACTTTCCTTTTGGCAAAATTTGAGATTTGATGACGCGAAACTCTATGTTCAGAAATCTGTCTTTTCGATTCAGGAAATTCTTGTTCAAAGGTGTGGTTCTGGCATCGCTGATCGCACGGCATGGTTTGAATTTTACGCGAATTCAGGAACTTAAGAACATCCCTTTGGAACGCCAGCGTCGCGCCCTGGCCACGACCGTTGATTTTGTGGAAAGGAATTTACGCCTGGTGGATTCGACGGGATCAAAAACGGAATTGTTGACCAGGGCTTTCAAACGGGCAGAAGTTTCAGGGAACCGGCTCGTCTGCGAGTTCGGTGTTTTCACGGGCGTGTCCATTAATCACATTGCAAAAATGACCGAACAACGCGTCTTCGGTTTCGATTCTTTTGAAGGATTGCCCGAACGCTGGTGGGATGGCTGGAAGATTGGTGCGTTTGCCGTTCCTAAACTCCCCAGGGTCCGCGGGAATGTCACGCTGGTTAAAGGTTGGTTCAACGAAACGCTGCCTGGTTTCCTGAAGGAGAATCCCGGCAACGTCGGTTTCCTTCACGTGGACAGCGACCTCTATTCGTCTGCCAAAACCATCTTTGAATTGCTCGAACCGCGACTAAAACCCGGCGCCGTCATCGTGTTTGACGAGTATTTCAATTATCCCGAATGGGAACAGGGCGAACATAAGGCGTTCACGGAATTTTTGGGGCGGACGGGTTATTCGGTTGAATACATTGGCTATGCCCGCAATGAAGAACAGTTGGCCGTCATTTTAAGGGAGAACAAGTAACCAATCGAATTTATGCGAATCCCCGGTGTTTCCTGGGCATGGGAGTTGATTCGAACCGGCCAGACAAACTACTTGTTCGCCGATGCCTGGATGCGTTTTTACAAGTTCATCCAGGAGGGGATCTTCTTCCTGCATTTTCGGGTGTTCGGCAAACTGCCGGCGCCGGTTGACCATACGATCCGGTTGGACACGCAGCACACCGTCGCTTTTGAATCACCTGACCATCGGATTCCCTGGGGCACGAGCCGTGACAACAGCACCAACAAAAAATTTGTGAGGTTCATGCGCGGGTGCATCGAGCGCGAATTTCCCGATACGACGTGCGGAGCTTTGGATTTGGGGTGTTCCGGCGGCCAACTCGTAGCCGACTTTCGCAGCTTGGGCTGGCTGGCGGTCGGCCTGGAAGGTTCGGATTTTTCCCTCAAACACGGTCGTGCCAACTGGCCCGCGCTGGCGGGGAAAAATTTATTTACCTGCGATATCACCAAACCTTTCAAAATCACCGACGATGGGCAGCCTGCGAAATTTCATCTGATCACCATGTGGGAAGTTTTGGAACACATTCCGACACAGGATTTGCCACAACTTTTTGACAACATTGTCAATCACCTGGCAAAGGGCGGTTACTTCATCGCCTCGACAACCTCGGCACCGGATATTCATGACGGTGTTGACCTGCATCAAACAAAATGGACGAACGACCAGTGGCAAGGGTGGCTCTCAAAGACACATCCTGAATTGGAAACCGCCCCCCTCCGCCTGAAATATTACCAATTCGTCCGCCATAACGAGGAGCGATCATTTCTAATTTACAGAAAGACGAGTTGAACCGTTTACGGATCGTCAAACGGGCAAAACCAACCTGATCAATGCTTGCGGAGAAAAACTGGCCTTGCCCCCAAAAAGCAGTCTGGCAGGCTGAGCCCAATGTTCAAAATTCTGGTAACCGGTGGTGATGGACTGCTCGCTCATGCGTTGCGTGAGCTTCAGCCGGCGGATTGCGACCTGGTTTTTCTTTCCCATTCGGACTTCGACTTGACCGCGCCAGCACGCATGCAGGAGCAACTGGACGAGATCGCCCCGCACGTCGTCATCAACACCGCCGCGTATAATCTGGTGGACCATTGCGAAACCGAGCGTGAACTTTCCTGGGCAGTCAACGCAGTGGGTCCACAACGCCTCGCGGAATTTTGTGCGCGCGCTGACATTCGCCTCGTTCACTACGGAACGGATTATGTATTCGACGGTAAGAAAACATCTCCCTACTTCGAAGCCGACACGCCGAATCCATTGAATCATTACGCGGGCGGAAAACTCGCAGGCGAACAAGCCGTATTACGAACGTCGACGAAACATCTTGTTCTGCGTACGAGCTGGGTCTTTGGCTGGCACCCCACTCAAACGAAGACGTTCGTTCATACCATCTTACGCGCGGCGTGCAAGGGTCACGAATTAAAAGCCACTACCGATCAAGTGTCCGTACCAACCTTTGCCCCTGATCTGGCACAGTGGACATTGGAACTGATCCGCCTTGGCGCTACGGGTTTGATACACGCGGTCAACGATGAAGGCGTGAGCCGCTACGACTGGACACGCGCGATTTTGGAAGAGGCGGTGCGGGCAGGATTGACCCCGCAAGCACCGCCGGTGGAAAAGGTGACGACGGCGTTCTTCAATTCCACCATGCGACGTCCAACGTACACCGTGATGAGCAACGAAAAGTTGACAAAATTACTGAACCACCGGATGGGTTCATGGCGTCCGGGCCTGCGGAAAATGCTCGCTCAAATGAAATGATTTCGGGTAGCCTGCGCTGACATGACCACAAGCTGGCAACCTGTCGAAGTGCACGGGTTTTTCGAGATTCCCGGATTGCCCGGTGTGCGTGTTGAGGCCTTGCCGGTTTTCACCGACCCGCGCGGCAGTCTTCACGAACTGTATCGTTCGGACGAAATTCCGAAGGATTTTAAGCCGGTGATGGCCTGTTGCTCCTGGTCAATTCCAGGGGTGACGCGCGGGCCACATCAGCATGTTTTTCAGGACGATTATTTCGTTTTTGCCGGCCCGTCGGATTTTCGTGTTTATTTGTGGGACGACCGCTCCGGTTCCCCCAAGGCGGCAAAAGGCTGGTTCATCAATACCGGTGCCAGCGCGCCGGCTCGAATCTATGTCCCGCGGGGAGTCGTCCACGCCTATCGTAACACCGGCGCTGTGCCGGGCATAGTCGTGACCGTCACCAGCCTGCTCTTCAAGGGTGAAGGCCGCCGGGAGCCGGTGGATGAAATCCGTCACGAATTGGACCCCCATTCGCCTTATCGCCCTCCTCAACCATGATTTACGAACGCACGCATTGCCGCACCTGCGGCTCGAAAAATCTCCGGCTCATCCTCGATCTCGGCAGGACGGCGCTGGCCAATGATTTTCTTAATCCCGAGGAAGTTGCCAATTACAAAATCTCACTGCCGCTGCGTGTCGTGTTGTGCCAGGACTGTTCATTGGTGCAGTTGGCCGATACGGTTGACCCGAAGATCCTCTACTCACGCTACGCCTACATCACCTCAACCTCCCGGACAATGGATGCGCACTTGAATGACCAGTCGGCGCATCTCCTGTCGATCGGTCATTTCGGTGCACGGCCAAAGATTCTGGAAATTGCCAGCAATACCGGCGTGTTCCTGAAAAAGTTCAAGGCGCGTGGTTGTGAAGTGCTCGGCGTGGAACCGGCGGAAAACATATGTGAGGTTGCCGTAAAGTCCGGCATCCCGACCCGGGGCGAATTTTTCAACGCCGCCAGCGCCAATAAAATCAGGGCGGATTGGGGTGCGGCGGATTTGATTTTGGGCCGGCACGTCTTCGCGCACATCGATGACCTGCGCGATTTGCTCGCCGGACTGGAGACCGTTTCACACAAGGAAACGCTGATTGCCTTCGAAGTGCCCTATCTGGTTGATTTCTTCGAGCGCACGGAATACGACACGATTTACCATGAACATTTGTCCTACATCCCGGTTCGCGCGCTGGAAGCACTGGTCAAGGATTCGCCGTTTTCCCTGTTCCGGATCGACCACTACCAGATTCATGGTGGTTCGATTTTATTTCATCTGCGTCACCGCTCGTCGAAAGTAGCCGTGCACGAAAGTGTCGCGAAGGCCCTGGAAGGGGAACGCCGTATGAAGCTGGCTGAACCAGACACCTGGAGGAAGTTTACCGAAAGGGTCGATCACATCCGGACCGAACTGCCCGCCCTCATCCGCAAACTCAAGTCGCAAGGCAAACGCATCATCGGCTATGGAGCGTCCGCCAAGGGCAACACCCTGCTCAACACCTGCGGCCTGGGGATAAAGGAAATGAACTACGTCATTGATAATACACCGTTTAAACAAAATAAAGTCGCGCCCGGCTCGTGGCTGCCAATTCGCCCGCCGGAAACCTTGCTCCAGGAACAGCCGGACTTTGCATTGTTACTGGCGTGGAATTTCGCACCGGAAATCATCGGGCGCGAAACAGAATTTCAAAAGCGGGGCGGGCGGTTTATCGTGCCGATTCCTGAGCCAAAAATTATTGAATTTCGAGCATAATTATCCGACGGGAAAGCCATCAAAACGACAATGAATTCTCGCGGCACAACGAATCAGTCCTTCCTCGTCAGCGTCGTGGTGGTGAATTACAACTGCAAAAAATGGCTTGAACGTTTTTTCCTATCGTTGCGCGCGCAAACGATTTTTGACCGCACCGAGGTTATCATGGTGGATAATACGTCCAAAGATGGTTCGGCCGAAATTTGTGAAAAAGAAATGGCAACATGGCCAAACGGGGTCTTTCTCCAAACTGGCGGCAATTATGGCTTTGGCGGCGGCAGTAACCGCGGCGCAAAAATTGCCCGTGGCAAATATCTTTTCTTTCTGAATCCTGATGTCTGGCTGGAACCTGATTGTCTGGAAGAGCTTGTCCGGTGCGCCGAAGGCAATAAAGTGAAAACCGCCGGCCCGCTCGTGCTGGATTATGACAGTAACCATATACAGGTGATAGGGGCGTCAGGTTTCGACCTGTTCGGCGGCATGATTCCGGTCCGTCCTGACGAGAATTGCGACCAATTGTTTGCCATTGGGACTTTTTTTTTCATCGAGCGCGAATTTTTTGAGAAGCTTGGAAGGTTTGATGACGAATTGTTTCTTTATAATGAGGAAATGGACTTGTCATGGCGCGCCTGGATAGCGGGCGAATCGATTGTGCCCGCCTCCTCCGCCCGCATCCACCATCAAGGCGCATCATCCGGCGAGCGGGCTGTGGAAAACCGAACCAACGAAACAAAGCGCTTCTACGCAAACCGCAACCAGCTGCTTGTCATTTTCAAAAACACCCAATTTCTGCTCCTGGGGTTGGCGTTGAGTCAGACCACGCTCATAATGGCCGAAGCGGTAATGGGCGCCTGTCTGGCGCGGCGACCTTCCTTCTTCTACTGGGCACTGTTGAAACCGGTAACGGATTGCTGGCGCCTGCGTCGGCACATTTGGAAACAACGGGGGGAAAATCGCTTGATTCGCCGACGTGGGGACTGGTGGATATTGAAGCATTTCTTCCGTTTTGGTTTTGGCCGATGGACGGATGTGAAGCGCTTATTCAAATTCGGCGTCAAGATCGACCCATCACGGTCAACAACCGCATCCAAAAAATAAAGTTCGATCACTGATATAGAGTATTCCTCCTGTTGACCGGATAATCGTAAACAGCAGAACTGATTTGCCGGGGTTGCCAATTACGCCCGATAACGCCACACTGGGCTAAAACGTCAACAGCTCGATGGAAAGCCCTTCGCCCAATCCCAGTAGTCCGCCGCTGAAACTCTTGTCCGTGGTGATTCCCGCCCGCGACGAGGAGGGCTGTATTGCGTCCACAGTGGAGCACTTGCATTTGGAACTGCGCCTGCAAAACATACCACACGAAATTGTGGTGGTCGACGACGGGAGCACGGATACAACCTGGAAAATTTTGTCTGCCTTGAAAACTGAGATCCCGGTTTTAAATCCATGCCAGAACCCGCCGCCGCACGGCTTCGGACGGGCCGTGATTTGGGGTTTGGATCATTCGAGCGGTGACGCCGTGGTCATCATGATGGCCGATGAATCAGATGACTCCCGGGACGTCGTCAAGTATTGGAAATTGTTGGGGGAAGGCTATGATTGCGTGTTCGGCAGCCGGTTCGTAGCCGGTGGCGGTGTGATTGATTATCCACGGGTCAAACTGTTGCTCAATCGGCTGGCCAATCTGTTTATCCGCATCTTATTCCGAATCAAACTCAACGACACGACCAACGCGTTCAAGACTTATCGGCGTGAAGTCATTGATGGTTGCCGGCCTTTAATTTCACCACACTTCAATTTGACGGTGGAGTTGCCACTCAAGGCCATTGTGCGCGGCTTCTCATGGACGACCATGCCCATCACGTGGCGCAATCGCCGGGCGGGAAAGCCGAAACTAAAAATCAAGGAAATGGGCAGCCGTTATCTTTTTATCTGCCTTTACGTTTGGCTGGAAAAATACTTTAGCCGGGGTGATTATCGCCGAAAACTATGACTCATAGCGACAGCGAACTTGCCGTCATTTATGACCAGCGGTTTAAAGGCAGGCAAAATTACCGCAATCGCGTCTGGCGAATCCTGATTGATGATTTCATTCAAACTTACGTTCCGCTTGAAGCCGCAGTACTGGATATTGGTTGCGGCTATGGAGAATTTATCAACAACGTCCGGTGCCGTGCCAAATTTGGAATGGATTTGAATCCGAATACAGCCAAACTATTGTCAGCCGATGTGCAATTTCTCCAGCAGGATTGTTCCACAACATGGAATCTTCCGGAAGCCCCGTTGGATGTGGTTTTTACAAGCAATTTTTTTGAGCATCTTCCCAGCAAGCCAGCACTAGCCTCGACCTTGAAGCAAGCATATTGCTCTTTGCGTCCCGGGGGAAACCTGATCGCGATGGGGCCCAACATTAAATACTTGCCGGGGGCCTACTGGGATTTTTGGGATCACTATCTTCCACTAACTGCAACGTCTTTAAAGGAAGGCCTCAAAATTCACGGCTTCGAAATGATTCGTTGCGTAGATAGATTTCTGCCTTACACCATGGCTCATGGAGTCCAATATCCAATCATTTTCCTTAAGCTGTATTTGAAGATTCCATTAGCCTGGCGTTTTTTGGGAAAGCAGTTTTTCCTGGTTGCACAGAAGCCGAAAGCCGGTTCGGATTCCGCTAAGGATTGTGCTCAAACTATCCACCACCCCCGTGCCATGCCTTGAATTGAACCGGATGAAGACGTTAAAGACAAAATTTGTTTGTTCCTTTGTGGCTCTGTCGCTGGCTGTTACCTATTACTATATCGTCAAGCCCTTCGCCATGGGGACTCCGGGAAACGGAACGAATTTCTGGGTTTTTTCCGCCATGTCCCAAACCAGCCCCCATTTAAATACCATTTACCCTGTCTGGCGTTCCCGCATTGGAGGCATGTGGATTTCAGGCAAACTGGTGGATGGTGAGGTAAAAGATGGCCAACTTCGTGTTGAGGATGCACAGGAGGTATTTGGGATTTACCACTCGGCGTGGCTTTTCCTTTTTTTCTTGATGCTGATTTTTCTTGTGGACGACCCGTTGTTTGCCATTACGGCTTGTTTCGCATGCATGTTGTACATGTTCACACCCAAGGCGAGTTATTACGCCTATCCGTGGGACATACCAGGGATGACCTTCTTCACTTTAAATTACCTTCTCTGGCGGAAGAAGCATTATAATTCAATGTTATTGGTGATGTTTGTTGGCTACTTCTTCAAGGAAACCATTGTTTTATCCGGCGTGCTTTTCTTTTTCACCGATCTAACCAAAGGGAACAAGGTTCGATATCTTGCAGCCACCGCCGCTATTGCTCTCGTCATGAAAGTCGGAATCACCCTGGCGATTGACGGTAAAATTTCACTCGTTACCAACCAGTTCATTTCCGGCACGCAGAAAAACCTCTTCAGGGATTCCACATTTTTCCTCAACCTTAAAGAATTAACCACCCCAAGTCTGAACCACTTCATTTTCGTTAATGGCGGTACTTTTATCATCTCCCTGTTGCTGCCAATGCGAACAAAAATCGAAAAAGGCACCAAGGCGGTGATCGGCATTTTCTCTCTGGCTGCATTGCTGGCAGGGGCTTTGAATGAATTTCGTATCATGCTAGATATCCTGCCGATTTCGATTCTAGCCATCCGTGAGCATCTCGTGAATTCAAGTGGAAACATTCTGCCCGCACAAGTATCCGACAAACGGCCTCCCTCCAAAAATGAGCGGACGGGCAAAGCTGCTAATTCCCAGAAAAATGACGCTGACAACAAAAAATGACCCGTCGGAAAATGGTATTCAATTCTTAAAAGTCGGCCGAAAGTTCCAGCCAGTTTTCATGCTCCTGGGCATGACGCGCAACTTCGTCAAAGATTTCCGCCAATTTTGTTTGAGGAAGCCACTTCCAAAAGGCGCCAGCGCGATTGGAGTCCATTACCATCCAGGGAATGTCAAACCGCCGCGGCGCAGGGTCAGCTTCAATCTTATGTTCGCCAAACCGTTCAACACACCAGCGGCTGAGTTGCAGCAACGAAAACGAATTAGCCGGTCCGCCGCCAAAATTGAAAATCCGTGTTTCCGGCTGGCCATGATAATCAAACTGTTTGAACAACAACGGCACCAAATCGCGCGGGTGCAGCACATCACGCGTTTGATGGCCGTGACTGCCGAAACCGATGTATTTGAGCGGGCGACGGCGCAAGCAGGCATTAATCCAAAAACTGACGATGCCTTGATCGGCTCGCCCGAATTGTCCCGCGCCCGCCAGCAGGCCGCAGCGGTTGATCCAAACCGGCAGGCCAAATGCCTCACCATATTCGAGCGCGAGAAATTCCGAAGCCAGTTTGCTGGCGCCATAGAGGGAAAGTGGCGGCATGGTGGAAAATTCTTCGGACACGCCCTGTGCAGAAACTCCCCCGGGCAACGGCTTGTTGAAATCGAGTGTAAATGCTCCGTCTTTCTCCAACATCGGCAGGCCAGCCAGTGCTGGGATGGAGTAAACACGGCTCGTACTCAATAAAATGAAACCCGCTTTGTGGCGTTTGCAAAGTTCCAGCACGTTGACGGTGGACAAAAGATTATGGTCAAGCATCTGCCGGGTGCTGGTCTTGCCATCCACGCCCGCCAGCACGCTCGGATTGGCCGCTGCGTCAATAACCCAGTCGAACGAAGGCAATGCGTCCAAGTCCGGCGCCAGGCGCAAATCGCCATGATAAAATTTTATCCCGCGCTGTTTGAGGGTGCGCCGGTTTGTTTCGCTGCCGGCGCGGGAAAAATTGTCCACGCCAAAAATCGTTAATGCTTCACCGGCACGGCGTTGGTCCTGCAAAGCACAGGCTATGGTTGACCCAGCAAACCCGCAAATTCCGGTAATCAACAGCTTCATCTTTGTGGACTTATGTTAGAGCGGCGGAGGTGGGCAAAGGCAAGATTTAGTTTCGCAAGGTTCACCAGTGCAGCCTTGACACTCGTTTGGAGGAAAACTATGAGTATGCACACGTTTCGCCAGACAGTGCATCTATGAAACCAGTCAATTCGATTCAAAAACCGAAATCACATGCGTTAGAGGTACTGGCACTGCTGGCCATCATCCTGGGATTGCTCTTCTGGAAATGTTTTTTGCCGGGTTATGTCCATTTTTCCAACGACGGGCCCCTGGGACAGCAAAATGCCGCATGGCTCAAGCTTCCCGCCGGCTTTACAGGATGCTGGTATGACTTGAATGACGTTGGCAGTAATGTCGGTACCGTCGTGCCATCTTTGAGCATGATGATTCATTGGGCAATTGGTCCTGTTGGTTATGCTAAATTCCTCACCCCGATCGCGTTGTTTATTTTGGGGTTCGGCGCCTGGACTTTTTTCAGGCAATTGAAACTCTCATCCTTGGCAGCGACTTTGGGCGCGTTGGCCGCTGCCCTTACTTCCACGTTCTTTTCGGATGCTTGCTGGGGCACGGCTCCACATCAGGTCGCTTTTGGCATGGATTTCTTTGCGTTGGCCTTGATGATTTCAAATTCAACCACGACACCATGGTTCGTTCGTTGGACGCGGCTGGCTTTGGCAGGATTCGCTGTCGGCAACAACGTGGTTGAAGCAGCGGACATCGGCGCCATTTTTAGTTTGTTCGTTGCCGCGTTTGCTCTGTTCCAATCGCTCGCGGAAGAGGGCGCCGTGGCAAAAAAAATAGGTCGCGGAATTGGACGCACTGCGGTCATTGGGCTATTTGCGGCATTCTTCGCCGCTCAAACCATTCAAGCGCTGGTTGGTACCAACATTCAGGGCATCCTCGGCATGAAACAAAATGAGGAGACAAAAGCCGAACATTGGGACTGGGCCACCCAATGGAGTCTCCCCAAGATTGAAACGTTCGGAATCATTGTGCCGGGGTTGTTTGGCTATCGGATGGACACACCCGATGGCGGCAATTACTGGGGCGCCGTAGGACGTGACCCGTCATGGGATCGTTATTTTGCCAACGGTGAACAGGGTTCACCCAAAGGGTTCCAACGTTTTTGTGGCACTGGCAATTACGCCGGTATACTGGTCATTCTGGTGGCCTTGTGGGCAATTGCCCAATCGTTGCGAGGGCAAAACTCCGTATTTTCTGAAAGCCACCGACGATTTCTCTGGTTCTGGACGGGGGTGTTGATTGTTTCACTGCTTTTGGCATTTGGCCGGTTCGCGCCGTTTTACCAGCTGGTCTATGCGCTGCCATATTTTTCGACGATTCGCAATCCCATCAAGTTCCTCTTCGTTTTTTCGTGGGCCATCGTCATCCTTTTCGCCTACGGTATTCATGGGTTGAGCCGGCGCTATATGGAAATTCCGGCCGCGAGCTCCGCTTCGCCCCTGGCCCAGTTCAAAACGTGGTGGGCAAAAGCCCGCGGTTTCGATCGGAACTGGATTTCAACCTGCATCATTATCGCAATCGGAAGTCTGCTGGCCTGGCTGATTTACGCACTGCAAAAACCGAGCCTGGTCGCCGATTTGAAAACGATCGGCTTTGCCGACGACACCCTGGCCGGCCAAATCGCTGCCTTTAGTATCCGCCAGGTTGGCTGGTACATCCTGTTCTTCGGACTAGCGGCGGGATTGCTCGCGTTCATTTTGGGTGGTGCGTTGGCTGGACGCCGGGCCAAATGGGCCGGACTCCTTCTCGGGATATTACTCGTTTTGGACCTGGGACGTGCGGATTTGCCGTGGCGGGTATTCTGGAATTATCCGCAAAAGTACGCGAGCAATCCCATTGTGGATCTTCTGGACGACAAACCCTACGAACATCGCGTTGCGGACCTTCGCTCGGAATCATTGTTTGAGAACCTCTATGTCATCGAGTGGTCCCAACAGCTTTTTACCTATTATAATATCCAGTCGCTCGACATCATCCAGATGTCGCGCCTGCCTGAGGATTTGGCTGCTTATCAAACGACCTTGACCACGATGGGCACTCCGGGCATGGCTCGCCGCTGGGAATTGACCAACACCCGCTATCTCCTTGGCCCGGCGGCTTATCTCAACTCGTTGAATCAGGAACTGGACCCCGACAAACGCCGCTTCCGAATTGTCCGGCGATTCAATGTTATGCCCAAACCGGAAATAACTGTCCCTCCCGGTGTTTCGCCTGAAAAGTTTGCAAGTTACCTGCCTCTCAACAAATTGACGGCGGTCCCCACTGACGATGGGGAATACGCCCTCTTCGAATTCACCGGCGCACTGCCGAGGGCAGCACTCTACGCCCATTGGCAAGTCAGCACGAATGACAGCGCCACGCTACAAACCCTCGCAAGCGCGGACTTTGACCCTTGGAAAACTGTTTTGGTTTCCACCCCTTTGCCCGTTTCACCGGCGATCAACGCAACCAACGCAAATCCCGGGAGCGTTGAGTTTAAAAGCTATGCCCCGGCTGACATTCAATTCAGCGCTCAATCTGATGCGCCGTCCGTGCTGCTGCTCAATGACAAGTATGACCCGAATTGGCACGTGTTCGTGGACGGCAAGCCCGCGCCCCTGCTGCGCTGCAATTTCATCATGCGAGGTGTTTATCTGACGCCCGGCACACATATGGTGGGATTCAAGTTCTCGCTTCCCATGGGTCCGCTTTACGTCAGCTTGTCGGCCATTGGCGTGGGAATTCTTTTGTGTGGATTTTTAATCGTTTCCACGCGGCGGATGTCCTCCAAATAAGTTCGGGCGTCCAAACTGAATTTTACAACCCTGTCGGATGGTCAAGGAACGACCAGGGTACCCGGAACTTTTTAGACAAATGCACGGCCAGCGCTTTCACACCGAACGTTTCCGTCGCGTAATGGCCGCCGTAGAATACGTTGAGGCCGAGCTCCTCCGCCAGCGCGAAGGTCCAATGCGGGCCTTCGCCGGTAACAAACGTGTCCACACCTTCATCGGCCGCTTGTTTTAAGTCGCCGCCCGCACCGCCGGTCACCACGCCAATGTGCCGGCAATTTTCTCCGCCTCCGGGAACGACGCAGGGTTCGGTGCCGGTTGCTTGTGTGAGCCGTTTGCCCAGTTCCGCACGGGAAATTGTCATCCGCGTCTTGAAACCGATGGTCTGGCCATGGGTCAAAAAGAACGGTTTCAGGTTTCTGAAGCCGAGGGCGGCGCAGAGTCGCGCGTTGTTGCCCAGTTTGGAATGCGCGTCGAGTGGCAGATGTGAACTGTAAACCGCGAGATTGTTTCCGGCCAACAACCGGAACAGTTCATAATTTTTTCCGGTCCATGGCTGGCGTACGTTCCAGAACAAACCGTGATGGACGATGAGCAACTCCGCCCTGGCCGCTACCGCCAGTTTCACCGTGGCCAGGCTTGCGTCCACGGTCGCAGCAATGCGGCTGACCGTGCCGCAATTTTCCACCTGCAAGCCGTTGGCCGCGTCGTCGTAATCGCCAATTTCCTTTGTGCGAAGAACTTTGTCGCAATGGGCAACCATGGTTTTGAGTAAAACCTTCGGCATGAAGCGATGAAAACAGTTTTTTCGCGTGTTGCAAAGCGTGAAGCGACTTGAAAAATTTTGGCCCGTCTCTTGAATTTCGCGCGCCGGGTTCTATAGTGCCCCTGTTTTTATGATCAAAACCCTCGGCCATATTTGCATTCACTCAAAGGATTTGAACCAAAGTCTCGATTTCTACTGTGGAGCGCTGGGATTGCAGCGGCACTTTGATTTCTTCAAGGATGGCGCCTTGTTCGGATTTTATCTTCAGGTCGGCCCCGGTCATTTCATCGAAATTTTCAAGGCCAGCCCCTCGGCGGAAATCCGCAGCCAGCGGATTCACCATTTCTGCCTGGAAGTGGAGAACATCGACGCGATGCGCGACACCTTGATCAAACACGGCGTGGAAGTGACGCCGAAAAAGCTGGGTTGCGACCAAACCTGGCAGTTCTGGTGCAAGGACCCTGATGGAACGGATTTGGAGTTTCAGCAGTACACGGCCCAAAGTTCGCAGCTTACCCGCAAAAACTGCGTTGTCGATTGGTAGCTTGAAATTGGCCCTGGCGCATTTTTTCTGTTTCGAAAATATTTCATTCCGCGTATTGAATTCTCCGTCCAGCGTTCTATAGTTCGCATGGATTCATGAGATGAGCAATTCAATCGATGCCAGCTCGCCGTGGAGCATTGACGCGGCGCGCGCGCTTTACAACATCCGCCGCTGGGGCGCGAAATATTTCGACATTAACGAAGCCGGGCACGTCGTGGCACGCCCGTTGCAGGATGCAGGCGTGGCGGTGGATTTGACGGATGTGACTGAGGAGGCCAAGGCTCGCGGCCTGAAATTTCCGCTGCTCATCCGGTTTCAGGACATTTTGCGCCACCGGGTTGAGTCGCTGAACCAGGCGTTCCGCAGCGCCATCAAGGAATACAATTACCAGGGCCGGTATCGCGGCGTGTTTCCCATCAAGGTTAACCAGCTGCGCGAGGTCGTGGAGGAAATTCTCGACGCCGGTAAATCATACGAATTCGGCCTTGAAGTCGGCAGTAAGCCGGAATTGTTCGCCGGCCTGGCATTGCAAAATCAAATGGGTTGCCTGATCATTTGTAACGGTTACAAGGACGCGGAATTCGTCAAAATGGCCATGCTCGGCATCAAACTGGGCAAGACGGTCATCATGGTCGTCGAAAAACTGGAGGAATTGCGGCAGATCATTTCCATTTCCAAACAGCTCGGCGTCGAGCCGCTCATCGGCATTCGGGCGCGGCTGTTGAGCAAAGGCGCCGGGCGCTGGGCGGAAAGCGGCGGCGAAAACGCGAAGTTCGGCCTGAGCACGGCGGAAATCCTGGAAGCGGCGGAAATGCTGAAGGCCGAAAACCTCGCCCACTGTTTCAAGTTGCTGCATTTTCATATCGGCTCGCAGGTGCCGGACATTTTGACGGTGAAAAAGGCCGTGCAGGAAGCGGCGCGTTTTTACGCCAAACTGCACAAGATGGGTTTTCCGATTTCGTATCTCGATGTCGGGGGTGGTTTGGGGGTGGATTACGACGGTAGCCGTTCGGCATTCGATAGCTCGACGAATTACTCGCTGCAGGAATACACCAATGACGTGGTCTTCTACATCGCCGACGTGTGCAACGCAGAACATGTCCCGCACCCGGACATTATCAGCGAAAGCGGACGCGCCATCGTCGCGCATCACAGCGTTTTGATTGTCGAGGTGTTCGGCGCGATTGAAAAAATCCGGCCTGGCGAATTTTTGAAATACGGCGACCACGAACACGCGCTCGTGCAGGAGTTGCTCGAAATCAAACAAAACCTGCCGAAGCTCAACACCCTGGAGGCTTACCATGACGCGCTCGAACGCCGCGATGACGCGCAGCACATGTTCACGCTCGGCGTACTGGACCTGCCCGACAAGGCAAAGATTGAAGACCTTTACTGGCAAATCAGCCGTGCCGTCGTCGAGCATTACAAGGGCCAGCCCTACGCGCCGGAGGAAATCCGCCTGCTGGAAGATAGCCTGGGTGATCAATATCTCTGCAATTTTTCCGTCTTCCAATCGCTGCTGGATCACTGGGCGCTGGACCAGCTTTTCCCCATCATGCCCATCACCCGGTTGAACGAGCGCCCCACGCGGGAAGGCACGCTCGTGGACATCACGTGCGACTCCGACGGGCAGGTCAACAAGTTCATTGATTTCCGCGACGTGCGGGACACGCTGCCGTTACATCAGCTCAACAGCAACGGCAACGGCCTGCCGGAACCATATTACATCGGATTTTTCCTGATGGGTGCTTATCAGGACATCATGGGTGACCTGCACAACCTGTTTGGCCGCGTCAACGAGGTTCATGTCTTTCTCGAACCCGACGAGCCGACTGGCTATTACATCGAGGAAATCATCGAAGGCAATACCATCATCCAATCGCTCGCGGCAGTGCAATATGACGAAAATGAGCTGAAACGCCAGATGAAGGCGCAAATTGATGAAGCCATCAAATCCGACCGCATGAAGCCGTCCGAGGCCATGCGGCTGCTCGATGACTATGAACGCGGCTTGAAGGCTTATACCTACCTTTCGTTTTGACTGAAACTCACAATCCAGAAGCAGAAACCCGAAACAAGGCTGACCTGCTCCGCTCCCTGGGGCATCTCGCCCGCGGTTTGTCCGCCTTGTTCTGGGGATTGCCTGCGTCGCTGGTCATTTGTGTTGAGACGGCCCGGACCGGTTGGCTGAAATCGTTCGGCTTCATTCCCGCGCTCGCCGCCACCGGCCTGTTGATTTTCGGGCTCTGGCAAATGGGCGATTTCCAAAAGCAGGAGCGTCCCTGGCGCAACGCGTTGGATCGGGCAAAACTTCTCGGACTCGTCAACTTCGGCCTTTGTCCGTTTCTTTACTGGCACAACCGCATGCCGCGGGAATCTTTTTTCAGCGCTGCCATTCTTGTGCTGGTCCTGTCGGCTGTGCTTTTTCTTTTCAATTTGAACGCCGTCCTCAAACAACTCGGTGCCATGCTGCCGGATGAAACGCTCCGGCACGAAACCGGCCTGTTCACGGCGCTCAATCGCTGGCTGTTGGCCTTGCTTTTCCTGCTCAGCATCGCGTATGTGGTTTTGCTCCGCGTCTCGCAAATGCCGCTGGAATTCGGTGTCCTGGTCATCTGGCTCGATCGCCTCGGTTTGTGGCTGCTGACCTTCCTTGCCCTGTTGCCGTTGGCCATGACCATGGCGTTAATCTGGAAGACCAAGGAAACCATCCTCGACAGCGTCTTTGCCGTAAAGTGAAGAAAACATCAAACGTCGAACACCCAAAGCCGGACAAGGAAGGCTTCGGCCGATGAAATGAACTCGACGTTTGGTATTCGATGTTCGATGTTCGGTGTTCAAAATCTCTTCCATGAAGATTGACGCGCTATCCCGAATGGGCCGCCGCACCGCGCCACCACCCATTTCGTGGCTCATGCAGACCGCGTTGTCGCGGCCCAAATTGATTTCGCTCGCCGCCGGTTTCACCGACAACCCCACCTTGCCCGTTGAAATGTCGCGCAAAGTGCTCAACCGCGTTTTACACTCCCCGGAAACCGGCCGGCCCGCCTTGCAGTACGGCATCACCGCCGGTGAAACCAATCTCCGCCAGTGCACCGCCCGGCATTTGCAGAGATTGGATCAATCCTCCTCGTCCTCGTCCTCGTCCCTCGAACGAAAATCGAGGACGAGAATGAAGAACGAGGACGAGAATGATAAAATCCATTCCTGGGAACGCGTGATGATCACCGGCGGTTCGCAGCAGTTGCTTTACATGACCCTCGAGGCGCTCGGCGATGAAGGTGACATCGTGCTCGTCGAAGACCCTACCTATTTCGTATTCCTGAGCATCCTGCAAAGCCGGGGCCTCCGCGCGCGCGGTGTCCGGCTCGAACGCAACGGCCTTGACCTCGGCCATCTCGAAGCTGTTTTGCAGCAGTTGAAAAAAACCGGCGAACTCCGTCGCGTCAAGGCGCTTTACTTCATCGGCTATTTTCAAAACCCGACCGGCGTCACTACCAGCTTCGAGAAAAAACGCGGTATTGTGAAATTGCTGAAACAATTCGAGGCCGCAGCGGGCCACCCGATTTATCTGCTGGAAGACGCCGCGTATCGCGAATTGCGGTTTAAAGGACCTGACGTCAAATCCGCGCTCCTGGTGCCCGGCGCGATGGATCGCGTAATTTACACCGGCACCTACAGCAAACCCTATGCGCCGGGCACGCGCGTTGGCTTCGGGATTCTGCCCGAACCGCTCTTTACGGCGGTTCAGCGCATCAAAGGCAACCATGATTTCGGCACGGCGAACCTGCTGCAACAGCTTCTGGCCGGCGCGCTCGAAACCGGTCTTTACGACCAACACGTGGCGAAAATTGAAAAGCGCTACGGCCAGAAGGCGCAGGTGATGAAGCAGGCGCTCGCCAGGCATTTCCCGCCGAACGTGGAGATCTGGGAATCCGGCGGCGGACTGTATTTCTGGGCGCGCCTGCCCGGGAATGTTCCCACGGGCGTGAAATCAAAGGTGTTCCAGACCGCGTTGAAAAATGACGTGCTCTATGTGCCCGGTGAACTTTGTTACGCCGACGACCCGGCGCGCAAAAAACCGGACCATGAAATGCGCCTCAGCTTCGGCAGCGCCAGCGAGGAAAATATCCGCGAAGGTATTAAACGGCTGGGCGAGGTGCTGCGGAAATTTTTATCGTAACGGCTGCCATCATATCATCAACCGTCCTGCAAATAACAAGTTCTCGTCCCTGTCCGGCCATGGATTGGCGTGCCTGAACGAGGTTGTTTGCGTCGTAAGCATGGTTCCAACGCAGCAAACGCCAGAGATCAGCAAGCGATTCGTGCTTGGATGGAATTCTTCCCATGCTTCGCAGAACGAAACGTTTGATTACCCGCCAGTGCCGAATCCAAATCGGAGGTGTCAGTGCGATGATAATATCTGCCGCCTTGAAACTCGGGGCGAGCCACTGGTAATAAACACCCTCAATGACCCAGCCATCCCGGGAAGCAATGGTTGCGAGCTGTTGGTCGCGTTTTTCAGGATCGGCGCAAATGCCATAGGAAGAAATTGTGTGATCCCAAAATAGATCACCAAGATCGTAAACAGGAACGTCAAAGTACCTCGCAAGATTCCCGGCAACATATGATTTGCCGCTGCCGGGACCGCCAATAATGTGAATGCGCGGCTTCAACCCGGCGGCCAGGCCATGCGGCGTCCGCCAAGAATGTGAACGTGCAGGTGCGGGACGCTTTCGCCGCCATCCTCGCCGTTGTTGATGACCAGCCGATAGCCGCCTTCGTTCAATCCCAGTTTGCCGGCAATCTCGGCGGCTTTGAGCAGGAGATGCCCGAGCAGCGGCTGGTCTTCAGCCCCGGCCGCGGCCAGCCGCGGGATTGGTTTTTTGGGAATGACCAGAACATGCTTTGGCGCCTGCGGATTGATGTCGCGCAGCGCAAACACCTGGTCATCTTCATAAACAATGGTCGCCGGAATCTCGCGAGCGATGATTTTTTCAAAAAGCGTTTTACTCATGACTTAATTTATCCGCGAATTGCGCGAATTTTCACGAATTAATTTTTCCCGCCAGGGTGTTCCCCTGCTGATTTTCATTCGCGTTAATTCGCGAAATTCGCGGATGAAACTTTATTCCACCACCAGCGCGCAGTCGGTGGATTCCGGTTCGGCCGTAAGGCATTGGCGCAAATACTCGACGATGTGGTCCTGCAATTTCTCACAACGGACACTCCAGCGGCGCGCGCCGGTCAACTGTTTGACGCAGCCGCGCAGGCCACGAAAACGCAGCACCCGCGGTGCCTGACGGAGTTGGGCCCGGAGTTCGTCGCGGAGACGGGGAAAGAAGAAGAGTTCGAAGCCGTCGCCGGATTCGCGCGCCATCAAACCCAGGTCGGTTTCCCGGGTGTCAGGTTTGCGCGATTCCATGGCACCGGCACGGATGGTGAAACCGAGCTTGCGCAGCACCTTTTCCAGGGCGCCGGCAAACTCGCCCACCGTGACGCTTTCGCGGCACAGGTCTTTCTTGAAATAGTGGAAGACCGACGCGGCGGCATGGCGCAGGACTTCGGGGTCGAGCCAACCGTCGTTGTCGCCGACGAGTTCGACGGAAATCATTTCCGCCGAGCAGGGCACGCTTTCACCATTGGTGAGCTGAAACAACAGACAGTCGGACAACAGGGCAATCATTTGGCAGCCTCCAGTTTTTTGACTTCATGGACGAAATCGGTGGCTTCCTGAAAACGCCGATATACGCTGGCGAACCGCACGTACGCCACCTCGTCAATGTTCCTCAGGCCGTCCATGACCGATTTGCCAATGAATTCGGCGGGCACCTCGCTTTCAAATTTGTCGGTCACGGCCGCCACGATGTGGTCGGTCAAATCCTCCATGGTTTGCGGGCTGACGGGGCGCTTCTGGCAGGCCTTCTTGATGCCCGACAGGAGTTTCTCGCGCGAAAATTCCTCATGCCGCCCGTCACGCTTTTGGACCATCAACCCTTCGCGCTCAACTTCCTCGTAAGTCGTGAAACGGTGGCCGCACTTGGTGCATTCGCGGCGGCGGCGAATCGTGGCTCCTTCGCGCGAGGCGCGCGAATCAATGACTTTGTCTTCCTGACAGCCGCACTTGGGGCAACGCATAAAGCCACAGCTAATTGTGGCTGCTTCTTTGTACCACACAAACTTTTGTGGTGTCAAGCGGTGACCGGCTGGGTGCTGTCAAAAGTTATTCACACAAAACCGCGCTTGCGCTCAGGCAATTTTTGATTAAGCTTGGCGGCTCGTGTTCTGCGAAAATGGCAGCGACACGATTGTTTTTGAACGATTAATTTTATGGCAACAGCGAACGACCTCCGCCGGGGTATGGCGATTAGTTATAACGGCGACATTTGCGTGGTGTTGGACATGCAGCACCGCACCCCCGGCAACCTGCGCGCGTTCGTACAGGCGACACTCCGCAGCATCCGCACCGGCAAATCGTCCGATGTGCGGTTCAGCTCCACCGAGCGCATCGAACCGGTGCCCATGATCACCAAGCGCATGGAGTACAGCTACAAGGACGGCGAGGATTACGTTTTCACCGACCCGGAAACCTATGAAACGGTCACGCTCGCAGCGGAACTGGTCGGCGACACAAAAAATTATCTCGTGGAAAACGGCCAGGTGACGGTGACGTTTGTCGAGGAGAAAGCCGTGTCCATTGAACTGCCATCGAGCGTCGTGTTGACGGTCTCGGACGCGCCGGAAGGCATCCGGGGCGACTCGTCGAACAATGTGCAAAAGCCGGTGACACTGGAAACCGGCATCACGGTACAGGTGCCGTTGTTCATCAAAACCGGCGAGCAGATCAAGGTGGACACCCGCACCGGCAAATACATGGAACGCGCCTGATGGGTTGAAAGTTGAGGATTGCGAATTGGAAGCCCGCCCATGGCGGGCTTTTATTTTGCCATGGGAATTGCTTTTCAACCCGACCGGCTTTGGTTATTCCTGTGCCGACACGTATGCCGGAGCAAGCGAAAGGAGAAAAGGTATTTCGCGGCATTGCCGTTTCTGCCGGCATCTGCCGCGGCAAAATCCTCATCCTCCATCGCGCCCGCCACATCATTGCCCGGCGGGGACTGGCTGACAGTGAACTGAATGAGGAAGTGGGACGTTTTGAAAAAGCCCTGGTCCAGACCCGCCAGCAAATTCTGGAAATCCAGGGCAAGGTGCTGGAAACCCTCGGCGCGAAGGAGGCGGACATTTTTGAAGCGCACCTGCTGATGCTGGAAGACCGGGTGCTGGTCGACGAAGTCATTCGGATGATTCGGGATCAAAAGGTCAACGCCGACTTTGCCTTTCACACCGTAGCGGAACGTTATGTCACAGCGTTGCTGGGGGCGAACGATGAGTATCTTCGCGAACGGGCCAACGACATGCGCGACTTGACGGCGCGGGCGCTGGATAACCTGCTCGAGGTTGAAGACAAATTTGATCTGCGCCACCTCGCCGAACCCTGCATCCTGGTCAGCCACGACCTGAGTCCGTCCACTACCGCGCAACTGGATAAAAAATTCGTCCTGGGATTCGCCACCGACATCGGCGGACAGACCTCACATACCGCTATCATGGCGCGGTCGTTGGGCATTCCCGCCGTCGTTGGCCTCCAAAGCGTCAGCCAGGAATTGAACAGCGGCGATTATGCGTTGTTGGACGGTTACAACGGCACGGTCATCGTCAATCCGACCGACCAGACGCTGTTTGAATACGGCCAATTGGCGAAAATCAAGGCGTCGCTGGCGGACAAATTGCGGGAAATTCAGCAGCAACCCGCTGTCACCCTTGATGGTAAATTCATCCATCTCTCGGCAAACATTGAAGACCAGAACGATATCGAATCGGTGATCACGCATGGCGCCGAGGGCGTCGGCTTGTTCCGCACGGAATATCTCTTTATCAACCATGAAAAATTGCCGACCGAGGAGGAGCAATATCAGTCCTATCGCAAGGTTGCCTCGGCGCTGAAACCGAACCCGGTCATTATTCGCACCCTCGATCTGGGCGGCGACAAATTTGCCTCGCACCTGCAACTGGCCAAGGAAGTCAACCCTTTCCTGGGCTGGCGCGCCATCCGGTTTTGTCTCGCACAGCCCGAACTGTTCCGCGCCCAGCTGCGCGCCATTTTGCGCGCCAGCGCCGAGGGGAACGTGAAAATGATGTACCCGATGATTTCCGGCCTCGAGGAATTGAACCAGGCCAACGCCCTGCTGGAAAAGTGCCGCGTCGAACTGCGCACCGAAGGACTGCCGTTTGACGAGCAAATGGAAGTTGGCGCGATGATTGAAATCCCGTCCGCCGCGCTCATTGCCGATGTGCTGGCTCCGCGCGTGAAATTTTTCAGCATCGGCAGCAATGACCTCATCCAATATACGCTGGCCGCCGACCGCACGAACGAGAAGGTTTCACATCTTTATGAACCAACGCACCCCGCGATCGTCCGCCTCATCAAAACGACGGTCGATGCGGCACACCGGCACGGCATCTGGGCGGGGGTCTGCGGCGAAGTCGCCGGCGATCCCGTGCTCGCACCGCTGTTGATCGGTTTGGGCGTGGACGAACTGAGCGCCGCGCCCACCGTGGTTGCCCAGGTTAAATATATTGTTCGCCGGCTCAAATTGACCGAAGCCCAGGCCCTGGCCGAATTTGCGCTTCAGTGCGAATCTCCCGTGGAGATTCATGCGCGTTGCCGGGAACTCGCCCGCCAGACGGCGCCAAGCCTGTTTGAAAGCAAAACTTGATCCGTGAACCTCAGCAGCCGGATTTGGATGACAGCCAGGGCGGTTCTTTGAATTTACGCCCGTCCGCATCATCGGCGAGCCAAACGACCAGCCATAAAATTGTGAATTTCGACCCCAATCTTCATCCGCACCGCCGTTACGACCCGCTGAGCGGTGAGTGGGTGCTGGTATCACCGCACCGCACGCAACGCCCGTGGCAGGGCCGGCGCGAAGACAGTGTCTCAGCCGCCCGCCCGACTCATGACCCGAAATGTTACCTCTGCCCGGGGAACCCGCGCGCCGGAGGCACCGCGAATCCACGCTACACAGAGACGTTTGTGTTCAACAATGATTTCGCCGCGCTATTGCCGGAGGTGCCGGCGATCAGCGGCGCCACCGGCGACTTGTTACGTTGCGAACCGGTACGCGGTGAGTGCCGGGTTATTTGTTTCTCACCACGCCACGACCTTACGTTGCCCGAAATGGCAGCAGAGGACATCCTGCGCGTGGTAAACGTCTGGGCGGACCAAATCAACGAACTGGGCGCCAAATATCGCTGGGTACAGATTTTTGAAAACAAGGGCGAAATCATGGGTTGCTCGAATCCGCATCCGCACGGCCAGATTTGGGCCGGCAATTTCCTGCCCCGTTTCGTGACCCCGGAAGATTACAACCAGAAACAGCATTTTGAAAAGTATCAGCGCCTATTGTTGCCGGACTATCTGGAAACCGAATTACAATTAAAAGAGCGGGTCATTGAATTCAATCCACACTGGGTCATGCTGGTGCCTTATTGGGCCGTCTGGCCATTTGAACTGCTGCTCCTGCCGCGGCGCCACGTCCAGCGCCTGCCGGAGTTGACCGGCGACGAGCGCCGGAGTCTCGCGGACATTTTGAAGCGGAGCCTCACACGCTACGACAATCTTTTCGAGACGAGTTTTCCCTATTCAATGGGCTGGCACGGCGCGCCGACGGACGATGGCCATTATGAACACTGGCAGTTGCATGCCCATTTTTATCCGCCGCTGTTGCGCTCGGCCACGGTAAAAAAATTCATGGTCGGTTACGAAATGCTTGCCGAACCGCAGCGCGACCTCACGCCCGAACAGGCCGCCAAACGCCTGCG
>JANWKE010000076.1 GCA_025451535.1 Verrucomicrobiia bacterium
GCAATTGTTCGCCGGCGCGACCGAACGCGGCGAAATAGACGCCGTGGATGCGGAACACCTTCCACGGCACGTTGCCAACGGTGAAATTCAAATTGTTCAATTCGCCCATCCGCAATTCCTTGGTGCACTGGGTGACGCGGCCGTAAATCTGGGGCAAAAAGGCCGCCAGCGTGTCCGCGTTGAGATCGGAAGGGATCTGGCTGGCCACCGTCAAGCCGTCCGGCAGCGCCACGAGCGCGCCGGCGACACCCTTTAGCGCCATGGCGCGGGCCACGACTTCCTTGGGTGTGGTTTGGCGACTGCTGAAATCCGTCGCCGGCGTCACGGGAGCGGGTGCGCGTTTATATTCGGTGGTATCCAACTGTGGTGTGTCGTTCGTGTCGCCCCAGACATAGTAATTGGAATTGGATTCCGAAAATTTGGTATCGGCCGATTTGGAGGCGAAATGGGTTTCATCCGGCAAGGGCGCCGGGCCGGGTGGTTCCTGCGTTTCAGAAGGGGGCTGTGGCTGCGGAAAACCAAAAAACAAATTCGGGATCTCGGTCGGCAGCGGCGCCGAGTGGTGCGGCTGGGCCGTTTGGGCTGGCCCTGCCAGCCTGGCCAGAAAGAGCGGGGCAATCACCTTTAACGGCAATTCCAACTCCAGACCATCGTGGATGGACACCCCGGCTGGCGCCGGTTTGAGCCACGTGCGCAAATTCCGCCAGGCAAACGTTACGCGTCCGCGTTTGAGGGCGGGCTCGACCAGACTTACCGGCAGCGCTACCTGTGCATTGGCCAGGGTCAATGGCGTAATTTCCCTCCGTAAAGCCTCGGGCCAGGTTTCCGAGAGCGCAACCAGTGGTGCCAGGATGGCGGCTGACTCCGGCGCGGACGGCGTCGGCCTCGGCGTGAGCGGTGCCGGCCTTGGCGCGAGTGGTACCGGCCGCGGCGTGAGCGACTCCAACCGCGGCGTGAGTGACGCCGGCTTCGGCGCGAGCGGTGGGGTTGGGGCCGGCGGAAGGGGAATGCCCGGGATAATGGGCTGTGCGGGCACACTATTGCCGTTGCCATTGCCGTTTCGTGCCTGAGGTGGGGCTGCCGGCTCGGGTTTGATTGCACGCGGGACAAACGCCGGGGGCGGCGGGGCGACCGGTGGCGGCGCTGTTTTGGCCGGTGTGCGGGGAGCCGATGTGTTCATGCGCAGTGGCGGCGCAGAAGACGGCGGTGGTTTTACCGGAGTCTTGGAAATGGAAACTCCCTCTCCGCGTCCGCTGAAAGGTCCGGAGATTTCCGCCGGCACTTCAAAGTGTTTTTGCGACGGGTTGCGGATCAGCGAATGGGAACTGAGCCGCGCCAGCACCTTGCTGAGCGGCAGCACGACGGGAAGAGAATCATATTCCTCGTCAATATTGAACAGGCTGGGCGCGGCATGGCGCAATTCGCCAAAGGTGATTTTGACAACACCCGAGGCCAGTTGTGGCATGATTTTTTCGATCGAAACCGAGATGCTGGCACGGCTCAAGTCAGCATCGGTCAACGTCAGCCGGGCGTGCAGTTGCGGCGGCAGGTTTTCCAGGATTGATTGCAGGGGTAATTCCAGGTCACTGCTGTTTGCGACCGGCGCCGGTTCGGACTTTGCCGGATGCGCCACCGATTTTGATTGGGGCATGGCAAATTGTGAAAGGGGAACGGAGGGCGGTAGTGGTGCGGCCGACGTAACCGGTCGCGGCGGTTGGGGGGTGTCCGCTCCAGTTTCGTTCTCGTCAAAACGTCGCAGCAGTTCTCGCAGCAACCCGGCAAATCTTGTTTTTACTCCATTTGGCATCGCACACAACTTTTCCCGCAGACTATGCATCCGCAGGTTGTCCAATTCCCAGCAGGAAGCGCGCCACGGACGCGCCGGAAATATCCGTCGCCCTCCAAACCGTTGTCCAACCGCGAGCTGGCAAAAGGTTGTCTCAGCGTTGGACTGGCTGTCCACAAAGCGACGGTGAATTATTGCTCCGCCCGGCGGGATTCGGAACGACAACTGCTTCTCTCCGGTCGTTTACGGCTTGAACGCTTGCGGCTTGAAATCACGGGCCGACCGCATTAGCCGTTATGTGTTGTCGAGAGGAATGGAATCACACCACAAAATCCTGATTTTGGACGATGAAGCCGCCTGGTTGGAGGTGAATCGTGAAATATTGACGCGGCTTCCCAGCAAACCCGAGATTCGCACAGTCAACACCGGGACACGCGCCGTCGCCCTGTTGGACGCCGAGCCGTTCCGCCTGCTGATTTGCGATTTGAAGATGCCGAAGATGGACGGTTTGCAGGTGCTTTCGATTGTCCGCCGCCGGTTCCCGGAATTGCGCACCGTGGTGTTGACGGCGTTGGAAGACGAGGAATTCCGCTCCCGGGCCTACGCGTTGGGCGTGGATTTGTTCTGGCTGAAGACCGATATTCAGCAAAACCCGCAAATGTTTCTGGACTGTGTTGAGTCATTGTTGGGCCGCGACCTGGAGACGGGTTTTCGCGGTATCCAGAGCAAAAGTCTCATGGACATCATCCAGATGGAATGCCTGTCCCGCAGTTCCACCGTGTTGCGCATCACCCGCGGTCCGCTCGTGGCCAAACTGTGGATTCAGGAGGGAGAACTGATCGATGCCGAAGCCGAAGGCGCACGCGGTGAGGCGGCGTTCCGGAGAATTCTGGCCTGGAAGTCCGGCACGTTTGAAAGTCTGTCCGCCGAACCCAAGCACGAACGCACCATCTTCAAGTCGGTCAATGCCCTGCTGCTCGAATCCGCACAGAACATTGACGAAGCCGCCAACCCCACGGGACCCGATTCAGTCGAGGACGCCGATCATCGCAAAACCATCTGGAAACTTGCCCTGGTGGCACGGGAAGGCGCTGAATTTGTAGTTGTCACTTCCGCCGAGCGCCAGAACGAGGTGGATGCATGGGGAACGCAATCCGCGGGACAACTGGCCGCCTGGACACGGCGGGTTGCCGAGGTGGCCAAACGGCTGAGTGACCGGCTCGAAGCCGGCCCGTTACTGTACCTCGTCGGCAATAGCGTGGAACGGCAAGTGCTTTTATTGCCCCGCGACGAAAAATCTTATCTGGTCGCCTGGCCGCCGGACGCGTCCGTCGACCAACTGTTTGAAAAAACCAAAAAACTTGTTGCCTCATGGGATTCCTGACACGATTTTTTAAGGGTCATGCGGCGGTCCAGCAACTGCCGGCGGGCAGCCTGACCGTGAACCGCGACGGCCAGGTGGTCACGTCCACCATCGCCTCGGGTTACCCGCAGGGGCTGTTGCGCGACATCGTGCGCGACGTGCTGCTCCTGTTTCGCCAGGCGCGCGAGTCGCAAATGCCGCTGGCGGAATTCAGCATCCATTTCGCCAGCCTGCGCATTACCGCCCGTGAAATGCGCGGCGGCGCCGTGATTTTCCTTTCACCGCAAACCGTGCCGACCACCCCCAGTCAACCCGACCGCTTATGACCACCAAAGAACTCACCCAGTTGGTCGCCCAGATCGAAACTCACATCGAATGCTGGAAACAGTTCAACCATTTCGTGAACGTCGCCCGCGCCAAAAAGTTCGGGCCGGCCGACGAAAATCATTTCCTCGAACTCAAAAGCGTCATCGTGCAGGAGTTGGAGATGATTTACGCCGCCCTCGAAATCACGTCGCCGGCCAAGGAGGAGATTCATGCCCTCATCGGCAACGCGCCGTCGCTTCGTTACCTGAGCGAGATGAGCGAAGGTTCCCTGCGCGGCATCGAAAGCCAGTGGCACAAAATCTACATCGGCTGGCACTCCATCCTTGGCCAGCTCAAGGTCAAACAGCGCGTCGAGGACGCCAAATCGTTCTTCAGTTGGAAGAAATAAACCGCCGGCTTCATTTCTTCCTTGCCCGGCACGCGCGTTTCGTGTCTAACCACGCGTCATGCCTGACTGGATAGCTGTTGTCATCCTGGGAATTATCGAGGGAATCACCGAATTCATCCCCGTTTCTTCCACCGGTCATTTGCTTATCGCCGAGCACTGGTTGCCGCGCCAGAGCGACCTTTTCAACGTGGTCATCCAATGCGGCGCGGTTATTGCCGTGCTGCCCTTGTTTCCGCAACGGCTTTACAAATTCGCCTTCGAGTGGCGCGACAAGGAAACTCAGAGCTACGCGCTGAAAATCTTCGCCGCCTTTTTCATTACCGGTGTGGGTGGACTGATCCTGGAAAAGGAAGGGTTCAAACTGCCGGAAAAACTCGCGCCCATCGCGTGGGCATGGCTGGTCGGTGGCATCGGTTTTGTGGCCATTGAATGGTGGTTGCGCGGGAAGAAACTGAGCGACGAGATCACCTGGTCCGTCGTCATCGCCGTCGGCGTCGGCCAGTTGATTGCGGCGGTGTTCCCCGGCACGTCCCGGTCCGGCTCAACCATCCTGCTGTGTCTCCTGTTGGGATTGAATCGCCCGGCGGCCACAGAGTTTTCCTTCCTGGTCGGCATTCCGACCATGCTCGCGGCGGGCGGTTCGGAGATTTTCAAGCAATTGCGCCATCCGGTCGCAGGCGCGCCGCCGGAACATTGGGGCATGGTGCTGCTGGGGTCGCTGGTGGCCGCCGCCGTCTCCTTCGTTGCGGTGGGATGGCTGCTGCGCTATATCCAGACGCATACCTTTACCGCGTTCGGTTGGTATCGCATCGCCCTGGCAATTGTGACGTTTGTCTTCTTTATGCGCTAAAACATTTCGGAGGGGCGAGTTACACGAGCTCCCTTTTATACGAACCGAGTTCACGTCGAACAGGGACTCGTATAACTCGTCCCTCCGGGGAAATTATTGCGGCGGCGCGGGGATGAAAATCTTCTGCCCCACCTTCATGTTCTTCGCGTCCAGTCCCGGGTTCGCCTTCAGGATCTGGTCTGTTGTCACCTTGATGCCCTGCGCGCGGTACGCCTTGGCAATGGCCAGGACCGTGTCCCCACTTCGGACGGTGTAATCATAACCGTTCTGCGGACCGCTGGGGCCGGTGGTGGGGTGGCCTCTTGTCGGCGTTGGCGTTAGCGTTATGTCCGGTGAGATGTCCGGCGCTGATCGGTGGCCGGACGACGACGCGCCCAGCGATTTTTCGAGCCGTTCCAGCTCCTTCAAAACCCGGTCGTTATCCTCCTGCCGTTTCTTGTCAATTTCCTGCACCTGCTCGGCGAGTTTTTTCAAATCATCCGAATTCGCCGTATTGGCGGCGGGCTGGTTCAACTGGCCCTGCAGGTCGCTGATTTGCTTTTCCAGCGCCTCGATGCGTTTGCTCTGTTGCAACTGGGCGGCCTGCAGGTCCTGAATCTGGCCGCTGAGTTTGTCCATCTGCTGCTGGTTGGCGTCGTCCTGTGCCCATACCACTGCCAGGGAGAAGCTGAGAATCAAAAAGCCGGCTAGAAATCGTTTCATGCGCCGACAATAATCCGTTGCCCGCCCGCGTCAAGTGGAAGTGCAAAGTCGCACGAAGAACGTGGTAGAAATTAGCAGCCCATCCTGGTATTAGGCATCATCGTTTCGCCTCCACCATCCAACTCTGCCATCCCTGCTTCGTTGTGGTAAAATTTTTTGCGAGGTTTGCAATTTGCTGGTCGCTCGGATAATCGGCCTGCGCCTGCTTCAGCAATGTTTCCGCCTCGGCTGGCCGCCCCAGCAACGTCAGTAAAAAAATCTGCTGAACAACCTGATTGGCATCAGAGGGATTCTGTTGATGCCTGGCTTGGTGCAATGAGAGCGCTTGCTCATAAGCCTCGCGTGCGCGGTCGGTCTGTCCGAGCCGCACTGATGCCATTCCATAACCAACCCAAGCCTCTGCAAACTGCGGGTCAACACTGGTAGCCTGTTCGGCCAGCGTCTGAGCTTTGGCATAATCCTTCGTGTTCAATGCTGCGGCACTCTCACTGGCTAACTGCTGTGGATTCGGAGCAGCAACATCGTATGGAGCCTGTGCGCAGGATGTGAGAAGTGCGACTGCCAGGACTGGAAGAAGCGGTGTAATCTTCATAATGCTCGAATGATGCCTAACAAACAATGGATGATCGGGTATGCAGCCTATCCTATCTCATAATTTTAACCTTATTTCCGGGAAAACAGGTTGTCCCGCGTTGTTTGCTCCGGAGGAGCAACGGAAATTAGCCAGCCACGAAGTGGCTGGAACACACGCCCAATAATTTCGCGTCCTGAAAGGACGTTGGGGATATTGTCCTTCCGCCGTCCCTTCCGGGACGGATTATTTTTGGACAAACACCAGCCACTTCGTGGCTGGCTAATATCCGATGTCGCTTTGTGACAATTTCTTTCTCCAACTTCACCTTCTTCGCTCAAAAAACCTCACGCCAGCTTCCCGTACCGCCGGATTTCGGGCCAGATCAGCGCCACGGCCAGGACCACGAGGATCGTCCCAAACCCACCCACGACGGTGGATAAGATTGCGCCGGTCGCAGTGGCCTGGACATAGGCCAAGCCAGCCGTGACCGGAACGTGATGCATGATTGGTCCGAACCATTGCGCAGTGATCCCGGATTCGAACTCACCCAGTTCGTTCGAGGTGCCGATGAATAGATTGTTGACGGCGGAGACGCGCCCGCGCTTGTCGTCCGGCGTGAGCATCTGCACCAGCGTGTGCCGCACTACCACGCTGATATTGTCCACCGCGCCGCAGACGAACATCATGAGAAACGAAAACCAGAACCATTTCGAAAACCCGAAGGCAATCGTGGCCAGCCCGAAGACCGTCACGGCCCACAACAACGCACGGCCGGCCTTTTGCAAGGGCGGCCGATGGTTCAGAATGAACACACAGAGGATGGAGCCCAAGGGCAGCGCTGCCGCCAGGAAACCGAGGCCAATCGGCCCGACCGACAAAATATCCTCGGCAAAGATGGGCAGCAACGCCGTCGCGCCGCCCAGAAACACTGCGAACATGTCGAGGGTGATGAGGCCAAAAATAATTTTGCTCGCATAGACGAACTTGAAGCCCGTCAGCAATTCATGGATCGTCATGGGCTCCTTGTTTTGGACCACATGTTGCCGGCGAATCAGGCCCACCAGAACGCAAACGACCAGTGAGGCCAGCGTATTGATGACATAAACCGGTGCCGCGGCCGCCGGGTTGTCGAGGCGGTTGAAATAGTGAAAGCCCATCCAGGCGATGAGCCCGCCCGCTGCCGCCCGGCCGACGATGCAGGAGAGTTGAAAGGCGCCGGCGTTCCAGTTCGCCGCGCGCGGAAATTCCCGGCGGCTGACCAACGCCGGCAAAAAAGCGGCGCTGGCCGCCCGCATGAAGGTGTTGGCCGCACTGCCGGCGAACAGACAAAAATAAATCCAGGAGACCGGCGCCTGGCGCCAGGAAACAAAGGCCATGCCGAGGCTTGAGGCCGCAATGGCCGCGGTGGTCAACACCACGATCCGTTTGCGGTTGTAGTTGTCCGCGGCGTGTCCCGCCGGCAGCGTGAACAAAAACATCGGGACCATTTGCACCAGCCCCACCAGGCCGAGCGCGAAGGCCGAACCAGTGCGCTTGTAAACCTCCCAGAGGACGGCGATGGTGAACATCTGCTGGCCGGTGACGCCCACGAGCCGGCTGATAAGATAAAACGTGAAGTCCCGGTTCCGGAAAATGGCGTACGGACCGCCGCCGGAGCCGCCCGACGGCGAAACCAAATCATCTGGTGCTTCACTGTTGTTCATGAACGAGAAACCGCGCAGAACTTAATCGAAAATCGCCGCAGGTCGAGTTTTCACGTGCGCGAATTCGTCGCCGCCCCAAGCCGGGTCGGAATCGTCATCGCCACGGGCCTGGATTAAGATTAAGATTAAGATCAAGATGAATGGGCCAAATGGGAAACCGCGCCGCTATACATGGCCCTGGTTTGTGCTGGCGGTCTTTTTGCTGGGGGTGGCGCTGGCGATTCTTTGGATGATTTTCGAGGTCCAAACCATCAGACAGGAGCGCAATCTGAATGCACCGTCGTCCACCAACTCGGCACCTTAGCCAGGATTCAATGTAGCGGCGGTCTGTGGCCGCCACGTATTTTCCAGGAAATTGAAAAAACGTCCGCAGCACTCCCGGTGTGCCGCTACATCGTTTTGCACGTGTTTACTTCTTCAGAAGCTTCTCAAACTTCGCAATCACATCCGGATTTTTGGCCGCGACGTTCCGGGTTTCGCCCGGATCGGTCTTCAAATTATACAGCTCCCATTTGGCACCGGCCTTCGCGCGCACGATTTTCCAGTCACCCATGCGGGCCGCCTGGGCGAGGTCGCGGCCCTGCAGCGTCCAGGAGAATAATCCGTGGCGGTTGGTCCGGGTATCACCCAGCAAGGTTGGCAGCACGGAAAGGCCGTCAATATTTTTGGGTGGTTCCCGGAGGGCAAGTTGCATGGCCGTCGGCAGAAAATCCCAGGCGGCCCAGGGAAAATCGCTGACTTGACCGGCGGGAATCCTGCCCGGCCAGGAAACAATCATTGGCACCCGCAGGCCGCCTTCGTAGAGCTCGCCGCGCTGGCCGCGAAACGGCCCGGCGCTCTGGAAGAATTTCGGGTCCACACCCCCGCCGGTTTGCGGCCCGGTATCGCTGGAAAAGAAGATCACGGTGTTGCTTTCAATCCCAAGACTTTTCAATTGACCGAGCAATTGGCCAATGTGGTCGTCAAGGCGGGCGATCATGGCGGCCCGGTTCTTTTCCGGTTGCGGCCACGGCTCATCCGAATAAGGCGCGTCGGTCGGTACGGGCAGGCTATCGCCGGTGCCCGGGCGCACAACGGTAAAATTCAACAGCAGGAAAAACGGGCGGTACCGGTTGAATTGGTCGGGTTGGTTGACCCGGATGAAATTCCCGGCGGCTTTGGCGAATAAATCGGGGATGTATTGTCCCTTTTTCCCGTCGGTGTTGGCATACAACGCTTCCCGCCCGTTGAAAGCGCCCGTCTGTTCCGTCGCGGGCTTAAGCAGGGTTTTGGGCATGTAACGCCAGACGTAATCGGAGTAATAATTCTCCGCGTCCGTCGGGTCAGTAAAACCATTGAATTCGTCAAAACCCTTTTTCCATGGCGCGCCGCTCGTGCCGTCACCACCCAACCGCCATTCGCCAATCAGAGCGGTGTGATAGCCGGATTGCTGCAACCCTTGCGCGACCGTGATGTCGTCCGTCGCCAACGGCACGTCCACGTCGGCGCGCTGCTGCAAATGGGTCGGGTCCCGGCCGAGCATGAGCGCGGCGTCCGCCGGCGAGCTCGCGGCGTCACCGGCGTAATAGGTGGTAAACCGGATGCCTCCGGCGGCCAGCCGATCAAGGTTGGGCGTCTGAAATTTCGTCTGGCCATAACAGCTCAGGTCGCCGTAACCCAGGCCGTCGCATTGGATGAAGATGATGCAGGGCCGGCGCGGCGCGGGCGGATGGGCAGCGGAAGCGGAGGTGGATTGCCCGTACGCCGTTGACAGAAAACCAACGGCCGCGGCGGCGAGCAAAAGACAGCAGAAACGATGGAAGAACATTTGTTTCATGACAAACCTCAATTCTGGAAAATTTGATGCGTTCGATGCAATTCTTTTTCTGCCTGGTTTGGTCATCTTCGGCTAAACGGACTTTCCGTCCCGTTTCCCAAATTCCGCATCGAGCGGGATGCGCGCCGCGACGATGAAACTGGGAATCGTGGCCAGAATCACCCAGATGAAAAAATGCGGATAGCCAAGCAGTTGTTGCAGCTGGCCGCTCCACATGCCCGGCAGCATCAGGCCTAACGCCATGAAGCCGGTGCATATGGCGTAATGGGCGGTGGCATGTTCGCCGCGTGCGATATAAATCATGTAAAGCAGAAGGGCTGTAAAACCGAACCCATAGCCGAACTGTTCCACCGCCACGCCGGCGCCAATCACGGACAAATTTCCAGGTTGCGCATACGCAAGCCAGATGAACACCGCGTCCGGAAGGTGAATGGCCAGTAACATCGGCCAAAGCCAGAATTTCAATCCGTGCCGCGCCACGATAGACCCACCGAGCAACGCGCCGCACATGAACGCGATGGCCCCGGTTGTGCCGTAAACTCCGCTGATTTTCCCCAGGGATAACCCCAACCCGCCGTCGGCCGTCGGGGCGTGCAGGAAAAGCGGAACGATTTTCAACAATTGCGCTTCGCCAAATCGGTAAAGCAAAATGAAAACCAACGGCAGCACGATTTTCTGCTTCCGGAAAAAAGCCGCGAACGTTATCAGAAATTCATCGAAGAAATTTTCGGTTGCCGGGATTTCTTTGGGTTGATCCACTACCGGTCGCGGCAGGATGAAACGGTGATAGGCGCCGAGGCCGAAGAAAATCACCGCGCCGATGACGAAGACGGAAGACCACGCCAGCGCCGGATTGCCGGTTTGTTTCGCCAGTTTGCCCACGACAAAGACCAGTCCGCCTTGTGCCGCGATTTTTCCTGCATTAAAAAAAATGCTCCGCCAGCCGATGAAAAACGACTGTTGGTGCTCGGAGGTCGCCAGGATATAGAATCCGTCGGCTGCAATATCATGCGTGGCCGAACTGAAGGCCAGCAGTCCGAAGAAGACAATCGTCCACTGCACAAAATGCGGTGACGGAATCATCGCCGCCGTGCCGGCCAGCATCACGCCCAGAAACAATTGCGTGGCCCAAATCCATTGGCGGCGCGTTTTCAAAATGTCCACTGCGGGACTCCACAGCGGCTTGAGAACCCAGGGCAGGTAGAGCACGCTCGTAACAAATGCCGTCGCCGCGTTCGAGACGCCGAGGTCGCTGTAAAGCAGGACCGAGACCGTTGCCACCAGCGCGTTCGGCATCCCTTCGGCAAAATACACCGTCGGAATCCAAAGCCACGGGCTGCGGGAAGTCGGTTTCGCGCCGGTCATCGGCCTTTCAGTAACAGGCCGGAGCCACGCAGGCAAAAATTTTCCGACTTGCACTTTGCGGGAACGATGGTTGAGTCAGGGCGTGACCGGCGCGTTTCTCAATGCCTTGGGCATTTTATTCGGCGGCCTGTTCGGGCTGGCGCTGCGCCGGCCGCTGTCTGTTCGCGCACAGCTTTTCTTCCGTTCCCTGCTGGGCCTGTTCACGGTTTTCTTCGGCCTGCGGCTCGTCTGGTTGAGCCTTAGCGGAACGTTTTTGTCCGGATTGAAACAGATTTTTGTCGCTCTACTGGCGATCATTGCGGGCAATTTGTTCGGCAAACTGCTCGGACTGCAAAATATTTCGAACCAGCTGGGCCGGTACGCGGGCAATATCATTGCTGCCGGATCTTCCGGCGCCCGGCGCAAAGCGGGTGACGGCTTCAGCGCATGTGCCGTGCTTTTTTGCGTCGCACCGCTGGGTTTGGTCGGCGCGGTGGCCGACGGCCTGTCCAATTATTTTTATCTGCTGGCGATCAAGGCCGTTATGGACGGGTTGGCAACACTGGGTTCCGTGAAAACCCTGGGCTGGCCGGCGGCCCTGTCGGCTTTTCCCGTTTTCCTTTTTCTCGGTGTCATCACGCTGGCCTGCCGGGTCTATGCCGTGCCGTTCCTGGCATGGCACAGCACGGATGGAGCCGGCCTGGCCAATTCAATCAATATTGTTGCAGGGTTGGTGTCATGTGCCGTGGCCATGGTGATTTTTCAAGTTCGCAAGGTCGAGCTGGCGAATTATTTGCCAGGGCTGGTGGTCGCGCCGTTGTTGACGTGGTTGTTCGCTCACTGAATCACGCCGCGTTTGCGCAGCATCGCGTCCATCGCCTTGTCCATCAGCGAATCCGCCAGCGGCCTGGTGATTTCGTCGAGCGCGGCCATGGCCGCTTGTAACTGCCGCAAATCGCCCGGGCCGGTTTCCGGTTTTTCCGTTGCCAGGGCGGTTTCCACTTTGTGCGCAACGGCTTCAATCTGCGCGCGATCATCAACCGCAATTTCACTGGTACCGTCCGCCAGCGCCTTGCGCGTGGCGGCCAGTGTTTCGGTTGCACGCAATTTCGCGTCAATCCAGTGGCGCGCAGCCAGGTCCTCGAACGCGTGCGCGACGGATTCCTCAACCATCTGTTGCACCGCCGTGTCGTCGACATCCACGGCGGATTTCATTTCGACAACTTTTTCCCGGCCGGTTTTCACGTCACGCGCCAGCACGTGCAGGATGCCGTTGGCATCAATTTCAAACTGCACGCCCACGCGCGGCACCCCGCGCGGCGCCGGCTCAAACTCGATCGTGAATTGGCCGAGGCTCCAGTTGTCCTTCGCGCGCTCGCGCTCGCCTTGCAACACGTGGATGAGCATCGAACGCTGGTTGTCCACCGCGGTCGTGAACAGCTCGCCCGCTTTCACTGGAATGGTCGAATTGCGGGGGAGCAGGACATTCATCAGCCCGCCAAACGTCTCGAGCCCGAGCGACAACGGCGTCACATCGAGCAGCAAAACGGCTTTGAAGCCACCCGACAAAATTTCCGCCTGGATCGCCGCGCCGAGCGCCACGGCCTCATCGGGATTCTGGGACGCGTTTAACTGTGGGCCGGCGGATTTATGGTAATCACGGCCGAGGCGGATGCCGCCGCGCGTTTCCTCAAATTCCGCGCAACCGAACCATTCGCCCACATATTTGCGCACGAGCGGCATCCGGGTCTGGCCGCCGACGAGAATCACCTGGTCCAAATCCTTTGGCTCAACCCTGGCGTCGGCCAGCGCGCGGAGGCAATGCGGCCGTGTGCGGGCAATGAGGTTGTGCGCGAGGTGTTCCAATTCGGCGCGTGTCAGTGTGTAGCTGAAACTGAAATCCGGTGTGAGAAACGGCAGCGTAATTTCAGCTTCGGATTCTGCGGATAATCTGATTTTTGCAGCTTCGACAACTTCGCGGATGCGTGACAGCAATTGGGGATTCCGGATTTCGGATTTCGGATTGGCCATCTGGATTTTTCCAACGAAAAAATCCACCAGCCGCCGGTCCAGGTCATCACCGCCGAGACGCGTGTTGCCGTTGGTGGCGAGCACCTGAAAAACGCCTTCATGCAATTCCAAAATCGAAAGGTCGAACGTGCCGCCGCCAAGGTCGTAAACGGCGATTTTCGATTTCTCCTTCAACTTGTCCAGGCCGTAGGCCAGCGCGGCGGCGGTCGGTTCATTGAGGATACGTTCGACCGTGAATCCGGCCAGCTCCCCGGCACGCTTGGTGGCATTGCGCTGCGCGTCATTGAAATACGCCGGCACCGTGATGACGGCGCGCGCGACCGGTTCGCCGAAATAATTTTCCGCGTCGCGCTTTAATTTCTTCAGAATCGCGGCGGAGATTTCCTCCGGCGAAATGTTTTTCCCGTAAAGCGGGACGGCCACGGAGCCCGTGCCGGCGGTTTTGAGCGGATAGGTGATTTGCTTTTCTTCGTCGGAAATTTCCGCACCGCGGCGGCCGATGAAGCGTTTGACGGAATAAACGGTTTCGGCCGGTTTGACGACGCGAACCCGATTCGCCTCATAACCGATGATCGGTTCCGCGTTCGCCGCCGGAAAATGGACGACGGACGGGGTCAGGCGGTGGCCCGCCGCGTCGGCAATGACCAGCGGGATGCCGGAATCCACCGTGGCGACGAGTGAATTTGTAGTGCCCAGATCTATGCCGACGATTTTGCTCACAGCCAAATGCTGCCACGAAACCGCGGCAAAACAAAATTTTTGTGCATTTGCACCTCGTTGCGCTATTTTTATCGCATGAATTGTATTGTCACCGCCGGTCCAACCTATGAACCGCTCGACGACGTTCGCCGGCTCACAAATTTTTCAACGGGCCGCCTCGGCACGGAGCTGGCCAATTTCCTGGTCGCGCGCGGCCATAAGGTGATATTGCTTATCAGCGCCCAGGCCACCCATGGTGGCGAACGGCGGGCGCAGGGGGTCGAGGTGTTCACCACCAGCACTAATTTGCGCGAACAACTGCAGGCATTGTCCACCAGGAAGACAAACGCGGTTTTTCACACGGCGGCGGTCAGCGATTTTCGTTTCGGCCGGATTCGGTTGCAGTCGCCACACGGCAAGTTGACGGAAATCAAATCAAAAAAGATTCCCACCGGCGAGGGCACCCTGGTGGTGGAACTTGTGCCAACACGGAAAATCATCACCGAACTGCGCGCCTGGTTTCCATCGGCGAAACTGGTGGGGTGGAAGTTTGAAGCGGAAGGCAAGCGCCCGGACGCGATTCGCGCGGCGGAACAACAACTCACCAAGTGTCTTAGCGACGCCTGTGTGGCCAACGGGCCGGCCTACGGAGAAGGTTTTGGTTTGATTACCAGGGGCAATCACGTGCATCTGGCGGATCCACCGAAACTGTTTGATGCCCTGGAGAGATTGATGCAGGGGTGAGCGGCGGCGGTTGGAACAGTGGCGTTATACTTCAAAATCATTCAATTGCCGCAGACCCAGTTTCATCGGGAGCCAGCCGACCAGGAAGGACAGGAACAGGAAGGCGATAATGCCCTCGGCGGCCCAGATCGCCCGCCCGTGCCAGCCGGTGGCAGCGAATCCCAACAGCAATACCGAGGCAAGGATATAGACGGAACTCATTACGAAGCAGAGCGTGCCGCCGAAGCCGCTGACGATTTTGTTTGGATTGGCCTCCTTCAAATTGGGATACAACACCCCCAACCCAACCGCGAGGCCGTTGAGCGCAAAGGTCATGATCGTAATCACCGCGCCAAAAAAAGCCACCCGGTCCCAGCTCATTTTCAGCAGGTAGCACGAAAGCATGACCAGGCCGGAAGTCACGACGAACGACGTTACACCGGCCAGCCAGAATTTGGTTTTAACGACGCGCGCCAGCCCCATGGGCGCCAGGCCGACGATCCAAAGCCGGCGGCCTTCCAGGGAAAACTGTGGGAATACAAACCGCGTCGTCACGGAGGCGAGGTTTAACGCACAAACGCCGAGGTTCAGAAAGGCGATGAGGTTGATCCAGAATTCTCTGCTTAACTGGTGTGTAAAATTCCGCAAGTTGATGATATACACGCCCAACAGGCCGAACAGCATCACGGATTGCCCCCATTGTGTCGTGTCGCGCCAGAACATGCGGATGTCCTTGACGGCCAGCGCGCGCCCGTCACGGCTGAGCCAGAAGAGTTTCCCCAAAAGCTTTTCCATCGGCTCGGCGGAATTTTGAGATTCACCCTGGGGGCGAAACCAGGTCCATTTGCCGACGCGGTGCACGCGACTTTGCACTGACGACGCCGTATCGTAAAACAAACCGCCGAACCGCGTGAAGGCCAGGCCGCCGAAGAGCAACGTGTAACTCAACAGGACCAGCGCGAAGAACGCCGCGCCGCGCAGGATGCCTTCTGCCCATTGCAGCACGGCCGCCGACAGCCAGTAGCTGGGCAGGAACGGAAACATCGTGAAGCGCGTCTTGGCGAGCAACTGATCGAGCGCTTCAAGAGTGCGTTCGCTCAGCAGGGCATTGGTTGCCGGCTGGGCCTTCCACCAGAACGCGACCAACGCGAGTGAGATAATGGCCGCGCCTACGATCGCAATTTGAAAACTGCGGCGATCCAGAAACCGGCCCATTAAAATCGCCAGCCACGCCCCGGCCACACCCGGCAGCACGATAAACAATGCGATTAAGACCAGCGTCATCGCGTAAAAATGCCACGCCGCACCGCGCACCAGGCCAAAGGCCACCAGCAGCGGCGCAATCAGGAATAAAAACGCCCACGACGCCAGCAATGTGGATTCTATGAATTTCCAGCGAAATACCGTCTGGGCCGGGACCGGAAGCGTGAGCAGGAACGCGGTTTCGCGGTTGCGGAACAGGTTGGTGTAGCTGATCACCAGGTTGCTCAGCAGCAATAAGCCGAAGAGAAAGGCAAACAGCGTGTACATCAGCCGCTCGGTCAGCACCGCGCCCAAACCCGGGAATCGCGCGACAAACCACAGTGCATGATAAAACAGCCAGAATGACAGGACGAGATAGCCAACGACAAAGAACACGATGACGCTCGTGAGCAACTGGGATTGTTTCCGCAATGACAACAGCCGCCGCCAGGTTTGAAGCGCGTTGACACGCAGTAACAGAAGCAACGGCGATATTCTGAGTTGAACAAAATCCGCGGGCACGCCGTCCAAGGTAACGTGGAACGACGTCAGGCGCAATTCTTGCCGGGAGGTGATTTTGGTCGAGGCGTCAAAAGCAACGATGAAATTGACCAGATTCAGCCGCCGCCATTTTCTCCTGACACTCGGCACCGCTTGTGCCGGTGCGCCGGTGGCTGCGGTGACGGATGCCCGATGGCTTGAACCCACGTGGTTGAACGTACGGCACTTGCGTATCGGCGATGGCCCGCCCGCCGTCCGCCTCGTTCATTTCACCGATTTGCATTACAAGGGTGACCGTGCCTATGCGGAATCAGTCATCAAGACCATCAACTCCTTCGCGCCGGACCTGGTGTGCTTCACGGGCGACATCATGGAGCAAACTCAATTCCTGCCGGAGGCGCTGGAAATTCTTTCCGGCATCAAGTCGCCCCTGTTTGGCGTGCCGGGAAATCATGATTATTCGAGTGGCGCGTCGTTTGCGGTCATCGGTCAATGCTTTGCCGCCACCGGCGGCGCCTGGCTGCTCGATGAACAACAAGCCGTGGCCGGTGGAAAAATCAACCTCGTGGGTGTCACCTGCCGGTATCTCTACAACCTTCCATCTCCATTGAATCCCGACGCGAAAACCGTTTTGCTGATGCATTATCCGGCATGGATAAAATGTCAGGGTGACCAGCGGTTTGATCTGGTGCTGGCCGGCCATTCCCATGGCGGTCAGGTGCGTATCCCGTTTTGTGGAGCGCTCGTGCTGCCGGAGGGCGTGGACGAGTATGATCTCGGTTTGTTTCAAACCCGGTCCGGCCCGCTTTATGTGAATCCGGGCATTGGCTGGTATTGCTATGACGTGCGATTTAACTGCCGACCGGAAGTCACCGTGATCGAGGTTTGACTCCGGCCAGATGGGGCGCAGACAGCTTGTCTGTTCCTTTCCCGTTGAAGCCGCGGTGGACGGTTAGTATCGTGCGCTCAATGTCGCCGCCACCGGAAATACCTCCGCTGAAAAGGCCGGTCACTTCGCTCTGGGGCGTCGGTGCCGAACGTGCGGCACAGCTCGTGCGGCTCGACATTCTCGCGGTCGAGGACTTGCTGCTGCATCGTCCGCGGCGTTATGAGGACCGCCGGCATTTCCGCGCCATTGCCGAATTGACCCGCGACGAGGCTGCCACGGCGCGGGGCAGGATTGTCGCCCAGGGACTCAAACGTTTTCGCGGCGGAACGAAGTCCGTTTTTGAATTTGTTCTCGACGACGGCACGGCGCGCCTGCATTGCCGCTGGTGGAACCTGCCATTCCTGGAGAAGTATTTCGCGGTGGGCGACGAGGTTTTCGTCTTTGGCAAACTGGTCGAAACCAAACCGCGCACGCTGGATCATCCCGAAACCGAAGTCATCGAAGGCGGCGAGGAGGGTTTCATCCACATCAATCGCATTGCGCCAATTTATCCACTCACCGAAGGTCTGCCGCAGCGTTGGCTGCGCGGATTGATCTGGCGTACGCTGGGGAGATTTGAATCACAGATCGTTGAACCAAAACCCGCGCCGGACTTGAAAGATTTCCCGGCGCGCGCCAACGCCGTCCGCATGATTCATTTCCCCGAAGAATTGATCGATGTGGAAATGGCGCGGCGGCGCCTGGCCCTGGATGAATTCATTGCCCTGCAATGCGAAATGCGGCTGCGCCGGACGAAATTCGAGGCCAACTCGCGCGCGTTGCCGTGCGGCGGCGACAATCATTTGATGAAGCCTGTTTTGGCGCAGCTTGGTTTCAAGCTCACCAACGCACAGACCAGCGTACTCCGTGAAATCCGGGCGGACCTGGGCGGTACGCACCCGATGCGACGGCTGCTCCAGGGTGATGTCGGGTCAGGCAAAACCGTAGTGGCCGCATGCACGGCGCTGATGACGTTGGAGAGCGGTTTTAACGTGGCACTCATGGCGCCGACGGAAATTCTGGCGGAACAGCATTTTCAGAACCTCGCGCGCGGGTTCGACCCGCTGGGACTCAGGGTTCAATTGCAGACCGGCAGCCGCAAAACGGTCGAGCATCGAGAGGCGGGAATCGAGAGCCAGTCGCGTCCCGCACCCTCGACTTTGTTCATCGGCACACATGCCCTGTTTGCCTCAGGTTTCGATCTGCCGCGACTTGGCCTGGTCGTCATTGACGAACAACACAAGTTTGGTGTGGCGCAGCGTGAGCAGCTCGTGCGGAAAGGGAATTATCCGCATTTGCTCGTGATGACGGCGACACCGATTCCCCGCACGCTGGGCCTGACGCTTTATGGCGACCTCGATGTTTCCGTGATTGACGAGATGCCGGCGGGGCGTGGCCACGTGAAAACGTTTGTGCGCAAAGCAGACAAGCTGCCGAAGGTCTGGGAATTCATCCGCAAAAAGATCGCCGCCGGCCGACAGGCTTATGTGGTTTATCCGCGCGTTGAGGAGCAGGACACGGCCAACGACATCAAAGCCGTGACCAGGGAATTTGCAAACGTGCAGCGCTCACTGGCGCCATTTCGCGCCGGTTTGTTGCACGGCCGGCTCAAGGGCCGGGAGAAGGAAGGCGTGATGACGGCGTTTCGCGCGAATCAAATCCAGGTACTGGTGGCAACGGCACTGATTGAAGTGGGCCTGGATCTGCCGAACGCGACGGTCATGCTCATCGAGAACGCGGAGCGATTCGGGCTGGCGCAACTGCATCAATTACGCGGCCGTATCGGCCGCGGCGCGCATGAATCATTTTGCATTTTGATTTCCAGCGCAAGGACCGACGAGGCGCGCGAAAGACTCCGGGTGCTGGAAGAAACCACGGACGGGTTTTGCATCTCCGAAGCGGATTTGAAACTGCGCGGGCCGGGCGAGTTGCTGGGCCAACGGCAGAGCGGCCTGCCCCGGTTCCGATTTGGCAGCCTGACGGAAGATTTGGATTTAATCCGCCGGGCGCGGGAACTGGCAGCACAATCCCCGCGCGGCGTTCCTGAAAAAATCTGAAAATTGTGCTTGCGGCACGCAAGGATTTTCGGGTAGTTGAACCGCGTATGAAAAAATTAGTTTATCTCGTTGCTGCGTTCGGTCTCCTTTACATCGGGCTGCTGGCGGGTTGCCAGAAGCCGGCGGACACGACGCCGGCGCCGGAAATGCCGTCCACCAACGCGCCATCCACCAACGCGCCAGCGCAATAATTGCGCTGTGCGGTTTGTCGCGCGTGGCGCGGCAAGGGGGGCTTGTTTCTCGGCGTCAATATAAAATCCGCGATTGACGCTGGGAAATTTTGCGGCTTGGATTAAATTGCCGCTATGAAAGCTATTTTATTGATTCCAGTGATGGCCGGCCTCTTTCTGGCCGGCTGCGGCCAGAGTTCCAGTTCGACCAACCAGTCCGCAAAAACCAACGCGACGCCCAACTACGCCAACGGCAATCCCATCACGGCGGTGCCGGACTATATTGGCGCCGTCGGTCAGGCGCAGAAGTACTCGGTCAAACAGATAGATCTGGCGTATCTCCATGAGGCCATTCAGCAGTTCAACGTGGCGGAGGGGCGTTATCCCAGGAATCTCCAGGAACTGGTCCCCAATTACATCGGCAAAGTGCCCGATGCGCCGTACGGCTCAAAAATTGACTACGATCCCAACACCGGCACCGTGAAGGTGGTACTGCAATCGCAATAAATCGCTGTTGCGCAAACTCAAAACCGGGCAATGCATTGGTTGTCCGGTTTTTGTGTTTTCAGTGCTACAGGCAGACGGTAAGGCTTGACTCATGACCGAACAGGTCATCACGCGCCGCTGCCGGCAATTTTTGGAGACTGGCTTGAAAACTTTTCATTTTGGAAGGCCCATGGACAGAGTTGCTGTTTTACGGGAGGTTCCTGCCGACGTGGTATTGTGCGGAAACCTCGATCCAGCCGGCATCCTCTGCCAATTGTCTGCTGATGAAGTCAAAGCGTGTGCTACCGGCCTGCTTACGGTCACAGCTCGCCATGGAAATTTTGTCCTCTCTTCCGGATGCGATCTGCCACCCAACACCCCCGCTCGACAACCTGGAGGCGTTTTTTGCGGCGGCAAAATCCGTCGAACCTTTTCCGAAAGCTGCTTGATTCACGCCATCACTCGTTTGGCCAGACTGGCGGCAACCGCCGCACTCTCGCCGTAACCGTCGGCGCCGATCTCATCGGCGAATCGCTGCGTAATGGGTGCGCCGCCCACCAGCACCTTCACCTGGTCGCGAACGCCGGCCTGCTTGAGAGCTTCAACGGTATCTTTCATGGCGACCATCGTGGTGGTTAGCAGTGCTGAAAGCGCGAGGATCTGCGGTTTTTTCTGTTTCACGGCGGCGACGAATTGTTCGGGTGTGACGTTTACTCCGATATCTGTGACTTCAAAGCCGCCGCCTTCGAGCATGGCCACCACGAGATTCTTGCCGATATCATGCAAATCGCCTTTGACGGTGCCTGCCACGACGCGCCCTGTCGGTTGCGCTCCGCCTTTTACCAGCAACGGACGTAACAACTCCAGGGCGCCCTTCATGGCCCGGGCCGAAAGGAGCAATTCCGGCACGAAATATTCGCTGCATTCAAAACGTCGACCCGCTTCTGCCATCGCGGGCATCATGTAATCCTGGATTAGTTTCATCGGCTCGATCCCGTCCTTGATGGCTTGCTCGGTGACGGATTTGGCGGTTTTTACGTCACCCTGCAAAACCGCATCGTGAAGCAGCTTTAAATCTTGCATGTATTTTAATCAGTAAAGTTTACCTGCCGCCGGCATTATTGCCATTTTTTTCTCGTAAAACTTCCCATTCGCAGGCATGACTCTTGGCTCGTTCAAACGATGCGTGAACAAATTGTCATCCTGGATTTCGGCTCGCAATACACCCAGGTCATCGCGCGCCGCGTTCGCGAAGGTAACGTGTATTCGCAAATTCTGTGCTACAACACACCGGCGCGTGAGCTCGCGAAACTCAAGCCCCGCGGGCTGATTTTATCCGGCGGTCCCGCCAGCGTCTATGCGGCCGGCGCGCCGCTGCCGGACCGGAGGATTTTCGACCTGGGCGTTCCCATCCTCGGCATTTGCTACGGCGTCCAGGCCTTTGCGCAATTCCTCGGCGGCCGAGTCGAGAAGGGCCGGAAACGCGAATACGGCAAAGGCACGCTCACGGTGAAAGACCCGGCGTGCGCCCTGTTCCAAAATTTGCCCGCGAAATTGCAGGTCTGGAACTCACACGGCGACAAGCTCACGAAATTACCGCGTCATTTCAAACCGGTCGCCGTGACGGAAAATTCCGAATACGCGGCAATTGAAAATCGGGCGCGAAAATTTTTCGGCCTCCAATTTCATCCTGAAGTCGTCCACACACCGCGCGGCCGGGAAATCATCGCCAATTTTGTTCATCGGATTTGTGGCTGCGGCCGGCAATGGACGATGCGGAATTACATCGACCAGGCCGTCGAACAGATTCGCGCCCAGGTCGGCAAGGAACGGGTCATCCTGGGGCTCAGCGGGGGCGTGGACTCGAGTGTCGCCGCGGCGTTGCTGCACAAGGCCGTGGGCGAACAGCTTACCTGCATTTTCGTCAACAATGGCGTCCTGCGCGGGCGCGAAGCGGAAGTCGTGCGCGAGGTTTTCGGGCGGCATTTCAAACTCAAATTGCAGTATGAAAACACCTCGAAACTGTTTTTGCAGCGGCTCAAGGGTGTGACCGATCCGGAGCGCAAACGGAAAATCATCGGCCGGACGTTCATCGAGGTTTTCACTGCGGCAACGCGGCGTGCCGGGAAGGCGAAGTTTCTGGCGCAAGGCACGCTTTACCCCGACGTGATCGAGTCGGTGCCCATTGCCGGCAATCCGGCCGCGATGATCAAGAGCCATCATAACGTCGGCGGCCTGCCCAGGAAAATGAAGTTTCAACTGGTCGAGCCGCTGAAGTGTTTGTTCAAGGATGAAGTCCGCCAGCTGGGACTCGAACTGGGTTTGCCGCGGGAAATTGTCCTCCGCCAGCCGTTCCCCGGCCCCGGCCTGGCGGTCCGCATCCTTGGCGAAGTCACGCCGGAACGATTGAGAATTTTGCGCAACGCGGACACCATCGTCGTCAACGAGATGAAAAGCAGCGGCTGGTATTACAAAATCTGGCAAAGCTTCGCGGTGCTGCTGCCGGTGCGCAGCGTGGGCGTGATGGGCGATGAACGGACCTACGACTATACGATTGCGATTCGCGCCGTGGAATCCCAGGACGGCATGACGGCGGACTGGGTGAAACTGCCGTATGCCCTGCTCGAAAAACTCGCCAGCCGCATCATCAACGAGGTCAAAGGGGTCAACCGCTGCGTGTTCGACATCACCAGCAAGCCGCCGGGAACAATTGAGTGGGAGTGAATTGGATTTTGTTGTTGGTTTAAAAAGGGCACAGGTCTAATCTGACTCCGTCGTCAAACCATTACCGATTATGGACATCATTTTTGATTGCCCCAATTGTCAGCAGGAACTGGTTGTGGACAGCGCCGGGGCGGGCACGGAAATCGACTGCCCGGCGTGCGGTGAGACCATCACGATTCCGCGACAATCCACCAAGGCCGCGCCGGAAGTGGCTCCCCTGACCGGTCCGGTCAACCCCATCGCCGCGTCGGCCGCGGCCAAAGTTGAAAAGCATCTCAAGGTGCCGGTACGTGACAAACCGAGCGAACCGCTGATAAAACAAACAAATGCGCCGGCGGAAGTGGTGGCCAAGGGCACCAACAAAAAAATTCGACTCCACACCATTCGCCATGCCACGTGCTTTGAATCCGGCCATGACCGGTTTGATGACAAGGTGACGGAGTTTCTGAATGAGGTCGGCGAGGCCAATCTGATCGGCGTTCACACCGTCAACTACACGTATGTAGACATCGCTTCGCAAAAGATGTTGTCGGATTTTGGCGTGTTGATTATTTACCGCGGATAACTCTGCCTGCACCTGCCTTGACTTGCTGATTTTGGACGGATAGTGTCGCCTTATGAATCGCCGGTTTATCCTGTTGTCGGTCGTGGTCGCGAGTGTGGCGTTATTTCCATTCCGTTCGCCGGCGCCGCTGATTTACACGCCGGGCGAAGGATGGTACTACGAACCGTTTGGCGGAGTCGCCGGCTGGCAGCGGACGCGCGCCAAGGACCAGCTGGATGTGGCGCAACATGCATTCGACACGCATGATTACGGTCTTGCCCTTCGGGCGGCACATCGCGTTGTCCGGGTGTGGCCGCTCTCGGATTACGCGCCGCACGCGCAATACCTTGTCGGTCGTTGCCAGGAAGCGGCGGGCAAGGATGAAATGGCCTTCGATGCCTATCAGGTAATCGTCGATCAATATCCCAAGAGCGCGGAATATGCGGATGTGCTTTGGCGTCAATACACCATTGCCAGGCGCTTTCTTCAGGGCGAATGGCCCAAACTCTGGGGCTACGTCCCTTATCCGCCATCGATGGATCAACCGGCGGGCATGTTCGGCAAGATCGTCCAGAGCGGCCCTTACAGCGATGTCGCTCCGCACGCCCAGTTGCGCATTGGCGCGGCGCGCGAAAAACAGAAGGATTATCCGGCGGCGGTGAAGGCCTACGAAACCGCTGCGGACCGTTATCAAAACCAGCCGGTGATTGTTGCCGACGCGTTGTATCGGGAAGGCATCGCATACGCGAAAGAAGCGGCAACCGCCGAATATGATCAAAACACCGCCGCCCAGGCCATCGCGGCATTTACCGATTTCACTACGTTATACCCCGACGACCGGCGCGCGCCCCAGGCGCAACGGATCATCACCGCGCTGAAGTCCCAGCAGGTGCAGGGCAATTTTAAGATCGCGCAATTTTACGAAAACAGCAAGAAGTGGGACGGCGCGGTGATCTATTACAATGCGGTGCTGCAACTGGACCCCAATTCACGCTATGCCGCCCTGGCCCGGCAGCGCATTGAGGTCCTCAAGCCGCGCCTGCAGGCGTCCACTGACTGAGATGCGCCCCCTCCTGTTTCCCGCTGCCCTGGTTCTGGGCCTTTTGCTGGCCGGCTGTGCCGGTTATCATCTGGGCCCGGTCAATGGCGCGATGGCCGGCGAAAAATCCGTCGAAGTGCTGCCTTTCAACAACCAAACCCTGCAACCGCGTCTGGGTGACGCGCTGACCCAGGCGTTGCGTGAAGAATTGCAAACCGATGGCACTTATCATCTCGCCGCGCGGGAACCCGGCGATGTGGTCGTGACGGGTGTTATCACGCGCTATGACCGCGAAGGCTTGAGCTTTCTGAGTGCTGATGTGGCCACGCCGCAGGATTATCGGGTGGCTATTACCGCGCACGTCACAGCGCGCGAACGCGCTACCGGCAAGGTGCTGCTCAGCAAGGACGTACACGGCGACACGCTGGTTCATGTCGGTAGTGATTTGGCGGACGCGGAACGGCAGGCGCTTCCTTTGCTGACGCAGGATTTGGCACGGAATATCACCGAGCTTTTGACCGAAGGCGCGTGGTAAAAAAATTGTTGGTTTGGTTGAACCGGCAGTCTATTCTTTCGACGGTAATGCTCCGTTAGTTTGTTGCTAAAATTTGGAACCAAGGGTTGGGAATAATTTCCAATAACTAACAATTGCTATTTGTCAGTACAGGTGATTACATGTAATTTATTGAAAGTAACTGTTAGTAACTTTCTCTTGACAGAAAGTGTGGTTTATGATAGCGGCTTGTGCAGCGTTTTATGTTCTACCGGCTGGGAACATGAAGATAGGCAAATCTTCAATTTTTTTACTAGCCCTAAGTGTCTCTGTTTATTTGTGTTATCGTGGCGCCATGATTAAAAAATAGTCATGGAAGATTCCAAAACAAAAATGGAACAGGGGTGTTTAATTACCGTGAATGACCAATTCCCAAGCGTATCGGCTCGCGAGCTATTTGTTAATAGTTCCGCCAATTTGTCTGAAACGATTGCCAAGGCAAAAGATGAGGCGAATCGCCTTTTGTCTATGGGAACATATGTACGCAGGGATACTGCGGCTGGCCATCCCAACAGTTCGCCGTCTTCGACCACCTCAGGCGCATTAACGGTTGCAAACACCCTAGTAGGAGAAATTTCCATTCCGGAATCCAAGGTGGATCGTTTTTTTGGGGAAAACCTGCGCGAGACATATTATTTCTTTAAGAATTTGTTCCGGAGAATGTAAGTAACTCTTGATTTTCGGCGAAAGGCACGTGTAATCTATACGTGCCTTTCGTTATGTCGTTTTGTGTAGGCACCTCAATGACCACAAAAGATAAAAATGACCTAATCAAACATTGCGGCAGGATTGGTATAAGTCTTGTTTTATTGTTGTTTGCATTTTTCATTATCATTGAAAGGAGCTCCGATCAATCAGCCAATAAAATTGCCACTTTGATTATAGGCAGCGTTATCGGCTATTGGCTTCGTTGAAATGAGTACACCGACTCCAGAAGAATTAGATTTGGAAAGAATCCGCCGAAAGCGGATTGAAACGTTAATCGGCGTTTGGGATATTTTGTTGCAAAACAAAAAATTTGATTCGTCCAGGTTAAGATTGTCTCCCCCACTGGTTAATGAAGTTATAGAGCAATATCTTGCTGATTATTCAGTCCTGAAAGTGCGCTATAAAATACAAGGAACAAAAATTCAATTGCACAAAATAGCCGGTCTTTTAACAGCATCTATATTGCGATTTAGGCCGGTTATTCCATTAGTAAATGAGTATGAGTCAGATTATGAAATGTGTGCCAATGAAATTCTTGCCGTAATTCAAGGTGTTGCGATTTGCGGGGAATACACAGCCAAAGACGGACACCTCGCGTTGACCCAAGAGGCTTGGTTTAATGAATGGTTCAAAGATTTCATTTTTTTATTGCATCGCCGAAATTACACGGCGGAATCGGTAATTTTTGTTTATCAAACTCTTTGTTGCCTACGTTTCCCTGAAAATCTCACCAAAGGAGCAGACTAAATACTCGTTCACCGGCATCTCTAAAAAAGTTCTTCAATCGTCATCGGCTTGTCTGTCAGTCCCGCAACTTCTGCTGGTGTTTTTCCGTGCGCTCCGTGTTTCTTCACGAAGTTGAAGTACCACGCGAACAGGGCAATCGCATGTTTGTGATTATCCAGCTTCTTGCTGTAGCCGATGGTGAGCCGGTTGAATCGTTTGATGAACTGGCGAATGGTCAGATTCGTGCGCTCGCAATGGCTTGTCGTTGCCATGTCCATGTCGGGTCTGCCGATTCGGGACTTCTTGACGACGCTCTCAACCCGCGCTGGGGTGAATCTATCCAGCTTAAACATGGTTTTGGCTGCCGAGCGATTCAGGGCCACATAGCGTTTGATTTCAGTCGCGTAATCAATTGAATCACCAAACACCATTCGAACCGAACCGTTATACTGGCTATAGCCGCGCCAGCCGTCTGTGCAAAGTTGGAATCGGTTTGGAATGCGGCCTTTCAGATCGCGCATAAATTCACGCGCCACTTCACTGTTGCGGCGATCTGTCCGCAAATTGATGATTAGCTTGCTATCCCGGTCAATGCTCAAAAACGTGTAGAATGCTCCGCGCTCCGGGTCATCCTTTGCCTTGTATTGATGACAGCCAACGTAACTAGCCAGTTCGTCCGTCTGGACGTGGCTACAATGGAGGTTGCGGATTTTCTCATCCAAAACCTGCGCGGCCCTTTGTCCGGCAGTTTCCAAAATGTTTAGAATGGTTTCCTGATGCAATCCGGTGAAACGTTGAATGGCGCGGATGCCCATGCCCTCACAGAGCAGACCAACGGTCTGACATGCCTTGTCAAAATCCACGCGCAGACCGTCCAGTGGTTGTGATTCGCTGAAAGTTGTTCCACACCGCCCACAGCGGTAGCGTTGGACAGTCCGATTTACGTTTCTGAATTTCCCAAATTTCTTGGCTTCACCGTTACAGCATTTGCAGTTCACTTGACCTTTCGCGGCCAAGACTTAAATTGCTTTTGTATCTATCCGATACGCAACTTTAGGTCTCTGGCCTTTGGTTGCGCCCTGTCAGCGTTTGCGCGCTGGCAGGGCATTTGTTTATCTACTTGACTAAATGTTAACAGAAATGTATAGTGGTGTCAAACATTATGTTAACAAAAAGTATGAAAACGAAGATGGGGAGACCCAAACTACCAAAAGGCACAGCAAAAGGGGTATTATTTGCTGTAAGGGTGGCTACGGTGGAAGCTGACAAAATTCATCGGGCAATAAAGAAATCCGGTCTTAAAAAGCCGGATTGGGCAAGAAATGCGCTTGTTAATGCTGCAAAGCTGAAATGAGCCAGGTTACCTGCTGGATGTGTTTCGGCAAACCGCAGGGCGATTGTTGGCTATGTGTTCGGGGTGGCGTTCGCTCCGTTCGGCAGCACTGAAACCGGCCTCTTCCCATCTGGAACTTTTTTCTTTGGAAAGGTTAATCGCTCTCTCCACAACAATACTGGTGCTGTCCCGAATTATTTTTTCGGATGGTTCGTTCGATTTCATGGTTTCACCTCAATCAACCTACCTATTACACTTAAACTGTCAAGGAATGGCAACATTTCTTCAAATATTGCTTCAATTTCTTTCGAAATTGGCTGTATTTTCAAGCCCAAACCGTATGTTTCACCTGAAATTGTGCTGGCCCTCGCTTCTTGTCTATCAACAACAAATCCGTGTGTTGGATATTTACCAACCAAATGCGACGCGATTTGTTTCGCGGTTTTGAATGAATATGCGACCTGCATTAAGCGGACAGCATATTCTTCGGCAACTTTTAGTTCCCTTGATTTTCTTGTGTAGTCAACGGTGTCAATTTTTTCAAGCAACGGACGCACAAAATTTGTAGCGTAATCGAAAACCAACGGCATCAAGGTATCAAGTTTTTTCCCTGTCCGCTCCGCCATTAAAATCATTAATTGGTCAATAGCAGTAAGCGAGAAATAATTCAACCGTTCCAATGATTGCACAGCATCCAATGCGGAACTGAAATCTTCTCGTTCAGGGTCCAGCATTTGAACGTCAAGCGGTCCAAGTTCAGCGTCACGACCTAAAATCAGATTAGATGCACCGAGGGCCATTAGGGTTGCCGCACTTTTGGCATATTGAGGAACGAGCACGGTCAGTTTTGATGTTCTGCGCTGAAATAGTCGAGCAATGCGATAAGCATAGTCCGCCTCACCACCAGATGATTCAATCAAAAGCGCGACTGGCTCGTCTCTCTTGATAACATTACGCTGTTGCTCAAAACCCTTATAAATGTGAACACAAATTGAATTACAGCAACTCCGGTCATCATTTTGAATCAGCAACCAGACCGGCATTTTGAGCACTTTTTCAAGACGTTGCACCAATTTAACGAACTGGGGCGGAAGTGGTCGCGGTTGCCGTGGTTGAATCGAAGCGATATAAGTTTTAGCGGCGGGTTTTTTAGAACGGCGTGCGCGCTTTCCGTTTCCGTTTCCGGCTAATTTTGGATTCGGATTCGCTAAACGCTGATTCTGGATCGCTGTTGGCACTGAATTGGCGAAATGTTGCACCCCAACCACAAGACTGTCGAGTGAATTTTTCGCTTGAAAAAGGGCACAATTTATCAGGAAATTTCATTATTCCCCCTTTTTGATTTGGCAACAAACTAACGGAGCATTACCCTTTCGACTGCTTCACCGCAGTAAACAAACCAATAAAACTTATAAACCTATGAAAAATCATATCTCTGAAATCATGGTCTTAAGTCTGTTTACCACCGCGTTGTTGGCGATGCCGGTGTTTACTCATGCTCAAGACGCGAATAATAAAAACGCGCCCTCGTCGTCAGATCAAACCACGAATCCCAAGCCGGCAAAGCATGGGATTATTCCGTTTCATGGAAAGATTGACGCCGTGGACACAACCGCCATGACCTTAAAGGTTGGCGCGCGGACCTTCGAAATCACTGCCGACACGAAAGTTTTTAATAACGGCGAGCCGGCGACCTTGGCGGACGGCAAGGTGGGCGAACCGGTGCGCGGGACTTACCAAAAGACCGAAGCCGGCAAACTTGAGGCCGTTACGGTGCATTTCGGCGCCAAGACCGGGGAAAAACCGAAGCCGGCAAATTCAAACGAGAATTAATCCTCCCGGCCCGATACACTGCAAGCGGGCGGCAACGCCCGCTTTTTTATTATCGTTTCCACCAACTGGTCAGGCTCTTGGTTTTTTGCGGCACCCCTTGATATTGTTTCACCAGCAACTGACTGCGCGCCGCTTCGAGCGCCATGCGAAGTTCGTCGTAACTTAAAAAGCGGTTCGCGGGGTTTTTGGCCAACGCCCGTGTCAACGCATCGCTGGTGGGTTGCGTGATTTCGGGTACGACCAGATTGGGCGGCGTCAGCGGCGTTTGCACCTGGGCGACAATGACCTCCTCGGCCGTCGGCGCGTCAAACGGGACATGTCCGGTCAAAGCGTGATAGAGGGTCGCACCAAGGCTGTACATGTCGGACAGAAATGTTTCCGGCTCGCGTTTGATTTTTTCCGGCGCGACATAGTAGGGCGTGCCCCAGGTCACATCGTCTGATTCCTGTTCGGCGTCGGTTTTTTGCGCCAGGCCAAAGTCCACCAGTTTCGGCTCATGATCCGCGTTGAACAAAATGTTGCCCGGCTTGATGTCGCGGTGCAGCAAATCGTATTTGAGCGCCATGTCGAGCGCGGAGGAGATTTTGATGCCGATGTCCAGCACGTCGAGTTCGGGCAGGAGGCGCAACTTCTCAATGCGCGCGTCCAGGCTGCCGCGATCGGCCAGTTCCATCACCAGATAACGCTGACCTTCCGCCTCGTCGAATGTGTAGATATGAACAATGTTCGTATGATTGAGCCGGGCGCAAGCCCGGGCTTCCCGATAGAAACTTTCCTGCGCCCGCTCATCTTCGAGCAACTCCTTCTTCATCAACTTCACCGCCACCATGCGTTCCAGCGTCGTATCCCAGGCGCGATAAACGTTGCCCATCCCCCCCGAGCCGATGACCGCGCGCAATTCGAACTGTCGTAATTGCATCGGCATCATGATCGGATGCCCGCATTTGGTGCAGGGCACGGTGCCGAGCGGCGCCAAATCGCCGGGGATGAAGACCTTTGTCTCGCACCAGCTGCATGTGACCATGCGCAGGGGTTTCTCGCTCATGCCGGAGTCAATCTACCACCACCCTGCCCGCCGACAAGCCCGGAGAAGCGGGATTTGCGGCGCAACAATTTCTTTGACAAACACGCCAAAATAGTGTTTCTTTCCGCCGTTGAAAATGAATAGCACGTTTGTTCAAACACTGAAACACGCGCCGGCCGATGGTCGCATGTCCATTTGGCAGCGTAATTGCTTTGGTTTTGGCATCGTGGGAAGAAAGAGATAGGCAAACACAACAGATTTTCGAAAAACCCGCGATTGCCAAGTCAATCGCGGGTTTTTTGCTTGTTGAACCAAAACGATAACGAAAGGAAAAACGTGAACAAAAACCAAACACGGTTGGCGACCAGGTTCGCCCCCGAAACACGGTTCGAACTGCGGCCGGGACCGCCGGTACCGTTTCGGGCTACGCAGGAAAATGAGTTTGAACGGCTGAAAAAGCAGCTGCTGACGCTGCAACTGGCCGCACTGGCCAGGCCGGAGTTGAATACGCCACTGCGACGCGCGGCCAACGAAGCGGCGGCACTGGCATGGGTGACCTTTTACCCGTTACTGGTGTTCCCGGTGTTGTTCGAGGAGAAAGCTGCGACGGCAGTGCGTCAGACCGAACGTCAGGCGCGCATTTATGAAAGCAGCCGCGAACTGCTCGGCGTATGAACTCATCGCACCGGCTTGAAGTGGGGCACGGGCGCACGGGCGGTCGTTGGCACAGGCGAAATTTGTTCGACGCCTGCGCCAACGGCTGCTCGTTGCGCCCTTTTGCTTTGTGGGGAATCAAAAATTGGTAGGGCCGCGCCGCTGCGCGGCTTCGGACGACCGGCAGGTCGTCCCTACCAATTACTTCTCTTCGACGCGCTGAATCCGTGCGCCAAGTTTGCGCAGCTTCGTGTCCATGCCTTCGTAGCCGCGATCCAGGTGGTAAATACGATTCACCTGCGTCGCGCCTTTCGCCGCCAGTCCCGCAACCACCAGGGCCGCCGACGCGCGCAAGTCACTCGCCATCACCGGCGCACCGCTCAAGGGCCGCCCGCCTTTCACGATGGCGCTCGGTCCTTCGATTTCAATGTCCGCGCCCAGCCGCGCCAGTTCGCTCACGTGCATGAAACGCGATTCAAAAATCCGTTCCGTGATGATGCTGATGCCCGGTGCCAGCGCCAACAACGACATCATCTGCGCCTGCACATCCGTGGGGAAACCCGGATACGGCAGTGTCGTCATGTCGGCTGCTTTTAGTTGGTTGCGCCGGCGCGCGCGCAAATTCTCGCCGCGCCGTTCCATCGCCACGCCCGCCTCGCTCAATTTGTCGGTCACAGCATGCAGATGATCTGCCCGCACGCCTTTCAGGATGACGTCGCCGTTCGTCGCGGCGGCGGCAATGGCAAAAGTTGCCGTTTCAATCCGGTCGGGAATGACTTCATGCTCCGCGCCGTGCAGTTTCTTGACCCCGGTGATGGTGATGGTCGGGCTGCCCGCACCGGAAATTTTCGCGCCCATGGCGTTCAGGAAACCCGCCAAATCTACGACTTCCGGCTCACACGCCGCACTCTCAATGACCGTCACGCCCGCGGCCAGCGTCGCCGCCATCATCACATTGGCCGTGCCGAGCACCGTCGAGCCGGCGCGGCCCCCGAGAAACATGACGGTTCCGCCCAGCTGTTTCGCTGCCGCGTCAACATAACCGCCCTCGATTTTGATTTTGGCGCCCAAGGCCGTAAAACCTTTCAAGTGCAAATTAATGGGCCGCGCGCCGATGATGCAGCCGCCGGGCAGCGACACCCGCGCCTTCTTCAGGCGGCCGAGCAACGGACCCATGATGCAAATTGAGCCGCGCATTTTACGGACGAGTTCATAATCCGCGTAGCCGTGTATTTTACGCGCATGAACCGTCAGCGTGCCGCGCTCAAACTTCATTTCCGCGCCGAGCGATTCGAGAATCCGCGCCATGAACCGCGTGTCGCTCAAATCGGGTACGCGCCGGATGACGCAGGGTTCATCGGTCAGCAATGCCGCTGCCATGATGGGCAGCGCGGCATTTTTGCTGCCGCTGATGGCAACCTCGCCCTGCAACGGCACACCGCCTTTGATCAAAAAGCTTTCCATGTGAATTCATTCAACCACGGATTGACACAGATGGGCACGGATAAAAAAATGGGTGACAGAAAGCCCGTGTAAAATCTGTGTTTATGCGTATTCATCTGCGGTAAATTATTTTCAGCGTCGCACGATCAAAACTCTGGCGCGGTGAGAGTAGTCCTCCTTCACCGCCTCGACAATCCACTTTTCGGCTTCAAAAATTCTCTGGATGGCCCCCGCCTGGCCGTCACCGAATTCCAGCATGAGCCTGCCCTCCGGTTTCAAAAACGGTTTTGCTTGCACCGAGAACATCCGATAAAAATCCAGGCCATCGTCGCCGCCGTCCAGGGCCATGGGCGGATCGAAATCCCGTACCTCCGGCTGAAGCGTGGCGATTTCGGCAGATGGAATGTAGGGCGGATTGCTGATAATCAAATCATAGCTCACCTCAACCGGAATTGCTGCCAACCCGTCACCCTGCAAAAATTCAATCCGGCCGGCCACATGGTTGCGCGCAGCATTTTCCCTGGCCAACGCCAGCGCGTCCACTGAAACATCTGTGGCTGTGATTTTCGTCTCCGGGCATTTCACTGCCAGGGCGATGGCGATGCAACCGGTGCCGGTGCCGAAATCCAAAGCCCGGAGGGGCGAGCTCTGCGAGCCCCCATCGTCCCCGGGGGGTTCCGGGACTCGTGCAACTCGCCCCTCCGAAAGTTCATTAAGGAACTGCCAGCCCGCTTCGGCGAGCAATTCCGTTTCCGGCCGCGGAATGAGCGCTTGGCGGTTCACGGCAATGTCCGGTCCACAAAACGAGATGGAACCGGTGATGTGTTGAAGCGGTTCGCGTTGGCCACGGCGCTTGATGAATTCGCGCAGCGCGTCCGTTTCCGCCGTCGTGAGCGCGCGTTCGAAGTTCAGATACAATTTCATGCGCGGCATTTTCAGCAGATGCGCAAGCAGCAGCTCGGTTTGCAGGCGCGGCGAGTCAACGCCTTTTTTGCCCAGAAAATCCGCGCTTTTCTGAATCGCTTCGAGGACCGTCACCCGCCCAGCTTAAACTGAAACGGCACACTTGAACAAGTGGCGCGCACGCGCCAGAATCCCGGCATGAACGCGCGAATGAGTTTCTGGTTTGCCGCGGCATGGTTCAGCCTGGCCGCGGCCAGTTGCGCGGATGACACCAAAACCGCAAAGGAGCCAGCTATGAGCATCCAGATCGCCAGCACCGCGTTTGCCGCCGGCCAGCCGATTCCCGATAAATTTACCTGCACCGGGGCGAATATATCGCCACCCCTGCAATGGACCAATGTGCCCTCCGGTGTCAAAAGTTTTGCGCTCATTGCCGACGATCCCGATGCGCCCATGGGCACCTGGGTGCATTGGGTGCTTTACAATCTGCCGGCCACAGCGACCAAACTTGCCGAAAACACACCACCCGCGCCGGAACTTCCCGACGGTTCGAAAGAAGGCATCAACGATTTCCGCCAGGTTGGTTACGGAGGGCCGTGTCCGCCGCCCGGCAAGCCGCATCGCTACTATTTCAAACTTTACGCGCTCGACCGGGTGCTCGACCTCAAAACCGGCGCAACCAGGAAAGACGTTGAGACGGCCATGCACGGACACGTTCTGGCCGAGGGGCAATTGATGGGAACCTATCAGCGATAATCGCGAAATCTCTGCTTTCGTCAGGACACAAATTGATGTTTAGTTTGCGGACCCAATGACCAAAACCGCATTGTTATTTGCCGGGCAAGGCGCGCAGGCCGTCGGCATGGGCAAGGACCTTGCCGAAAAATTTCCTTCGGCCAGAGCCTGGTTCGACCGCGCCAATGCCGCGCTGGGTTACGATCTCGCTTCCATTTGCTTCCACGGCCCGGAACCGGAACTGACCAGGACCGAGAACGCGCAGCCGGGAATTTTTCTGGTGAGTTGGATCGCGTTTCAGCTGCTCAAGGAACAATTGCCGCCGCTGGAATTTGGCGCCACAGCCGGTTTGTCGCTTGGCGAATTCACGGCGCTGGCGGCCGCGGGCGCGATGAGTTTCGAGGATGGCCTGCGGGTGGTGCGCCAGCGCGGCCGGTTCATGCAGGAAGCCTGCGATGCCACGCGCGGTGGCATGGCGGCGGTCATCGGCCTGGATGAAGCGCCCACACGCGAAGTTTGCGCCGAAGCCGGCGTCGTTTTGGCAAATGTCAATTGTCCCGGCCAGCTCGTCATTTCCGGTGAAACCGACAAAATCGCCAAGGCGGTCGAGCTGGCCAAAGCCAAAGGAGCCAAGCGCACGATTCCCTTACCGGTTGCCGGGGCCTATCACTCGCCGCTCATGGCCGGTGCCCGGTCAAAGCTGCAGGCCGAACTGGAGAAAATCGACATTTTGTCACCGGCAGTGCCGGTGATTTCGAACGTGACCGCGTTGCCCCACGGACGGCCGAGCGGTATCCGGGAACGTCTGGTTGAGCAGGTCACATCGCCGGTGCTCTGGGAACAATCCCTGCGCACCTTGTTGGCCCAGGGCTTCACGCGCTTTATCGAACTCGGTCCGGGAACGGCGTTGAGTGGTTTTATGAAGCGGATTGATCCCGCAATGCGGGACGCCATGCTCAATGTGGCGGACGTGACGAGTCTGGAGACGACCGCGAGGGCGTTGAAATAATTTACGATCGATGATTTATCATTTATGATTGGCTGCGGCAAAAATCATCAATCGTAAATCGTAAATCATCAATTCCAACATGAGCCAGCTTGAGAACCAAATCGCCGTCGTCACCGGTGCGGGCCGGGGCATCGGCCGGGCCATTGCCTTGAAATTCGCCGCCGAAGGCGCGGACGTGGTTTGCGTTTCGCGCACGCAGGAAAATTCCGACAAAGTGGCCGTGGAAGTTCGTGGATTGGGCCGCAAAGCCTGGGCGCACGCCGTGGACGTGGCGGACGCGGCGGCCGTGAATGCCGCTGCCGAAAAAATCCTGGCCGATTGTGGCAAAGTGGACATTCTGGTCAACAACGCCGGCGTCACGCGTGATGACTTGCTCATGCGTATGAGCGAGGCGGATTGGGATGCCGTTCTCAATACAAATTTGAAAGGCGCGTTTTTATTCACCAAGGCATTCAGTCGTGCCTTGATCCGGCAACGTTCCGGGCGAATCATCAACGTGGCCTCGGTTATCGGCCTGATTGGCAACGCGGGCCAGAGCAATTACGCGGCGAGCAAGGCGGGCTTGATCGGTTTTAGCAAGTCGGTGGCGCGCGAGCTGGCGTCCCGCGGCATCACCGTCAATGTGCTGGCGCCGGGATTCATCGAGACGGATATGACGGCGGGGTTGAAGGAGGAATTGCGCGCCGGCGTGCTCAAGCAAATTCCACTGGGCAGTTTCGGCCAGCCCGACGACATTGCGTGCGCCGCGGTATTCCTGGCCAGCCCGGCGGCACGTTACATCACGGGCCAGGTTCTGGCGGTGGACGGCGGCATGGTGATGTGAATGCGCCTTAACCGCCCCGTTTCAACCTGTTTTGGCGAAGAAAAATTTTGTGATTGGAGCTTGACGATTTGGCCATTCATGGCATAGAGACAGGGCTAAATTTAATTTATGGCTGACAAACCTATAGACCAACGCGTAAGGGACATCATTGTTGAACAACTCGGCGTCAAGCCGGATCAGGTCACACCGGAGGCCAAGTTCATCGAAGACCTCGGCGCGGACTCGCTCGATACGGTCGAGTTGATCATGGCGCTGGAGGAGGAGTTCGGCATCGAAGTGCCGGATGAACAGGCGGAAAAGCTCCTGACGGTCGGCGACGTGGTCAAATATATCGAGGAACATCAGCAAAAATAGTTGCGACTTTGAACGCTTCGGGGCAGTTTCGGCTGGTTCCAGCTTGAACTGCCCCATTTAAATTTTATGGCAAGTAATGGCTCAGACCACCGTGTCGTCATCACCGGCCTTGGTGTGGTGACGCCGCTCGGAAATCAACCCGATGTCTTTTGGAAGAGTTTGATCGCCGGCCAGTGCGGCATTGACCGGATTCATTCCTTTGACCCGTCGCCGTTTGACACGCAAATTGCCGGCGAGGTGAAAGATTTTGACCCCACACCAGCGTTCCCGTCGCCCAAGGAAATCCGGCGCACGGACCGCTATTCGCAATTTGGCGTTTACGCGGGGCATCAGGCGCTGCTCGATTCCGGCCTCGACCTGGACCGGGAAAACCGCGACGAGATCGGTGTTATCATCGGCTCGGGCATCGGCGGCTTGTCCACCACCACCGGGCAGCTCGAAATTTTGCGCGACCGGGGTCCGGGCCGGCTTTCGCCTTTCATGATTCCGATGCTCATCAGCAACATGGCTTCGGGATTGTTTTCGATGTTCTATGGCTTGCGCGGCCCCAATTTCGCCACCTGCTCGGCTTGCGCCACCGCCAACCACGCCATTGGCGAAGCCTGGCGGGCCATCAAGATGGGCGACGCGCAGATCATGTTCGCGGGTGGCGCGGAGGCGGCCATCGTCCCTATCGGCATCGGTGGCTTTTGCGCGATGAAAGCGATGAGCCGGCGCAATCAGGACCCCAAGCATGCCTCCCGCCCGTTCGACAAGGAACGGGACGGCTTCATCATGGGTGAGGGCGCGGGTGTCATTGTGCTCGAAGAACTGGAACACGCCAAAAAACGCGGTGCCAACATTTATTGCGAAGTGGTTGGCTACGGCAACACCGCCGACGCCTACCATTTGACCGCGCCGGCGCCCGACGGTGAAGGTGCCGTGCGTTGCATGAAGATGGCCCTGAACAACGGCCGGTTGAAAATCGAGGACGTTTCCTATATCAACGCGCACGGAACTTCCACCCCGCAGGGTGATACTTGTGAGACGCAGGCCATCAAGACCGTTTTCGGCGAACGTGCGAAAAAAGTCGCCGTCAGTTCCACCAAGGGTGCGACCGGCCACATGCTCGGCGCGGCGGGCGCGGTGGAAATGAGTGTTTGCGCGCTGGCCATCAAGCATGGCATCGCCCCACCGACCATCAATTATCAGGTGCCCGACCCGGAATGTGATCTGGATTACGTGCCCAACACCGCGCGCGAGCTGAAAATCAATGCCGTCATTAACAATTCCTTTGGTTTCGGCGGCCACAATGCCAGCATCGCGGCGCAGAAATTTGTTGGCTGACGTGGTTCAAAGCCGGCAGGTTTCCAGCCTGTTTCCGGCCCTGAAATTCGAGTCCAGCGAACGCCCCGCTGATTGGGAGCGAAGGATTTTGCGTTGGCCGGCGTGTTTCTGTATAAAGAACGCAAACCGACCAATCCTATGAACACCTCCATCCGTCTTGCCGCTTGCCTGCTTGCTTTAACGCTCATGCCGGTCTTCGGCCAGCCCGCGAACCAACCGCCGCCGTTGACCAGGTTCAACCTCAATTTTCCCGGTGGCACGCCGGCACAATTGGTCAAGGCCGTTCAAAAGGCGACGGGCAAGCCGTTGAATGTGATCATCCCGGATGAGGATGCGAACATCGGGCTGCCGCCACTCAAAATGGACAATGTTGATGTTGCCCAACTATTTCAAACTTTGGGGGCCGCCAGCAAAAAAATCGAAACACGAAACACCTCGGTTTTGTTAAATGGCCCGTACTATGGATCGCCAGGTTATAGCTATACAACTGTCACCACCGGTTATGGCTTCAAAACCGACGGCAGCCTTTCCGATAATTCAATCTGGTATTTTTATGTGGATAACCCGCCGCAAGCCCCATTAATGCCCCCGCCTCCACCTCCAGTTAAAAGTTGCCGGTTCTATCAACTGGCTCCCTATCTGGATCGCGGTTTGACGGTGGATGACATCACGACCGCCATCCAAACGGGCTGGAAAATGATGGGTGACATGGAGACGCCGGAGATCAGCTTTCATAAGGAGACCAAGCTGTTGATTGCCGTCGGCGAGCCGGACAAGCTCGAAGTCATCGACAATGTGCTCAAGGCACTGCAGCCGCCGCCGCCGAATCCGACCGCAGTTTTTCAGGAACGACTGCGCCAAATAATAAAAAACCCACAACCATCCCCGGTCCCGGACGCGCGCGCCCCATTGAGTCCGGAGGAACAGATGAATTTGATGGAGCAAGCCAGAAAGAAGGGCGGGCAACTGCCAACGGCAGACTTGCCTCCGCCTCCTTCGCAGCCTCAGAAATTGCCCGCAAATCCGGAAGCTGGACAATAATATCAGACCGTTGTGCAATGCGGTTTTGGGAATTCAATTGCGCGATCCAAGTGACAGTTCCGCGCCGGCAGACGCCAGCGAGCGTGAGCCGCTGGCTGTGGCAGCGTTAACCCGCGCGATGGCGAGAGGAGACGAAATGGCCTGGCGCACTTTTTACGATACTTACTTCGACCGCCTGTGGCGCTACCTGCTGGTCGTCGCCGCCGGCAACGAGGACACCGCGCGCGAGGCCTTGCAGGGCACGCTGGTCCGCGTGGCGCGACATATTAAAGTTTTCCATGACGAAACCGTGTTTTGGAGCTGGCTTGCGGTGCTGGCGCGCAGTGCATTCCGCGACGAAACGCGCAAGCGACGCCGTTATTTTTCCTTTCTCGACCGCTTCACGCGGCAGGCAAATGTCGAATTAAACGGTGCCAATGACCGACAAACGGATGAGTGTTTGGAACATTTGCTGAAACGCCACGTTGCGCTGCTGCCGCCGGACGAAAAGAAATTGGTTGAACAAAAGTATTTTGCGCGTCGGGCCGTCCGCGACATCGCGGATGGATTACAAACGACGGAAAAGGCCGTGGAATCGAAATTGTCCCGCATCCGCAAGAAATTGAAAGACGCTGTGTTGGCAGAATTGAATGATGAATCAAAAAGTTGACAACGAGCCATTGCTCGCCGCCGTCTTTGCCGAAGCGGAACCTGCGAATTTCCGCGACGCGCTGTTTGGTGAAACCTTGCGCCGGGTCCATCGCCGTCGTCGCTGGCGGCAAACCCGGCGCCTGGCGGGAATCTTTGTCGTTCTGGGATTGCTCGGGATTTTCGTCTGGCAGAAGAATTTGCCCCAGCGGACTCCTGCACCGATGACCGCGGCCAAAACGGCCGGGAGGAGTTACACGCGGGTCCGGACACAACCGTTGCCCGCCCGCGAGACGATAACGACGCAACCGCTTGCCCCCGGACGATTTGTTGCGTCCATGGCTGCGGTTGATGTCGTTCAAACGGGCCGCGGCAATTACCGCCTCATCAATGACAACGAACTTCTGGCCTTGCTCACGTCACACCCGGCGGCGTTGGTTCGGACCGGGCCGCATTCCGAGCAGCTGATATTTGCAAACCCGGAGGACGAAAAAGGGTTTCCCCTGAACTGAATTGTCCCCCCTCCAATTCGATTCCGCACCGGCTTCCGGCATTTTTTTCCCGACGGTCCGAGTCAGACCAAATGCCTGACTTGCGTGAGTGACTCCAAAATTTTTTCCGCCGCGGCACGCGGATCGGGCGCGGCGCAAATCGGCCGGCCAATGACCAGCCAGTTGGCCCCGGCGGCAATGGCTTCCCGCGGACTAAGCGTGCGCTTTTGATCGTCGGCCGGATGCGTTTCCGGACGGATGCCGGGAGTCACGAGTTGGACACCGGCGGTCAATATTTGCCGGAGTTCGGCCACTTCCAGCGGCGAACAGACGAGGCCGCGCAGACCGCCCTGGGTGGCCATGTTGGCCAGACGGCGCACCTGCCGGCCGACATTCGGGTCGAAACCGATCTGGCTCAACGCGTGGCTGTCGAGGCTCGTCAGCAGGGTCACGCCCAGCACGAGCGGCGGCGCATGGCCGAGCTCCCACGCGGTTTCCTGGGCCGACTGCTCAGCGGCCTTGAGCATGTCCGCTCCCCCGCTGGCGTGCACGGTGAGCATCTGCACGTCAAGCCGCACCGCGGAAGCCACGGCCCCGGCGACCGTGTTGGGAATATCGTGAAATTTCAAATCCAGAAACACCGCCGATCCCGTCGCGCGAATCCGGCGGACGATGTCGGGCCCGGCGGCGGTGAACAGTTCACTCCCGATTTTGAAGCCGCCGACCGCCGGGGCGATTTTTTTGGCCAGTTCCAAAGCGGCCTCGGCCGTCGGCACATCCAGTGCGGCAATGATGGGATTGCGTGCCATGCAAGCTTCAGCTTACGACAAACCTGCCGCCGGAAAAAACAATTTCTTGCTCCAGCAACGAATATTTTTTTGGACAAAACCGCCGTGGGATTGGACGTTTTTGCCCCTTCTTTGTTCAATCTGCTTCCTTCTTCCTTCGTTTTATTCTAGCCTGCGTGATATGAAAGTGATTCGCCACACCGACGCGAATTTTGCCGGCCAACTCCGCGAATTGACGGCCGCCTCCAGCCTGTTCGACCCCGGGATCGAACAGCGTACCCGCGCCATCCTGCACGACATTTTCGTGCGCGGCGACGACGCCTTGCTGGAATTCACGGAAAAATATGACGGCGCGAAGCTGACCGCCGAACAACTTGCCGTGACGCAGGCCGAACTCATGACCGCGTCGCTCAAGGCTGATGAATCGCTGCGCCAGGCCGTGGCCGCAGCGGAGAAAAACATCGCTGTGTTTGCCAAAAAGTCGTTGCGCAAGAACTGGCAGACAAAGAATTCGCACGGGGCCAGTGTGGGTGAGAAATTCGATCCTTTCCAACAGGTGGGCATTTACATTCCCGGCGGTACCGCGCCGTTGGTTTCAACGGCCCTCATGACCATTACGCTGGCGAAGGTTGCGGGCTGCCCCGAAATCGCCGTCTGCACGCCGTGTGGCAAGGATGGCTCGATCAATCCCGCTTTGTTGTTCGCAGCGCGGGCGGCTGGCGCAACAGAAATTTACCGCGCCGGCGGTGCCCAGGCGATCGCGGCGCTGGCTTATGGCACGAACACCATCCGCCGGGTCCAGAAGATTTTCGGCCCCGGCAACGCCTATGTCGTCGCCGCCAAGCGCCTGCTGGTCGGCCACGTGGCGATTGATTTGTTACCTGGCCCGAGCGAACTGCTGGTACTCGCGGATGACACGGCCAATCCGAAGTTCATCGCGGCCGACCTGCTGGCACAAGCCGAACACGGTTCTGGTCACGAACGCGTCTGGCTGGTCACAAACTCGGTGAAAATTTTGAAGACCGTCGAGAGTGAAATCGCCAAACAATCGCCCAGGCTCGCGCGGCGCGAATTCGTCCGGCGCGCCCTGCAGCACAACGGCTGGCTGGTGCAGGTGAAGTCACTCGACGACGGTGTGGCGTTGGCCAACCGGCTCGCGCCGGAGCATTGCGAAGTGATGACGCGCAATCCACGCAAGGTTTCCAAGGGCATCCTGACGGCGGGGGCAATTTTCCTTGGTCCCTGGTCGCCGACGGTGCTCGGCGATTACGTGGCCGGGCCGAGCCACACGCTGCCGACCGGCGGCGCGGGGGCATCCTTTGCCGGCCTGACCGTGGACCAGTTCCAGCGCCGGACCAGCGTGGTGGAGTACAATCGTGCCTCGCTCAAAAAAGCGCTGTCCGCGGTGAAAAAGTTCGCCGAACTGGAAGGTCTGGGCGCGCACGGACGCTCTGCTGAGATTCGTTCTGCAAAATGACAAATCCGAAACGATTGATCCGCCCGCTGGTGCGCGAGTTGCACCCTTATGTTTACGGCGAGCAGCCAAAAATCAAGGGGCTGATCAAACTGAACACCAATGAAAATCCGTATCCGCCATCACCAAAGGTGCTGGCGGCGGTCAAAGCGGCGGTGGACGGGCGGTTGCGGCTGTATCCGAACCCGACGGCGCAACCGCTTCGCGAAAAACTCGCGAAATGGCACGGCTGTCACGCGGACAATATCATCGTCGGCAATGGGTCAGATGAATTATTGGCCCTGGCAACCCGAGCGTTTGTGGAGCCGGTTCCGGAGGGGCGAGTTATACGAGTCCCAAACCATAAGAAGTCAGGGACTCGCGGAGCTCGCCCCTCCGAAACGGTTCAATATTTCACGCCGAGTTATTCATTATATCCGGTGCTGGCGGACATTCATGGCGCAGCAAAAAACCCCGTGCCGCTCAAGCCGGATTTCAGCCTGCCGGGCGTGGTCGAATTGAAACGTGACGAAATCTGGAAATTCGACGCGGCGCTGACTTATGTAACGACTCCAAATGCACCGAGCGGGCGCGGTTACCAGACGCCCGAGCTGGAGAAACTGTGTCGGGCCCAAAAGGGCGTGGTTATTCTTGACGAGGCTTACGTGGATTTTGCGGAAGAAAACGCGATGAAACTGGCGTTGAAATATCCGCACGTCATCGTGGCGCGGACGTTTTCCAAGGCCTACTCGCTCTGTTTCCAGCGCGTCGGTTATTTGGTCGGCCACTGCTGCCTGGTTGCCGCCCTGCATAAAATCCGCGACAGCTACAACGTGAACGGTCTGGGCCAGATTGGCGCCGTGGCGACGCTGGGCGATTTGAAATACTACCGAGCCAACTTCAAAAAAATCACCGCTACGCGCGAGTGGTTGAGCCGGGAGTTGACGAAGCTCGGCTTTCGGGTTTTCCCGAGCCAGGCAAATTTCATTCTCGTCCAGCCGTTGCGTTTCACCGCGCATGAATGGCAACACAAGTTGCGAGCGCAACAAGTCCTTGTCCGGTGGTTCAGCTTCCCGGAGGTAAAAGACTGTCTGCGTGTCACAATCGGGGCGCCGGCCGAGGCGGCAGCCCTGGTCGGCGCGGTGCGAAGAACCCTGCACGATTAGGCCTGTTTTTAAGGTTAAATTTCATGTCCGGGTGAGCACGGGATTTGCTGGTAACCGGGCATGTACCTGGATTACTACGGGTTGACGCAGGCGCCGTTTGACATCACGCCGAACCCGCGATTCCTGTTTCACAGCACGAAACATCGCGAAGCGATCAATCATTTGCTTTACGGCATCCGTGAACGCAAAGGTTTTGTCCAGCTTACGGGTGAGGTGGGCGCAGGCAAAACGACCCTGTGCCGCGCACTGCTGGAACAGCTGGATGGGCGTTTTTCCACCGCGCTGATTCTCAATCCCGTGATGAGCGCCGAAGAGCTGGTGCGGGCCATCGCGGCCGAATTCGGTCTGGACGTGACCAGCCGCGACCGGTTGGAAACCATCGCCACCATCAACGAACATCTGCTCACCCAGGTGCAAAACGGCCGGGATTGCGTGCTCATCATTGACGAGGCCCAGGATTTGACCGATGACCTGCTCGAACAGGTGCGGTTGCTTTCCAACATCGAACTGGACGACCGCAAGTTGTTGCAGATTGTCCTGCTCGGCCAGCCGGAATTGCGCGATCGGCTGAACAACCCCCGCCTGCGCCAGTTGCGCCAGCGCATCACGGTGCGTTATCATCTCGCGCCGTTGACGCGCCTCGAGGTTGGCCAATACGTCCAGCATCGCCTGGAGCTGGCCGGCGCCGATGGCGCGCCGCAGTTCACCCACCCCGCCTTCTGGCGCATCTTCCATTACAGCGGCGGTATTCCGCGACTGATCAATGCCGTTTGCGACAAGGCTCTGCTGGCCGGCTTTGTTGAACAATCCGAACGCATCAACTACCGGATGGTCAGCCGGGCCATCCGCGAACTCGAAGGAGACATCCACGTATGAGCCTGATCAATGACGCCCTCAAGCAGACCAAGCAGTCGCGGCAACAAAGTCCGCCATCCAATCCGCCGCCGCTATCGCCGGTGGAATCTGCCGGTCAAAGCGGTGGAAGCTGGCTGGCCCCGGTGATCATCATCCTCCTGTTTGCGGCCGCCGGAATTTTCATCGGGCTGTCTGTATCCAAACACGCACCGTCCGTGGCCAGCACACCGTTGGTGGCTGCGACCATGAAAACCGCCACTGTCGCCCCGTCGGTGGTCACTCTTCCCTCTCCGGATACCAATACGGTAACTGTGGCTCTGCGAAAGCCAACGGAGCTGAAATTGCAGGGCATTTTGTTTGCCGCCGCGCGACCTTGCGCAATCTTAAGCGGCAAAACGGTTTTTGTTGGTGATCAAATCAATGAATTCCGGGTGGCCGCGATTTCAATAAACTCCGTTACCTTGCAAGGTAAAACGACAACGAACGTTCTGAGCTTGAGTCCGCGATAGCGTTTGCGTCATTTTACCGCGTGCAATTCCTCAAAAGGTTTCTGGGAACATCGCCCTTGATGGCCCGCGTGGCGCCATTTATAATTTTCCTCCTCCTGACGTTTTGCCAGGGTCAATTCGGCGCGGCCTCGGCCTATTGGTTCTATTTTGCCAAGACTTTGGTCGCGGTCTGGCTGATTTGGGAAATGCGCCCGTTCGTTTCCGAAATGCGTTGGGCGATGAGTTGGGAGGCCGTGTTCATCGGCGTTGGCGTGTTCGTCCTGTGGGTCGGGCTCGATCCGGTTTATCCAAAATTCCTGAAAAGCGGCATGCTCTGGAATCCACGCGCGCAATTTGGTGAAAATTCAGCGCTGGCGTGGATTATGATTATCACGCGGATTCTCGGCTCAACCCTGGTCGTCCCGCCGTTGGAGGAGGTTTTTTACCGTTCCTTTCTGTATCGCTACATTGCAAAGCCGGATTTCCTGTCCCTGCCACTGAACCGGTTCTTTCCATTGCCATTTTTCATCACCGCCGCCGTGTTTGGCTTCTCCCATTTCCAATGGCTGGCGGGGATTTTGTGCGGCTTGGCCTATCAATGGCTGGTGTTGCGGAAGAACCGGCTGGGCGACGCGATGACGGCCCACGCCATCACGAATTTTCTGCTGGGCGTGTGGGTCGCATGGCAAGGCGCCTGGCAGTTCTGGTAAAACCTGTTCAGTTTATCCCGGACATCAAGGTTGCGCGGATAACCTCCGCTCTCACCTTTTTCCTCTCCCCCAGGAGGGGAAATCGCTTTCGGCTGTTTCTTCTTTATGGATCACCCCTTGACCAAACCCGTCGCAGGTTTCAAAGAAGCGACAAACGTTTCTCTCTCTCCCGGGCCGGGGTGAGGGCGGGGGCAGACACCCATTCAATTCAATACATCAGAGGAACCGGAAAGATCACGATCAGGATTAAGAGGGTGTGTTACTTCGCTTCGAGGTTGATGTTGTATCGTTCCAAAGTGGAACCTTCCTGCTGCGCGAGGGCGGCGAGCGCCTCGTTGTAATCGGCGAGCGCACGGATTTCCGCCGAACGGGCGGCGGTGAGGCTGTTTTGATAGGTCAGCACTTCGAAGGTGGTGGCCTTGCCGACGGCGTAGGTTTTTTGCTCGGCATCGAGCGCGGCCTCGGCATAAATACGCGCCTGCCGCGTGGCCTGCACGCTTTCGTGCTTGGATTGCGCCAGCTTCACGGCGTTGTCAATCTCCACCATGACGTTTTGTTCCAGCTGCTTGAGCTTCAGCAACAGTTGCTGCAACGTCACCTTGCTGGATTTGTAGGCATTACGCGGCCCCACATTGCTCAACGGCATCTTCAACTGCGCGCCATAATAGTAATTCGGGGCATTGCCCTCGCGGACCTGGTCGAAAGTGCCGTCGTATTCCCTGGATGCGCCCGAGAAACCATAAGAGCCGAGCAGATCGAGTTCGGGGAAGAGCTGGTTGCGGTCAAATTTCAATTGAATGCCTTGCCGCTCAACACTCAGCTGGGCCTGCAACAAATCAGGGCGCTCCGTCATGCCCTTGGCCCAACTGTCCTGTAAATTGAACGATTGCAGCGGGGCTTCCAGCGCGGCGGTGGGCTGGATATCCACATCGTGTGTTTTGGCATAGCTGTCGGTGAGCAGATTTTTCAGGGCATTCTGATCCGTATCGAGTGTGCTTTGGGCGGAGATCAGATTGGCCCTGGCCTGCGCCACCTGCGATTTGTCCTGTTGCACGCTCAAGATGGCGAGCGTGCCAATCTGCACACGCTGGTTGTCCTGGTCGAGCTGCGTTTGGGCCAGGTCCAATGCCTGTTGCTGCACCTGGACGTTTTGCTGCGCAAAGATGAGTTCGTAATAGGCGTTGATGACGGCCGTGACGGAGGTGATGAGTTGCTGGCGCACTCCCTGCTCGTCGTTTTTTAGCTGGTTTTTGGCCAGTCGAATGTTCAGGCGCGGCTGGTCAATCCAGAAGCCTTTCAATAGCGGCTGCGTCAGCGTTACGCCGATGCCACCGTCAGAGCTGTCAAACGGAAATACGCCTTGTTCCCCATATTGCTCCGCAATGTTGCCACTGAAAGTGTATTGCAGTCCCGACAACGGCAGCGTTCCGGTGAGGCCGGAATTGAATATATTCGCGTCAGATATCGTGGGCGGGGTTTGGTTGGTTGTAAACGAGCTGAAACGGCTCGGCGATACACTGTAATTGTGCTGGCCGGAAATGCTGAAGGCCGGGTCGTAGCCGTCGTAGGCCGCGCGCAAATTATAGAGCGAGATTTGCGGCTGGTAACGCTCGATTTGCACGTCGAAGTTATGCTGCAACGCCTGCTGGATGCAGTCCTGGAGCGACATCGCGCGCGTCGCAAGGGTGTTGGTGCCGGTTTGGGCGGCGGCCGTGAGGGCCGCAAAAAAAACGATTGAAAAAACTTGGAAACTTTTCATTTTGCCAAAAAAAGCGCGGTGGTCCGCGCTGATTCAATAAACTCCAGGTCGTGGCCAAAGTTGCGTTTGCGGCCGGACCTGTCGAACCAAAGACGCTCCGGCCTGCCCGAAGGTAACCATTCAGTTAATTCGGAGCTGCACCCGGCCCGGCCGGGGCCGGCGACACGTCTTCAATTCTGGCGTTTTGTTCAAGGAATGCCAGCACCTTTTCTTGCGCGACCTGGTCGTACAGTTCCATTACCCCGTTACGCTTCTGCAAGTCCTTGAGGAATTTGTCCGGCGGGATTTGATACATCGCCGCCAGCGTTTGCGCCCGGCGCAGGACTTCCTCCTGCAACACCTTGATGTTTTCCTGCTCGGCGATGCGCTGGATCAAAAACGACAGTTTTACCCGTTCCTTCGCGCTGCGCGTGGCGGCGGAGTAGATTTCGTCCTTCTGCTTTTCAATCACGTCCCGGGCCACGCCGCGCTGCGAATTTTCGCGGACGATGTCATAAACTACGTTGCGGGTTTCGTGTGCCACCGCCGTCTCCGGCAGGTCAAAATTCACCCGGTCGAGCAGTCCGCGGACAATCTGGTTGCGAATCCCCTTGGTCTGCGAATATTTCAATTCGTTTTCCAGATCGCGGCGCACACCTGCGCGGAGTTTTTCCAGGTTTTCCGCGCCGTATTTTTTGGCAAATCCATCGTCAATCGCCGGCAGGAGCTTCTCCTTTACCTCGACGACTTCCACGTCGAAACTGCCCTTTTTACCCGCGAGTTCCTTGGTGGCGAAATCGGCGGGAAAATCCGCGGTGACCGCACGTTTGTCGCCCGCCCGGGCGCCGAGGAGTTGGTCGGCAAAGCCGGGCAGAAACGTTTCGGCCCCGACTTCCACCCAGAAATTTTTCTGTTCGGCCAGACCCTTGGCCGTCGGCGCGATTTCCGTAATCGGTTTGCCATCGCACGTGCCGGTGTAATTGACCACGGCAATGTCGCCCAGCCGCAGTTCACGCGCGACCGTTTCGAACTTCACGTGCTGGTGCGCCAGCAGTTTCACCGCGCGCTCCACATCTTCGTCCGTGACCGACTTCACCTCGCGTTTGGCGGGCAGGCCCTTGTAGTCCGGCAGTTGAAATTCCGGCGCGGTCTCGATGGTCGCGGCAAATTGCAGCGCCTGGCCCGGGCCGAACTGGATTTCCTCGATGTCCGGGTAGCCGACCACGGCGATCTTCTTTTCGTCCACCGCCTTGCGGTAGGCATCGCCGATGAGCTTGCGTTTGACCTCGTCTTTGATGTCCGTTTGGTACTTCTTCAGTACCATCGCCCGTGGGGCTTTGCCGGGGCGGAAACCGGGCAGCGACGCCTGTTTTTGAAATTCCTTCGTCGTGGAATCAAAAGCCTCGTCCACGGCCTTCACGTCCACTTCCACCCGGAGCAATTTTTTGCACGGAGCCAGATTTTCAACGGTGACGTTCACAATCATTTTCGATTTTTAACTTCTCAGCGAGTCGTACAGCTTAGGTGAACCGGGCCGGGAACGTCAACGGTTTTAATGGCTTGCCGCCGGCATTTCCGCTTTGATGGTGCCGGAATGAAACGAGTCACATGCTTCATCACCGGCACGGACACCAGTGTGGGCAAGACGGTGCTGACGGCGCTGCTCGCGCGGTGTTTGCACGAGCGCGGCCTTAAGGTGGCGGCGCTCAAACCGATTTGTTCCGGTGGCCGTGCGGACGCCCGCGTGCTGCATGCGGCGCTAAACGGCGCGCTGACGCTGGATGAAATCAATCCGTGGCATTTCCGGGTGTCGATGGCGCCGGTGCTGGCCGCACGACGGGAACACAAACGTGTCTTGCGCGCCGGCGTGGTGGCGCATGTCCGTGCGATTCAGGAACGTTTCGCCGTTGTGCTGGTCGAAGGCGCCGGTGGTTTGTTGAGTCCGCTCGGCGAAAATTTCAATTCGCGTGATTTCATTGTGTCATTGCGCGCCACGCCCATGATCGTCTGTCCGAACCGGCTGGGCGCAGTGAATCAAGCCTTGCTTGCCCTGGAAGCTCTGCCGCGTGATGCCAGGCGCAAAGCGCGCGTCGTGTTGGTGTCGACGCCAAAGCCCGACACTGCCGCAAAATCAAATCCGGGTTTGCTGGCGGAACATTTCGATGGGAAACGGATTTTCATCCTGCCGTGGCTCGGCGGGCGATTTAATCCGGCCCGCGGATCGGGAAATTTACGGGTGCGCAGGACCCTTTGGGAACTGGTGTCGGGATTGTGAAATTTTCTGTAAAAAGTCATTGCATTTTCCGGGAGGACGGGTAGTAATTTGTGCGGGGCAGGAAATTTGCTCGACCGCCTGCCGCTTGGCCGCTACATCGGTTCCTCACGACCAGGTAAATTGTCGGCATGATGAACGGAGTATTATCGTTGGTTGTCGTGGGGACCGCTTCCAATCAAGCGGAACTCGTTTACATCTGGAAACAGGCGACGCCGGAAGGCAAGGCCGTCATCGCCTGTCTGGTGGTCTTTTCCGTGATTGCCTGGTCGGTGATGACCTCCAAGGCCCTGCAAATGCGCCGCGCCCGCCGCCTGAATTATTATTTTAACGAGGAGTTCCGTTCGCAAAAATCCGTGCTCGATCTGTTTGATCGCAAGCTGCAGGTCGAGGGCTGCCCATTGTACGAGGTTTACCGGGTCGGTTGCACGCAGTTGGACGCGCGGTTGCGCGGTCCCGGCGGTGAACGGCGCCGGCAGCGCGTTTCGCTTAAAAACATGGAGCACGTCAAACGCGCCGTCGAAAACGTCGTTGCGCAGGAATCGTTGAAACTGGAATCGGGCCTGATTTTTCTGGCCATCGCCAGCGGCGGTGCGCCCTTCCTGGGATTGCTCGGCACGGTCTGGGGCGTGATGAGCACGTTTGCCGGCATCGCGCAGCAAGGCTCGGCGACGATGGCGGCGATGGCCCCCGGTGTCTCAGCGGCGCTCATTACCACGGTGGCCGGCCTGCTCGTGGCCATTCCCTCGATGTTTGGCTACAATTGGTTGGTACACAATTTGCGGGTGTTTACCGTCGGACTGGACAATTTTGCACAGGAACTCGTTTCCAAAATGGAATCGGAGTTCTTAGAAGAAGAATGAACAAAGGGGTGACAAGTGACATGTGGCATGTGACACGGAACGGGAATTGTCCTGTCACCTGTCACTTGGCACATGTCACACAGAAAACATGAGACGATTTTCACAACGCAGTTATCTGGTGACGTTGAGTGAGATCAACATCACGCCGCTGCTCGACCTGGCGTTCGTGTTGCTCATCATTTTCGTTATCACCACGCCGTTGCTGGAACAAAGCATCAATCTCAAGCTCCCCAAAGGCATGGGCCAGCCGGACAAACTTGTGAACAAACGCGACATCCGCACCGTCGAAGTCAGCGTGACGGGGGTTTATGCGCTCGACCGGCGGCGGATGCCGTTCGATCAAATGATTGCGAGCCTGGCGGCGGACGCTCGGGTCAATCCGGACCTCATTGTTTATATCCGGGCGGACCAGGACGATCCGTACAAATACATCGCCGCCGTGATTGACGGTTGTCAGCGCAACGGCATTACCCGTTATTCACTCCGAACCGAACCGCCGAAATGAACCGGCTGCAAAAAAAATGTATTTTGGCCACAGTAGGTATTCACCTGCTGTTGCTGGTGATTCTGCTGGTCGGTCCGGCATTCTTCCAGCCCCGGCACAAGGCTGACGATCTGCAGGTGCTCGACGTCATCCCGGCCAATTTGATTGACGCGCAATTCACCAGCGGCGTGCGCAATGCCCAGCCGCCGCCTCCGGTCGTACAACCCGCGCCCCAGCCGCCGGTGCCGCAGCCCGTCGTAACGCCGCCGCCCAAGCCATCGCCCGAACCGGTGGTAAAGCCCGAAGCCGTCAAGCCTGCGCCGGCGCCGGACAAGATTCAGCTGCATAAAATTGAACCCAACCTCAAACCGGTGGTCCACAACGCGCCCAGGAATGTTCCTAAAAATAATTCTTCACAGACGTCGCAGCAGACGCGGGCATTGCGCAAAGCCATTCAGAGCTTGAAAAATAATCTTTCATCCAGCACGACGGTGGACATGCCGGGCAACAGCAGCGTGGCCTATGCGAGTTATGCTTCTGCTGTCAAAAGTATTTACGACCAGGCGTGGGCCCAGGTGCCGCTGGACTCCGTTGCCAACGAGGACGAGAACGTAAAAGCGAGAGTCACCATTGCCAGCGATGGCACGGTGGTTTCCGCGCGTATCATTGAGTCCTCCGGCGACCCCGCCCTCGACGTCTCGGTGCAAAAAACCCTTGAACGCGTCACCTTCATTGCCCCATTTCCAGAGGGAACCACGGACAAACAGCGGACCTACACCATCAACTTTAATCCCCAACTTAGAAAAATGCTCGAATGAAAAATTGCATTACCATTTGTCTGTCGCTTGTGTTTATTGTCCTGGCTGCGGCTTTGTGCCGCGGTCAGAGCGACCAGGGTGAAATCCAAATTACCCGTCCTGTTTCCGAGCTCGGTAACACCAAACCGGTGCCCGTTTCCATCGAAGGTTTCGGGCCGGAAGTCACGGAAATTTTGAAATTTGATCTCTACGTCCAGGGCTTCACGTTTGTGGCTCCCGATGCCGCGCAATACCAGATCAGTGGCAGCAGCGCCGGCGATGTGGTGGGCCGCGTCGTGGACCGTTTCGCCAAAACCACCATTCTGTCGCGCTCTTACAACGGCGCGTCGGTGCGGCGGCAGGCACATGCGTTTACCGACGATATGGTGCTGGCCATCACGGGCAAAAAGGGCATCGCCCAGACGAGGATTGCGTTCAAAGTCGAGGCGTCCAGCGGCAACGGCGAGATTTACGTTGCTGATTTTGACGGCCACAATGCGCAGGCCGTGACGCACGATGGCGTCATCGTTTCCGCGCCGTCATGGGTGCCGGGCCGGTCGGCCCTTTATTACAATTCCTATAAACTGGGCAACCCGGACATATTTTATCATAATCTCAGCACCGGCGAACGGCACGTCATTGCGCATTACAGCGGTTCCAACATCAGCCCGGCGGCCTCGCCGGACGGCTCGCGGGTGGCGATGATCATGAGCCGCAGCGGCAGCCCGAACGTCTGGGTCGCCAACGCCGACGGTGCCAATCCGCGCAAGCTGACCTCCACCAGCGAGGATTCGTCGCCCTGCTGGTCGCCCGACGGGGGATGGATTTGTTTCGCGACCAAGATGCGCGAGCGCCGCATGCTGGCCAAGGTTCCCGCGGGCGGTGGCGAGGTCCAGGCCCTCCACACACCCGGCGCGCCGAACCCGACGGAGCCCGACTGGTCGCCGGACGGCAAGTGGATCGCCTTCACGTTGCAGGCGGGCGAGTTTGACATCTGCGTCATGCCGGCGGACGGCAGCGCGCCGCCCGTGATTCTGGTCCGGGGTGAGGATCCGTCGTGGTCGCCGAATTCGCGGACACTCATTTACGCGCGGCGCACCGGCGGCCGTTACATATTGTCTTTGCTTGACGTGTACACAAAACAAGTCAAGGATATTCGCCAGATTTCGGGCAGCGACTCCGAACCGGCCTGGGCGAAATAAATTTTAATTGTTTTAACCAACCTTTAACCGAAGGAAAAATTATGAAAATGATGAAGCTGGTTTACCCCATGACACTTGCATTGGCGGTCACACTCGCCGCCACCGGTTGCCGAAACCATCGGCCCTACGGCGTCACGCCCATCCCGAACGGCCAGGGAGGACTGGTCAACAACCTGGGGCCGGGTGGCACCATGGGTGGGAACCAACCCGGCGGCGGTCAGCAGGCGGATATCAACAGCTTTGACAATATGGTTCCGGACCGCGCGGCGCTGGCGGCCTACACGATTCACTTTGCCTTTGACAGCTCGGTGATCCGACATAGCGAAGAGGCGAATCTTCAATCCGTCGCTTCGGCCTTGAAATCCGATCCCAGCACCAAGCTGACGATTGAGGGCAACTGCGACGAGCGCGGCACCGAAGAATACAATCGTGCCCTCGGCGACCGCCGCGCCCTGGCCGCGCGCGAAGCCCTGGCCAAACTGGGCGTGGATCCGGCCCGCATCCGCACCATGAGCTACGGCAAAGACAAACCGGTGGATCCGGGCCACAACGAATCCGCCTGGTCCCAGAATCGCCGGGACGACTTTGTCCTGTTGCATCCCAAGACCGGCGCGTAATTTTTTGGCTTTGGGAGGGACGCGGTGTCGGCGTCCTTCCCGGATCGATCGCAGCGTCCTGATTTGGTGGCGGCAGTGCGGTTGCGCCGTCGCACGCTGCCGTAGCGGTGAGACCACGTATTCTGAATTGGAACAAACCCGGGCTGATTTGCCTCTTTACTAACGGCGGAAGCGGGCTTAACCTGTCAAAAGCTCGACAAAACTTATGAATGTCATGTTTGCAGCTATATTGGGTGGCTGGGAATGGGTCATCGTGATCCTGGCCGTCCTGCTGTTGTTCGGCGCCAAAAAGATTCCCGAACTGGCCCGCGGTTTGGGCACGGGCATCAAGGAATTCAAAAAGGCGACCCGCGAAGTGACGGATGAGATTCACAACGCGGCGGAGGAAAAGCCGGCCGCCCCCGGCAAGTCCGTCACCGACGGCCAATCGCAGTCCGGGCAAACCGTTTCGCAATCCAACAATCCGCCGAAGGCTTGACTGCGGCGGTTTTTCGGCATGGCGGGCGACACTGAACCGGAGCGTCCCAACGAGGCCGAAGGCGGCCCGGTAAAGACTTTTCTCGAACACCTCGAGGACTTCCGCTGGGTGCTCATCAAGAGTATTGTCGCGTTGTTCCTGGGGATGCTGGTCTGCCTCTTCGCAGCCAACCACGTCGTCGGCATCATCAAATGGCCGCTGGCCCATGCCTATAGCTATCACACCCTCACCAACCAGACCGTGGTCGTCAGCTTCGGCACGAATCACGTCGGCAATTTCCAGCTCACTCCGGAACAGGAAAAATCCCTGAACCTCGGCACGAACCGTTTTGTGGCCGTTACCGTGGAACCGCTCACGCTCGGAACCAATCGGGTCCTCGGCTGGCACGTCAGCAATGATCCCGCTGCCGCCGCCGCAGCGCACCGGATGAATATCGAGCTGGTCAACTTGAGCCCGGCGGGCGGATTTGTCGTGGCGTTCCAGGTCGGGCTCTACGGTGGTGCGCTGCTCGCGTCGCCGTTTATTTTTTACTTTGTGGCCGGGTTTGTCTTTCCGGCGCTGAAAATCCGGGAGCGCAAATACGTTTATCACGGACTGGTCATTGGGGTCGGCCTGTTCCTCACCGGCGTGGCGTTCTGTTATTTCATTTTGATGCCGGTCGCCCTGGCGGCGGCGCAGATGTACTCGCAGTGGCTCGGGTTTGGCGCCCTGCAATGGCGGGCGGAGGATTACATCAGTTTTGTCTGCAAATTCATGCTCGGCATGGGGTTGGGGTTCGAATTGCCGGTGGTGATTTTGACGCTCGTCAAAATCGGCGTGATTGACTACCAGACCCTGGCCAAGGCGCGGCGTTACATGATCGTCATCAACTTGATTCTGGGTGCGGTGCTCACCACACCCGAACCGATCACGCAACTGGTCATGTTCATACCGTTGCAGGGACTTTACGAAATCACCGTCTGGATTGCCTGGTATTGGGACCGCCGGGAAAAGCAACGGGCGCGCAATGTCGAAGCGGGTGCCCGCCCCTGAAATCAGCCCGTCCGAATTGTAAAATAAAACACGCTTTACATCCGGCGGATTTACCGTAAGCTGGTTTGGTCAATTCGAGAATTTATGCGTAACGCACTTGCCTTTCTCAGCGTGATTGCCTTGGCTGCGTTGTTTACTTCCGGCTGCGCGGGGCCGGAGGCCAAACTGGGCCGGGGCATGAGTAATGTTGCCGAAGCCGCCCGCGGTGGCGAATGGCGCCGGTCGGTGGAGCAAACGGCCGTGTTTGACTCGCCGGAAGCCGGATACACCGTCGGGTTCGTTCGCGGCTTCGACCGCTCGGTGGCGCGCACGGGGGTGGGACTCTTTGAAGTCATCACGTTTCCGTTCCCGCCCTATCATCCCATTTTGCCGGACCCGGTTTATCCCGACAATTACACCCCCAGTTTGTGGTCCGACTCGATGTTTGACACGGATACGTATGTTGGCATGAGCGGCGGTGACGTTGCTCCGTTCGTTCCCGGCAGCCGGTTCAAGGTGTTCGACAATAACTGAACGTGGCTGAAATCGTTTTGACCGACGCGCCAACTGTTTTTTCATTGGCGCGTTTTTAATTTTTCCGGCTGCAGATAAAAAATTCTTTTGGTGTCTTTTGCGTTTTTCGCGGTTAAAACAAAACCGGCATGAGCTTCGAAACCAAATCACCCTGCAAGGTCAACCTGCTGCTGAACATCCTGGGCCGGCGCGCCGATAACTTTCATGAAATTGAAACCGTCCTGCACCCGGTGAAGGTGTATGATGAATTGGCGTTTGTTCGCGGTGGCCACCGGGTTGAGCTTTCGTGTTCCGACGCGAATCTGCCGGCGGATGCGCAAAATCTGGTGCATCGGGCCGCAACCGCGTTTTTGGCGGCGGCTAAAATCAGCGAAGGCGTCAAAATTCATCTGGAGAAGAAAATTCCGCTGGCCGCCGGTCTCGGCGGCGGCAGCGGCAACGCCGCCGCCACCCTGTTCGCCCTGAACGAACTTTTCAATCGGCCGCTTACACCGGCAAAATTGAACGAACTCGCCGCGTCGCTTGGATCGGATGTGCCGTTCTTTCTGCAGAATAGACCGGCATTGGCCACCGGCCGCGGTGAAAAAATCCAGTCGCTCGACTTTTTCCCTGCGCTCCACGACAAGGCATTTTTGCTGATCCATCCCGGCTTCGGCGTTTCCACCGCATGGGCTTATCAGGCGCTGGCGCGATTTTCCGCCGCCTTGAACGGTCGGCCCGGGCGCGCCCGGGCGCTGATTTCAATTCTGCAAACCAACCCTTCGCCCGCCGCTGCTGACGGACTTTACAACTCGCTCGAGGCGCCTGTGCTTGAAAAATATCCGGTGCTCGCGCTGTTTCAGGAATTTCTCCGTGCCCACGGCGCCCTCGCCGCGCTCATGTCCGGCAGCGGCTCGACCACGTTCGCCCTCGCCGAAAATGTTTCCGCCGGCGAAACGCTTGCGGAAAAATTCAAGGCGAAATTCGGATCAACCTGCTGGACAGCGGTGGTAAAAATTTAATGGCAGGGCCGGCACGCTGCGCCGGCCGGACGCGGCCGCACGGCGTCCTTAGAGTTTGAACTTCACCAACGCGAACCCGACCATTTCCCTGGCCGCGGGAATTTTGAACGCGAGCGCCGTGATCCAGTAAACCAGGCCGGCGATTCCCGCCGGCACAAACACCTCGCCGATTTGCAGTGCCACCGTCTGGTGGCCGAGCGAGTTTTCCCAAAATTGCCAGCCGAACCACGCCACCAATCCGGCCAACGTGCCGGCAACTGCCAGCGGCAAAAACGTTGCGCGCAACGGCTCCATTTCCAGTCTGGTAAGTTTTCGGCGCAGCAGATAAAGCAGCAGGCTGACATTGCAGATGGAAGTTGCGGTATTCGCGAGGCCGAGACCGCCCTGCCGCAGCGGCACGACCAACGCGACGGCCAGGACAAGATTGACCGCCAGGCACGCGATGCTGATTTTCATTGGCGTTTGCGTGTCGCCGAGCGCGTAAAAAGCGCGGGCCAGAATGTTGACGGCGGAAAACGCCACCAACCCCGGCGCGAGGCACATGAGTGCAAACGTGGCGCGGGTGGTGGAGGCGTCGGTGAATCTGCCGTGCTGGAAAATCAAACGCACAATGGGTTCAGCCAGCACGACCAGAAGAATGGCTGCAATCAGGTTCAAAAAGAACAATGTACTCATGCCATGCCGCAACGTGGTGCGGAATTCGGTGTAGTTCTTTTCCGCCGCCAGCCCGGAAAGCGTCGGCAGCAGGTAGGTCGCCAGCGAAATGCCGAACATGCCCTGGGGCAGTTCCATCAGGCGCACGGCGTAGTTGAAGGACGCGACAATTTGCGGGTCAACCCAGAACGCGATGGCCAGCACCACGGTTACGTTGATTTGAAACGCGGCCACGCCAATCGTGCCCGGAATCATCCGGTAGATCACCCGGCGCACCGTTTCATCGCGCCATGGTGAAACCCAGCGGTAACGAAAGCCGTCCCGCCACAAGGTCGGCAGTTGAAATGCCGCCTGGGCGACGCCCGCCGCCAGCACGCCGATGGCCAGCGCGAAAATCTGGTGCGGCAGCCGTTCGCCTTTCGGGTATTGCAGTCCCAGCCGGGGCGCCAGCCAGAGCACGGACGCAATCATCACCACGTTCAGCATCGTCGCGCCCATCGCCGGAATAAAAAAATGGCCGCGCGCATTGAGCATGCCCATGAACGCCGCCGCGACGCAGACCAGCAACATGTACGGGAACATCACGCGCAACAGCCGCAACATCAGCCCGGTTTCAGCATTGAATTGATGCACCGCCAGCGCCACGGAAAGGCCGAGCAAAACCAGCGCCACGACCACGCTGGCGGCGATGACCAGGCCGGAAATCACTGCGTTGGCGGCGCGCCACATCTCGATTTCGCCGTGCGTTTTCTCCTTTTCCTTGAAGATGGGAATAAACGCCGCCGTCAGTGCGCCCTCGCCGAGCAGGCGGCGGAACAGGTTGGGAATCGTAAAGGCAAACTGGAACGCGCCAGCCACCCAGCCGTCGCCCATGAACCGCGCATAGACCATTTCGCGCACCATGCCGAGCAAACGGCTCAAGAGCGTGGCAGCGGCCATCGCGCCGGACGATTTCAGCATTTGTGACACGCGCGGATTTTCACGCAAAGACGCCAAGGCGCAAAGTTAAATTGCTTTGCGTTTTTGCGGCTTTGCGTGAGGTGGTTTGGCTGAATTGGCCATTGGCAACTGGAAACCGGCAATTTAATCTCCCGGCGTGAGCATTCTGGAAGAATTGAAATGGCGGGGACTCCTGGCTGATTGCACTGACGCACCGGAACTCGCCAAAAAAGTTTCCACGCCCGTTACCCTTTACTGCGGGTTTGACCCGACGGCAGACAGCCTGCATGTCGGCAATCTTGTGCCGTTGCTCGCGCTGCGGCGCTTCCAATTGCTAGGCCATCATCCCATTGCCGTCGCCGGCGGCGCGACCGGTTCCATTGGCGACCCCAGCGGCAAGACGCAGGAGCGGCAATTGCTCACGAAGGAGGTACTGGAGCGCAACATCGCCAGCGTGAAGGAACAGCTCAAGCGCCTGCTCGATTTTGAAACCAAAACCAATCCGGCGCGTCTGGTGGACAATGCTTCGTGGACGGTTAACGTTTCGTATCTCGATTTCCTGCGCGACATTGGCAAACATTTTTCGGTCAATCAGATGGTGGCCAAGGAAAGCGTTCGCGCGCGGATGAAAGATCGCGAAGCGGGCATCAGCTACACCGAATTCAGCTACATGCTGCTGCAGGCATTCGATTTTCTGGTGCTTTACGAGAAACACGGATGCGAATTGCAAATTGGCGGCAGTGATCAATGGGGCAACATCACCGCCGGCATTGACCTTATCCGGAAGAAGCTGGGCAAGGCGGCTTACGGTCTCACGCTGCCACTCATCACCAACGCTGACGGCACCAAATTCGGCAAGACCGAGGCCGGCGCCGTCTGGCTCGATCCGAAACGCACCAGTGTTTATAAATTCTATCAATTCTGGATCAACACGGACGACCGCGACGTCATCCATTACCTGAAGTACTTCACGTTTTTGTCGAAGGACGAGATCGGAGCACTGGAAAAGCAGCACGCGGAAAATCCCGGCCAGCGTGCGGCGCACAAGGCGCTGGCGAAAGCGGCAACCGATTTGATTCACGGCCCGGCTGCTACCACGGAAGCCATCCGCGCAAGCGAAATCCTTTTCGGCGGCGAGCTGAAAGGCGTTGCCGAGAGCACCTTCAACGAAATCGTTGGTGAAGTGCCGACAAAAGAAGTTGAAAAAACAAAGCTCGATGCCTCGGGTTTGCCATTGGTGGAGCTTTTGGTCCACTCCGGCTTGTCTTCCTCCAAGGGCCAGGCCCGGAAAGACATCGAAGGCGGCGGCGTGAACGTGAACAACCTTCGGGAAGCCAGCGCCACACGCAACGTCACTTCAAACGATTTGCTCTTTGGTAAACACCTCCTGCTGCGCAAAGGTAAAAAGAATTACGTCGTGGTGACGGCCAAGTGATTGTAGCAGCTGAGGTTACGAGGCTCTGACCGGAAGCGGGGAATTTGAGCCTTCTCAGCGCGAGCAGGCGCAGCTGGTAGAGACAACCCAGGGTTATGGAAAACAAGGTGACGGTAATGACCCAGCAGGCCGGGCGCGGATCCCAAATCCATTGGCTACAATTCGCTTGTAGCACACCGGTTTCTCCTGGAAAAGTTTTTAAGCGTTGAACTTCGCAAAGATCTGGTTGGCTTCGTCCAGCGTTTCTTTTGAGCCGATGTCAAACCAGAGTCCCGGCACGCGCCAGGTGTACACGGGTGTGCGCGGGTAAAGCCATTGCACCAGCCGGCCGGGTTGGTCGTGGTTGTTGTCTTCGGAGACGTACTGCTTGATGAGCGGGATGGTTGTCCGGGGATAATAATACAGCGCGATGCCGGCCATCGTGCTCGTCGGATGTTTGGGTTTTTCCTCAAAGGCAGTGATGCGGCCATCAGTTGCCACGGAAATGGAGCTGTATTTTTTGATCTCTTCGAGGTTGCCCACGTCGTAAAGCGCCAGCACGGGCGCGTTTTTCTCCCGGCAGAATTTCCCGAAATCACCGAGCTTCTCGCTGAACAAATTGTCGCCGGCAACCACAATCAAATCGTCATCCACCTTTTGGGTTTGGAGCACGTAATGGATGTCGCCGATGGCGCCCAGTTTATTGGCCTCACCGGTTGTGCCGTCGTTGATAACGGTGAATTTGGCGCTGGATTTGGCGGCGCCATGATGCTCCGACCATTGCTGGAAATGGCCGGCGAATTTGGCGTTGGTCACGATATAGATCCGGTCAATGCCGTTGATCGGCGCGAGGTTGTCGAGGACATGTTCAATCATCGGCTTGCCGGCAACGGACAGCAGCGGCTTCGGTTGGTTCAAGGTAAGCGGGTACAACCGCGTGGCGTAGCCGGCGGCCAAAATGATGACTTTCATGTGCTGGAATCAGTTCCCATGGCGCGGAACATTATTTGCCGCAGGTGCTGGAATCGTCAAACAGATATGTCGCTGCGGGAGGAAAAAGTAACGGCCCCCCCCTCCGACGAAATTCAGCTCTTTGGGTGTTGCTTGAAATGGGCCAACGCTGTCTCGCGCAGTCGTTTGGCGGCCTGTTCGGGCGTGAGGTCGCGCTGCGGTTCGGCAAGCATTTCGTAACC
>JANWKE010000077.1 GCA_025451535.1 Verrucomicrobiia bacterium
CGATGCCTGGCTGCGCGCACAGGGGCTGAAGGAGGGTGGGGACTTCATCGCGCGCCAGTTCCCGGGGGCGGAGCATAATGAAGCGGCCTGGCGCGCGCGGCTGGACGAGCCGCTGATATTTCTTTTTGGCAGACCGGCGAAACCATAGGGCGGGACAAAATCCGAAGCCGCCACCACGATGCCCGGCACCAATCCGCACAGGTAAATGGTTCCCGATCCCCTGACGCACAACGCCCGCCATGCGCTCAACGGTCGGGACAAATTCGTTGAAGGAGCTGTCTGCACTGCCCGGCCGGCGCGAAGTAAAAAATCCGTTTTGACGAGTTGCTGGTTCCAGCGCAGTATGGATGAAGGTTAAGGGCGAAGAGTCAAAAAGCGAATTCCTGCCAACTTCATGTTATTCAGTTCGTATATCTTCCTCTTTTTTTTCCTGCCGACGACCCTGGTCGGGTTCGGTCTCCTGTCGCGGTATCGGGGTGCGAAAGCGGCCAAGCTCTGGCTGGTGATGGCTTCGCTCTTCTTCTATGGCTGGTGGAACCCGGTTTATGTCGGCCTGATCCTGGCATCGATGATGTTTAATTACCAGGTGGGACGCCACATCGGCCAGCGTGTGCGGTCAGGACGGCGGGCGGGGGGCACGCTGTTTTCAGGCGTTGCGGGAAATCTGGCGCTGCTGGGCTAGTTCAAGTACGCCCATTTCTTCATCAACAATGTCAATGGAGTATTGGGTTCTCACTGGGCCTTGGGCCGGATACTGCTTCCTTTGGGAATATCCTTCTTTACCTTCACCCAGATCGCCTACCTCGTGGATGTCCGCCGGGGTGCCGTGTGCGAGTATGACCTCGGTGATTTCCTGTTATTCGTCACCTTCTTTCCGCACCTGATTGCGGGTCCGATTATCCACCATTCGGAAATGATGCCGCAGTTTGCCGAGCCGCGGACATATCATTTCCACTGGAGCAATCTGGCCATTGGTCTGGGCCTGTTCTCCCTGGGTCTTTTCAAGAAGGTCGTCATCGCGGGCGGAATGAGCGGTTATGCGGGAAAAGTGTTCGGGGCGGCGGCTTCCGGCGGCGGGCTCCATCTGCAAGACGTGTGGGCGGGAGTGTTCGCCTACACGTTCCAGATATACTTCGATTTCTCCGGTTACTTCGACATGGCCATCGCCCTGGCCCGGATGTTCGGCATCGTTCTGCCGTAATATTTCAACTCGCCGTACATGGCGCTGAATGTCAGCGATTCCTGGCGGCGGTGGCACATGACGCTCTCCCGTTTCCTGCGCGATTATCTCTACATCCCGCTCGGCGGGAACCGGCGTGGGGAATTTCGGCGCTACATAAACCTGATTGTGACGATGGCCCTCGGTGGCTTGTGGCATGGGGCAGCCTGGACCTTTGTCCTCTGGGGACTGTTCCGCGGCACCGGCCTTGCGATCCAGCACGGCTGGCAGGCCATCTGGTCGAAGATCTGCCCCGATCGTCCCACCTGGTGGCCGGCCGGGCTGTCCATCTGGGGTGGTCGTGCCTTGACTCTGCTTTTTGTTATGGTGGGCTGGGTCTTGTTTCGCTCGGCCGATGTGCCGACCGCACGGCATGTGCTGGCGGCCATGTCCGGTCTCGGCGCGGGACCGGTCGCGGGCAGCCCGTTCCTGGTGAAGACGAAAACCTGGTGGTGGCTCGGCGGCTTGCTGGCGTTCGTGTGGTGGTTGCCCAACACCGTGGAGATCATGGGCCGGCATACAAGGCTTCCCGCGCCGGCGGGTGCCGCCCCATCCGCCTCGCGGGGTCGGCTGCGATGGGAGATGAGCCCCCGGTGGGCGTGTCTGGCAGGACTGTTGCTGGCGTTGTCCATATTAGGCCTCTCCCGCGCCGGCGAATTCCTCTATTACAATTTTTGAGATGAACCAAACCGCGCGCCGTTTTGTGTTGCTGGTTCTGGGTCTGACCGTGGGTCTGACCGGCGGGGTGATGCTTCTGAATCTGATCGTCGATCCCTTCAACCGGTACGGCAACAATCGCCTCGGGGTCTATATCTCGGCGGAACGGGAATGCAAGTCCACCTATGTCCTGCGGTTTCCCCATGACGCATTGCTGGTCGGCAACAGTCGCGAAGGAAGTGGCGGCGTGGAAACGGCAATTAGGCACGATTTTTCCCCATGTGATAGACCTTTCCTTCAGTTCCTACGATGCCGCCACCAATTTTTATCGAGCCGATCCCATCCACTTCAAACCCGACGTCGGCGTTCGCTTTATGAACGCGGACGTCCTGCCCTTTGCCATCCGGATCCTGCGCGAGAGACCTCCGCCCGCGGCAGCGCCGTAAGTTTTAATCGAGTTGGAATCAGTCTGTGTTACCTTATGGGCACGCATCACATTCATGAGACGAAGCATCCCCTTGATTTCAATCTGGCTGGCAGCGGCTGGATTGGTTTACGCCGCCAATCCGGCGTTGCCCAACATCCCGACGAACATTTTCAACGTCACGAATTTCGCCGCCATCGGCGACGGGACGAAGGACAACACGACCAACCTTCAAAACACCATCAACGCGGCGAATGCGGCGGGCGGCGGCATTGTTGAGATTCCGGCCGGCACGTTTTTGAGCGGACCGGTCACTCTCCAGAGCCGTGTCAATCTTCAATTGGACAGCGGCGCAGTTTTGCGGATGCTGCCGTTTGGACAATATCCCGTAACCTGGTTCACCAACGGCGGCACCAATGTTTATTTCACGGCGAATAATTTCATTTCCGGCACGGGCCTGACGGACATTGAAATCAGCGGTTCGGGCGTCGTTGACGGGCAGGGTATGCCCTGGTGGCCGTGGGCCAACACCAATCATGCCGTCCGTCCGATCATGATCCGGTTGTCGGGCTGCAACCGCGAACTGATCCAAAATGTAACGCTTTCCAATTCCCCGATGTTTCACATTTCCATCAGCGGCAAGGCCGGCAACACCCTGGTTCAAGGCATCATCATCCGGGCGCCTTCCTCTTCGGCCAACCCGCCGTCGCACAACACCGATGCGTGCGATGTCAGCGGAACGAACATCCTGGTTCAAAATTGTAACATCAGCGTCGGGGACGATGATTTCACCTGTGGCGGCGGGACCTCGGACGTGCTGCTGACCAACAACACCTATGGCAATGGCCACGGTATTTCCATCGGCAGTTACACCGACGGCGGCGTCTCCAACATTACCGTTATCAACTGCACCATCAATGGCGCGGACAACGGCCTGCGCATTAAATCGGACGACGGCCGGGGCGGGCTGGTGCAGAACATTTCCTATGACAACATCGGCATGACGAACGTTCATTTTCCGATTCAGATTTACGGGTATTACAACCTGATCGGCACCCCCAGCAGCATCTCACCCTATTACGCTTCCACGCAGGCCGTCGCCGCCGTCACCGGTACCACGCCGATTTATCGCAATATCACTTTCAGCAACATCACGGCCACGTCCGTGAGCGGCTACCCCATCGGCATCATCTGGGCGCGCACGGAAATGCCCGCAACCAATATTGTGTTCAACCAGGTCAAGGTCACCGGCAACCGGAATTTCTGCCTGTACAACGTCAGCGGCGCGCAATTCATCGACTGCCACCTTACGGTTTCACCGGGCTCAAACACGTTCGCCCTTTTCAACGCGCAGGTCATCGTCACCAACAGTGCGCCGGCCAGCACACTGTTCACCTTCGACGGCCTGACGACGAACGGCTACGGCAACAGTTTCGCGTTCTACGACGCCCGGGCGTCGTTGAAAAATACGAACGTCTTCGGTGACGGCCCGCTCACTCTGGAAGGCAGCACGCTGGCCGTAAGCAACAACTTCACGCTGTTTGCTCCGACCGTGTTGAATTATTTTCTGGGTACCAACCCGGCGACCGTTTCAGTCATAGGCAACCTTGGCCTCGGCGGGACTCTCAACCTTACGAATGCCGACGGTTTCGCCGCCGCCAATTATACGCTGTTCACCTACACCGGCAGTTTGAGCGGCCAGCCGGCCATAGGCGCCACGCCGATGGGTTTCGCCGGTTACACTTATCGCCTCGACACGAACACCGCCGGGCAGGTGAAGCTCGTGGTAGCCGCACCGTCAGCGCCGAACGTTTAGAACATCCAGCTTGTGAATAGCGGCGGCGGAACTGTTGGTTTTGTGCTAAGCGGTGCCGGTGGCGTGACCAACGGCATATACTATGTCCTGACCACGACCAATATTTCATTGCCCTTGAATCAATGGACGCCCGTCACGACGAACCAATTTGACGCCAGCGGAAACTTCAGCTTCACCAATTTCGCGCCGACGAACACCCCGCAGGAATTCTTCCGGTTGCAACTGCCTTGAACCCGGCACAATCCCGCAATGCGTTCAACGGGTCAGGACAAATTCGTTGAAGGAGTCGTCAGGCGGAAAAAGTGCGGAAAGGTGAAATAGCGGAGCGCGAGTTGTCCCAACTCGCAACGCGTGCGAATGACAAGGACGGCTGAATTTATCCAGGCATTCGTGATTGCCGTGGCTGCTGCGGTTTGAGCCAAACCGCGCTCCGTTCAGGCAACTACTTTTTCTGCGCTTCCTTCGCCCAAGTGTCCTTCAGCGTTATCGTGCGATTGAGCACGAGCTTGCCGGCGGCACTGTCCTTATCCAACGCAAAGTAGGCAAGGCGCTCGAATTGGTAGCGCAGATCAGGCTTCGCGTCTTTCAGGCTCGGCTCGCATTTCGCTGTCACCACTTCAAGGCTGTGGGGGTTGAGCACGGATTTGAAATCGCGCCCGTCTTTTTCAGGCTCGGCTTCGGTGAACAACCGGTCGTAAAGACGGCATTCGGCGTCAATCGCGTGCGCGGCACTGACCCAATGAATCGTGCCTTTCACTTTCCGGTTCGCCGTCGCGCCGCCGGTCTTGCTGTCGAGGTCGGCGGTACAGCGCAGTTCCATAATCTTGCCGTTGGCGTCCTTTACCACTTCGTCGCATTTGACGATATAGGCATATTTCAACCGGACTTCGCCGCCGGGCTTGAGCCGGAAGAATTTCGGCGGCGGCACTTCCTTGAAATCGTCCTGGTCAATGTAGAGTTCGCGGCCAAAGGGAACCTTCCGTTTGCCCGCGCTTTCGTCCTCCGGATTATTGACGGCGTCCAGTTCCTCCGTTTTGCCTTCGGGATAATTCGTAATGACCACCTTGACGGGTCGCAGCACGGCGAGCCGGCGGAAGGCGCGTTTGTTTAAGTCTTCGCGGATGGCGTGTTCGAGCACCGCCACGTCGGTGATGCCGTTGTATTTCGTGATGCCGATGTTGTAAGCAAAGTTGCGCAAGGCTTCGGGAGTTACTCCACGCCGGCGGATTCCCGAAATCGTCGGCATGCGCGGGTCGTCCCAGCCGGAGACGAGCTTTTCATTTACCAGCTGCATGAGCTTGCGTTTGCTCATCACGGTGTAGCCAAGACTGAGCCGGGCGAATTCGTATTGATGGGGCAGCGGCCGTGGCAGATCGAGGTTCTCCAGAATCCAATCGTACAGTGGACGGTGCACCTCGAATTCCAGCGTGCAAATGCTGTGCGTGATGCCTTCGATGTAATCGCTCAGGCAATGGGCGAAGTCGTACATCGGATAGATGCACCATTTGTCGCCGGTATGATGATGTTCGGCGTGGCGTATGCGGTAGAGCAGGGGATCGCGCATCCAGATGTTCGGCGAGGTCACGTCAATCTTCGCGCGCAACGACCTTTTACCGTCGGGAAACTCGCCGGCTTTCATGCGGGTGAACAGGTCGAGGTTTTCCTCGACGCTGCGATTGCGATAGGGGCTTTCCTTGGCCTGGCGGCGGTATTCGTCGGTCTCTTCCGGTGTCAGGTCACAGACGTAGGCCTTGCCTTTTTTGACCAGCGCCACGGCGTACTCGTAAATCTGGTCGAAGTAGTCGGAAGCGTAGAAGGGCTCCGCTGAGCCGGAGTTCGGAGTTCGGAGTTCGGAGTTCGGGATTGGCGCGAGCTGGAAATCCGCTTTGCCATTGCTCGTAATGGTGTCGGGCGTCTTGCCTTTTGGTTTCAGGCCGAGATTTTTATCGGCCCAGCCAGCAATGAGCCAGTTGGCATCTTCGGTGATGGAATCGACGTATTCAATATCTTCCTTGGTTGGATTGGTGTCATCCATGCGGAGGTTGCAAACGCCGCCGAATTCATGGGCGATGCCGAAGTTCAGGCAGATGCTCTTGGCATGGCCGATGTGGAGATAACCGTTCGGTTCCGGCGGAAAACGGGTGTGAATCTGCGGGTATTTCTTTTCGGCGACATGTTTTTCGACGACGTCGCGGATGAAATCGGAGGGCGCAGGCGCGGCGGGTGCTTTGTTTTCCGGACTCATAAAATTCGTCCGGTAGCGTAACAAAGGGCTTGGCGGATGTCCATGGACTAGCCAACAATGCGGCGCGCTTCGAAGGAATGGACAGCATCGAAACCGTCATCTGTCTGCTTTTGTTGTTCATGGCCATGCCGGACTTGTGCCGCAAGCTCGGCCGGCCGGCCATGGCCAACGCGTTCTTTGTCATCTTCGGCATGGGCCTGGGTTTGCTGGCGTTGCCGGAGGTGGCCACGATGATCAAACAGGCCGGCGAAGTCGGGTTCATGCTGGTGCTGTTCGAGGTCGGACTGGAAATTGACCTGCCCAGCTTCAGGGAATTCCTGCCGCCGCTGCGCTTTGCGGCGGGCTGGTGGCTCGTGCAGTAACCGGTGGTGTTGGCCCTGGCCACCGTCGCGGGACTGCAACTGCCACAGGCCCTGCTGGCGGCGGCGGGCTTGACCGGTTGCGGCATCAGCGTGACGTTCATGGGATGGAAACATTATCCCGGACTTTCGGAACCCGTGCGCGCCTTTGTGCTGCAAATCATCGTGGCGCTGGAAGTCATGGCGATGGTAATCCTCACCGTCGGCGCGGTGGCGTTGAAAAGCGGCTTCGGCTGGTCGATTCTGGCTCAGCTGGCCGGCATGGCGGTCATGGTGTTCTTAATCAGCCGGTTTGCGTCGCGCCTGGTCAAATTGTTCCAGTTGATCATCGAAAAGACGACGCACTGGCGGGTGCATTTTCTGGTCCTGCTGGTGCTGATCATTTGCGCGATCGGTGAACGAATCGGCCTTTCCGCCCCCCGGACCGCCTTCTTCCTCGGCCTGTTCATGAGCCGGGCGGAATTCCAGCATCGCAGCATCGAGGAAATCATTGCGCCCATCAGCCGGCGGTTCCTGATCCCCATCTTCTTCGTTTCGCTGGGATTGACGATCAACGTGCAGCTGCTGTTTTCCTACATGGCGTTGCTGGCATTGTGCGGCGTGTTTGTGCTGATCGGCTTCCGCGACATGCTTCACCGCCGCTGGTTCAAAACCGGCGGCGACCGGGACACTTACCTGTTGTTCTGTCCGAACCTCAGCATGGTGGCGGTGGCGGCCACGGCGTTGTTGGCGGCGGGCGCCCGCGACGCCGCCACCTGGACGGTGTTGAGCGGATTGTTTCTAACCGTAGCCGCCGTAAGTTTGCAGCCGCAGGTCCGGAATGAAGAAGTCAAACTGCAACCGGCCTGTCCGGAAGGGAAGGATTAAACGCGCAAAATGCAACGTTTTTACGACGGCAAAACCGGTTTCTGGCCGGCCGTCTTTACCAGAGGGAGAGATCGCGGAACGAAAGCATGCGACTGGCATCAAACCCGGTCAGCGCCATCCAGAACGCCAAAACGCCGGCGCTGAAGAGGCTGGCCCCCAGGACCAGCAAAATGATGGACAGCCGACGCTTGCGTTGATCACGCGCCAGATGCGGGAACAACAGCTTGCTCCCGTGTTTAACAAAATATTCAGTCATAACTTCAAGGTGTTGGTTTTCCGGCCATCCGGACCGGTCGGTTCCAATACACGCAGTTAGCAGGCGTTATGCCGGAAAATCTCAGGGCGGAGCTGCCCTTTCGGGCAGTGGATCAGTTTCCAATCATTGCCGAATTCCTTGTTACGGAACCGGTAAGCGCACCCGATGAGACGTGATGTGAAGATTTATTGCGCGAGGGTTTTATTCTTCGCGCGGGATTCCTCGGCGAGCTTCTTTTTGAAATCCGCCAGCGCCTTTTGCAATCGCTCGTCGCCGACGGCCAGGATTTGCACCGCCAGCAGTCCGGCGTTTTTGGCCGCGCCGATGCCGACCGTGGCGACCGGTACACCCGGCGGCATTTGCACGATGGACAGCAGCGAGTCGAGGCCCTTCAACGATTTGCTTTCAATCGGCACGCCGATGACCGGCAGGATGGTGAACGCGGCGGTCACACCCGGCAGATGCGCCGCACCGCCCGCGCCGGCGATGATGACGCGCAGGCCGCGTTCGCCCGCGCTGCCGGCATATTGCTCCAGGTCCTTGGGCGTCCGGTGCGCGGAAATGACCTTCGCTTCGCTGCCGACACCGAATTCGGTCAGCGCATCAGCGGCGGCTTTCATGGTTGGCCAGTCGGAATCGCTGCCCATCAGGATGCCGACCAGCGGTTGGGAAGATTTCGTCGTGCTCATGTGGGCAAAATTGAGCGAAGAAATCGTGCGATTGGCAAGAAACAAAGTTAAACCTTTGAAATTATTCTTTGCGTCTTGGCGGCAGCGCGTCTTTGCGTTAAAAGTTCGGGCGTAATCCGTCATGACGACCGCCAACAAAGTCACGATTCTGCGCATTTTGCTGATTCCCTTTTTTGTCGTCGAATTGATTTATTATCTCCAGACCGGCAATGAAATCCACCGGCTGCTGGCGCTCCTTTCGTTCGCCGTCACGGCGATCCTGGACGGTGTGGACGGCTACATCGCCCGACGCTACAACCAGAAAAGCGAACTCGGCGCCATTCTCGATCCGCTGGCGGACAAATTTCTACTTGTCTCGGCCATCGTTACGTTGAGTTTTAATCGCAGCCCGTATCTCGTTCAGATTCCGCTCTGGCTCACCGGCACCGTGCTCGGGCGCGATGTCCTCCTGCTCATTGGCATCGCCGTCATCCGGCTCACTGTCGGCAAAGTTACCGTGCGCCCGCGCATCATGGGCAAGGTGGCCACGGTCTTCCAGATGGCCGTCGTGGTTTGGATTTTACTGGGCTGGGACCGCGATTTGAATGTGCGTTGGTTCGGGGTCTGGACCATTGGCGCCGCGGCGTTTACCGGCATCTCCGGTCTGCTTTATGTGTGGGACGGTGTGAAACAGCTCGGCGCGCATCCGGCCAGTTCGCCGACCGAAAGAAAAACATGAGAGCATGATGCGTGAAACGTCAAACGTGACTCGACGCGGTTTCACGTTTCACGTATTACATTTCACGAGATTATGGCAAAGGAAATTCAACTGAAGCTCAAGGAAGGCGACGCGGCGCCTGATTTTTCGGCCGCCACCAATGGCGGTGGAATAGTTTCACTCGCCGATTTCAAGGGTAAAAACGTCATTCTCTATTTTTATCCGAGGGACGATACGCCCGGATGCACGAAGGAGGCGTGCGCTTTCCGCGACCGGTTTGCCGAACTCAAAAAACGCGGTGCCATCTTGCTGGGCGTCAGCACTGATCCGGTAAAGTCGCACGACAAGTTTGTGGAGAAATTCAAGCTGCCATTCACGTTGCTGGCGGACGAGGACAAACGGATGGTCACGGCTTACGGTGTTTGGGGTGAGAAGAGTTTCATGGGCCGGAAATACCTGGGCACGCACCGCGTGACATTCCTCATCGGTCCGGACGGCCGCATCCGGAAAATCTGGCCACAGGTGAAGCCGGACGAGCACGTGGCGGAAGTACTCGCGGCTCTGTAAAATTCCTCTCGTTACGGTTCAAAGGCTGAGCTGGGTCATTTTGACAATTATTGTTGATTGCCTGCCAATTTCCGGTTAGCGACGCGTTCGCGGTATGTACCACAGTTGTAGCATGATGACAGGCAGCCAGATTCTGCGAAACCGGGTTCCCGCCGGGGCCACGGCACGACTGGATCGCAGGCTCGCGGGGCCGGTGCTGGCCGAGCGGAACCTGGAGAACTGGTTGCATCAGATCGCCGGGAGAATCCGTCTGGCCATCCGCCGGCGAATTCCCGTCGGTTTTGAGGATGACACCGGATTTCATCTGGGTGTGCAACCGATCGGTGAAGATCATCGCATGGCCTGGGAGCGGGCGAGCCTCTTTGTGGAAGAGAAATCGTTTTGATCCGGGCGCACAGCCGTTTGTTCAGCGGACACCTCCTGTCCCACCTCCTTGGCGGCTGTGACCCGGATCGCTTTTATCGACCGGTGCTGTCTGGCCGGCAAACGAAGGGCTATCTTTTCGGTTCAATGTGGATGACGCCGGTGGTGGCGTCTTTGACTATATCGAGGCCGAAATTTTCACAAACGGCAATGATCGCCTGCCTTGGAGTTACACCTTCCCAATGAAGAGAAATAATCGTCGAAGCGACGGCTTCGGCGTCTGAGAACTTAAATAATTCGGGGTCGATAACGACCGTCAAGCCGGCAGACCTGGCCAGTCGTTTGAGAGCGGTGCCGATGGAGACTGATTGCATCTGAATTACGGGAATGAACGCATTGGTATCGTTGCCCAACAAGGCAGCATCCACGATTCCTGCGTCTTGCCGGATGCGACTAATTTGCAGGATCGGCGTATTTTGCATTTCAACGGCGTAGAGATTGCTTTCCTGAAGCACGCGGGCGAGGGCCTGTCGGGCCGTCATGTTTTTCCAGGTGAAGGTCAGCAAAGGTTCTGAAATGACCCGGCCGTCGCGATCATGGTACGGCCCGTTGGGAGTTGGCCCGTATGCGCGTGGATCGAACAGGTAATTTTGCCCCGACAGGCGTGCGAGATTCTCAATAACCGTTGTCAGGGGCACGCCTTCCATTTGGAGCACCGGTATGACTTTATTTGTGTTCTGGCCAGGGGCGAATTGACCGGTTGCGAGCCATACGGCGGCTCCCATCAGCATCCCGGCGATGAGTTTTGCTTTCCCGCTTCTTACCGGCCGCATCCGGTTTGTATATTTCCGGCGCATTGCTTTGTCGAAACAATTTCCCGGTGGTTAACTGATTGACAAATGGGGGATGAGTTTTCAAACTTCGTCGCAACAAGAGAAAGTTAAACTCAAAACCAAAAAAGATTATGGCAATATCCGTCGGCACCAAGGCTCCCGATTTCACCTTGAAATCCAAACAGGCGTCCGGTCTCGTGGACGTGAAGCTCAGCAACAACCTGGGCAAGAAGAACACCGTGCTGCTGTTTTTCCCGGCGGCGTTCACCAGCGTCTGCACCGCGGAACTGTGCGACATCAGCGCCGGACTCGGTGCTTATGCCGGCCTCAACGCCGATGTCATCGGCATCAGCGTGGACACGCCGTTCGCGCAGGAGGCGTGGGCGCAGAAGGAAAAGATCGGCATCACGCTGGTCAGCGATTTGAACAAGACGACCATCAAGTCTTACAACGTGGTGTTTCCGATGCTGGCCGGCATTGGCGACACGGCGGCCCGCGCGGCGTTTGTGATTGATAAAAACGGCATCATCCAATACAGCGAGCAAACGCCGACGCCAAAGGACTTGCCGAACTTCGAGGCCGTCAAGGCCGCGCTGGCGAAGTTGAAATAGAGTTGTCCTCCGAAGGAAGCGAGGGGACGGAAACACTGGCAGCCTGACTATGGGTCAGGTCGCGAGCATTTCATCGTTCAACGCGGGCCTCTTCTCCGCGATCAAAATCAATTCTACGCCGCCACGTTCCGGCTGCCACGAACAGTCTTGATGCACGCTTTCACGGCCTGCGCGGGCGGCTGGTGCAGGAACGGCAGCCCGGTGTCAGGGCCCCAACAAGGCGCGATAGAAGAGGGAAGGATACGACAAAGAGTTGGTATCAGCCCAGAAGTAGGGCAATGATGGCGATGTGTTCGTAATCACCGGTGTCCATGAAGTCAGGTTTGTCGAGACCTCGATGGTATAGTCCGGCCCGGTATCGCCGTTGATCCAAAATCCAGGCTGGCCGTTGGTGAGGGATGCGGCGCTTAGCGAAGGAGCAGCGGGCCGATTCACCGTCAGGTTAAAGCTTTGAGTGGCGGTGAGTGGCGGCAATTCGTTGTCGGAAACCACCACCGAGACAGTTTGGGTCGAAGGCGATTGGGCCATGGCCGGCCGCCAACTGAAGACACCGCTGCCGGGATTGACGGAAGCGCCGGCTGGCGGATTGGACAGACTGAACGTCAGGGGCAGCGGCGGAACATTCGGATCGCTGGCGAGATTCGTGACCAGGAGCGTTCTCCCGGCAAGGATGGTTTGGTCGGGAACCGCCGCCAGTACGGGCGGCTGATTGGTTGGCACCGCACTTCCATAAACTTGAAATTCCCAAAGGGAATAACCATAGGTTGTCGCACGCTTCGTCGCATACATCCGCACATAACGACCCGTCCCAGATAACCCGGTCAAATCCTGTACGCCACCAGGCCCCGTGGTCGTGCTGTAAATCGGGGTCCAGGTCGCGGCATCCGGGGAAACCTGAATTTGAAAACTCGTCGCGTAAGCCGCCTCCCAGTAGAGTTCCACCTCGGTGATGTTGTAGGTTGCCCCCAAATCCACATAAATCCATTGCGGAATATTAGTCCAAACGGAAGCCCAGCGGGTCGCGAGATTGCCATCCACGGCATAGATTGCGGGACAATAGGGACTACTGGCCTGATACGAACTCGCCGAGACCGGTTGGTTCAACGCCAGATTTGCATGCGAAAACGCCGGCGTGGCGCTGATTTCAAGGGAATTTAAACTTCCATTGACTCCATTGGTCGCCGACACCACGTAGTAGTAGGTCGTGCCGTTGATCAAACCGGTGTTCGTGTAGCTGGTGGTTGTCGGAGTTGCGATGCTGGTGTAAGGCCCTCCCTGGTTCGTCGAGCTTTGGACATTATAACTGGTTGCGCCGGTGGCCGGGGACCAACTCAAAGCCACCTGGGTATTGCCCGCCGTCGCGCTCACTCCGGTCGGAACAGACACCGGGCCATTGACGGTCTGAAATTGCATCCAGTTGAAATGTTGACCGTTGGCGGAAAGCACCACCTCGAGAGTCTGCGTGCCGGCCGGCAAAGTAACGGTGGTCGAAACGGTTGACCAACTGGCTGTCGGAACATTGGCTGTTCCCAGCAGCGTGCCGCCTTCATAGACGCTGATCAGACCGGTGGCGCCGCTGACCCGAAAGTTCAAAGGATAGCTTCCGGCGGTGTCAACCTGGATATTATAGTTCAAGCTTGCCCCGGCGGCCGCGGAGATCATGTCGGCCAGCCCGTTGGTATCCGTCGTCGGCGCGATGTTCATCTGGTTCATGGTGACATAGCGCGCCGCCTGAAGCTGCCCGGGGATGCGATAAAAAAGGTTTGTCTCATGCACCGGCATCTGCACGTAGGCCTGGCCCGCGGCGGTCAGGACGCCGGAAGTGCTGAGCAGGCTGTCATAGGGATCTCCGTTGATCCGGGACATAAACCAGGAGTAACCTTCAATCCAAGGCGTGCGTTCGCAATAATCCACCGAGGGCATCAGGTTGGCGAGAACCTGGGCAGAGCTTGAAATACCGCCGTTGATGCCGCTCGGATTGAACTCGGTCACCCAGACGGTTTGAGTGGGGAAATCAGTATGCATGAGGCCTGTCCAGTAGGTAAGGTCACCGGAGCCAGCATAGCTATGGGTTGCCATGCCTGTTGGCCGCGTCGAACCGCAGTAGTAAAGAAATGTGGCGAGGAATGGTTCCTGGGTTGTATAGGTGACAACTGCCATTTGGATGGGGTCATACGCGGTAATACTTTGGTTTGCGGCGGTCCCGGTCGCCATGTGCGGGGTGATCACTGGAATGTTATAGGAATCGCAAATCGCTTTGACTTGTAAAAAGGCGGTTGCCGTGGCGGCGGGCGTCATGAAAGCCTGCCCGTTAAGATTTGGCTCATTGATGGCAAATACCCTCCACGGCCGGTTTCCGGCCGCGAGATAACCACTAATGGCGCTTTGGTAACCCGAATAATCGCTCCAGACCATGGGGATGTAGCTCATCGCCACACCAGACGGCACGGTCCAGTTGTTTATACCCCAATCGTAAAACCACGAGACACCCGGGGCCAGGGCCTGGAAGTCGGCAGCCGACATGTTGGAATTGACAGCGATGCCTCGCTTCCGGCTCTGAACCGGCGCGTCACAATTGACGATTTGAACTTGAGCCAGGGCATCGCTCCCGATAAACAACCCCATCAACAGAAGTAAAATTTGCGCTGTAATACAGTTAGCCCTCGGGACGGTCCTCTCAACCCGATTAATCGTGTGCATGGAAAAAGTCAGGTTGACCATTCCGATGAAAAGTCTTTTGAGCATAACAGCCTGCAAATTGAATTGAACCCAAGCTTGAATTTGCAGTGAATTATACTACACAGACTGAAGCTTGTAAAAGATTTATTCACAAAATAACCTCCATTCAACCTTATTTCCAAGGATAGTCGCTGTTTAGATCAGTGACTTGAACGCGAAAGGACATGCCGAACTTCGAAATCGTCCAAGGCACCGCTGGCGAAGTTGAAATAGCATATTGTTTCATCCCGAGAACGGTGGGGGACGGGCCTCCGCCTTTTGCTTTCAAGCTAAATCTACAATTGTAAAGAAAGAGCTTGACATCCTCTACGATTGTAGAGAATATCACGCCCATGTCCAAACCAACCGTGGAATTGACCGAGTCCGAATGGTCCATCATCAAGGCCGTATGGGAAACTGAGCCCTGCACGGCGCCCGCCATTCAGGAAAAATTACTTCAGCCGACCGGCTGGACCTATTCCACGGTCCGCACCCTGATGGATCGCATGGTCGTCAAAGGCGTGCTCAGGGCGAAAAAGGAGGGCAAGCTGACCATTTATCGTTCCGTGGTCACCCGGGCGCAGGCGCAGCGCGGCGAATTGTTTTACGCGCTCAAGCACGCCTTCAATGGCGCGCTCACCCCGATGGTGCAATGCCTGTTGGAGAGCAACGACCTGGATGCGGACGAACTGGCTGAACTGGAATCACTCGTCAAGGCGAAGAAAAAGTCGTCGAAACAATAATCGGCAGCTTCGGAGGCGCGCATGAATACCTTCATCGAAAATCTGAACCACTGGGGCGGAGATTTTTTGAGCTTCGCCTGGCCCATGTTCTGGCAATCCAGCCTGCTGATCGCCGCCGTGTTGGCGGTTGACTTTTTGTTCCGACGCAAAATTCGTGCTTCCATCCGTTATGCGCTGTGGCTGGTTGTGCTGGTGAAACTTTGCCTGCCCCCGACCCTGGCGCTGCCGACCGGGGCGGCGTGGTGGCTGTTTCCCAACCAGGCCGCGGTCCGGCCGCCTGCCATTCCCAAATACGTCATCACTTACGATGCCGCCCCGCCGTTGGCGGATTTTATTCCGGAAACCATTCCCATGTCCGTCCCGCCCCCGCCGAAACTGGAGGGCGCCGGCTGGGTTTTGTTCGGATGTGGATTGATGAGCGCCGGTCTGCTGTTGTGGCTTGCGTTTCGCTGGTGGCAGATTTCGCGGAAAGTCAGCGGCGCAGCACCGTCGGAAGAATTCACCGGCCTGCTGGATGAAATCCGGCTTCGGGCCGGTTTGCGTTCACCGCCCCAATTGAAACTCGTTCCCGGCCGGATGTCGCCGGCGGTTTGTGGATTGTGTCGTCCGGTGATTCTATTGCCGCGGGTGCTGGCGGAGCAACTTTCCGCCGGACAATTGCGCGCGGTGTTGTTGCACGAAGCGTTTCATCTCCGGCGGAAAGATGTCTGGGTGAACTGCGCGCAGGCGCTGCTGCAAATTGCCTATTGGTGGCATCCGTTGCTCTGGCTGGCCAACGCGCGGATTCGGCGCTTGCGCGAAGAGGCCGTGGACGACGCCGTGATGCTGGCGTTGCAGGGCGAAGCGGAAAACTATGCGCCAACGCTGTTAACGGTGGCGAAGCTGGCGCTCAGCCGCCCCCTGATGAGCCTGGGACTGGTCGGCATTATGGAATCGCGCACCGCTTTGCGGAAGCGCATCGAGCGGCTGGTAAATTTCCGTCCGGTCCGCAAAGCCGGCCTGAGCTTCCTGTCTTTCTGCTGCATTTTCGCGTTCAGTGCCGTGGCCTTGCCCATGGGCGAAGCACCGGGTCCGGCACCGGCATCGAGTGCGACCGACACGACGGCGGTTGAGCCACAAGCGCTCACGCTGAAAGTGGATCCGGGCATTTTCAAAAAAAATGTCAAGGCTCAAGCCGCGAAATCCCTGCTGTCCCCGACGAATGATTACACCGTCATCCTGCTGGACCTTTTACGGGGCGAAGGCGTGTATTGCGGACCGTCGAATGGAATCGCGTTCAACACCCGGACCGGCGAGATCACCACGCAAAACACGCCATCCCGGCTGGAGATTTTTCGGCGCGTCATCGAACAATTGAACCGTGCCGATGGCATCTGCGAACTGCCGTTGGGCAACAATCCTCTCCGGAGGAACGTCTTGATAGAAGCGCGCATTTATCAGACGCCGGCCGCCGACTTTGACAAGTTTGTTTCCGGCTTGCCATTTTATCACGGCCGGTCGTATGGCGATGACTGGTGGTCCGCCTCGCCGGAGAAATTCGGGGAATTGGTCGAAAATCTTGAATCCTCCGGCCTCCAATTGATTCAGCGTCCGCGGATCCTGACCGGGAGCGGGATAACGGCGGAATTTTTTATCGGCAACGGGACCAACAGTGTTGAATTCGACTGCGAACCGATTGTGGCGGACGGTGCCGTTGATTTGAAGCTCCGGGGAACGGTGGTGGGTGGCCCGGCGGGAGCCGCGGTTACCAATTATTTCCACACCGAAGCCTCGGCCGAAGACCACGGCGGCATTGTGGTGCGGGTGAAAAATTACGGCGGTGATCCTGACCACAGTCTGCTTGCGGCGATCAGCGTGGAAATTGCCACCAACACGGTGCATTTTCAGGAACGGCTGCAGGTAACCATTCCAGACAAGGCGGCGTCAGCAAATGGTTTGGTCAGGGATGCCAAGCTGCTTTATGAAATGGGCAAATTTAACCAGGCGGAAGAGGGGCTTAAGTCGGCATTGACCCTGGAGCCGGATAACCAGGCGGCGCATTACTACATGAACCTGGTCCAGGAAGCGAAGGCGGGACAACGCACGGGAGTGATTCAAACCTCGGCGGCTCGGAAAAACATCATGGATAAACTCAACCGCATCCAGTTTGACCGATTCGGGCCCTACAACCGCCGGCCGCTGAGCGAAGTGGTCCAGGAACTAAACCAACTGACCACCGGACTTGCCTCTGATAAAGCCGGAATTCATTTTTTTACGGCGGACAGCTCCGACGCACAGCAGCCAGTGATAGACCCGAACACCGGATTACCGGCGGAGGGCGCCCGTTCGAAGGGCGTGGCCATGGATTCAGTCACTATCTCCTTCAGCCGAGCTCTGACGAACTTAACCCTGGCGAATGTGTTAGATGCCATTGTCATGACCGCAGACCGATCCATCAAATATTCAATTTCTGATGAAGGGATCGTGTTTTCCTCGCGGGACAACCCGGAAGCACCGCCGCTTTACAGCCGGGTATTTAGGCTGAATCATCCGGTTTCCGAGCACGAGTTGAGGAAAGCCTTGCTGGCCGCTGGCGTGACCAACCCGCCGACGGCTTACTTTTACACCGACAGCGGATTAGTTATGGTTCACGGTTCGGAGGCGCAATTGGCGCGAGTGAACCGGGTTGTATTGAAATTGAATGGTTTCCCGGCAAAAGCGATGGAGAAAGGAGACGCCACCTTTATCCAGTACCCTTCTTCCAAGGCGGCGGCGGCCGCTGACAACTCGACCAGCTTGTTCAGCCGGACTTTTAAAGTGAATGCATACGTATTCGCCAACGCCCTGCGAAACATTCCCGGCCTCGACACCAACGACGTCGCGGCCATCGCCCGGAGTCTTTTCGGGAAAGTGGGAGTGGATTGGGAGACGCCCAAAGGTAAATCGGTATTCTACAATGACCGGTTGGGTTTGTTGTTTGTAAGAGCGACGTTAGCCGACCTCGATACCGTTGAGCATGCCGTCCAAGCGCTCATTTATGTTGCACCGCAAATCCACATCAAAGCGCGATTTTTGGAGGTGCCGAAAGGAACTTTGGATGGGGTCAGCGTAATCGGCATTCCCAATCAACCCGACCTTGTAGGCATCCTGACACCTGAAAATGCGGCGGTGACGCTGAAGTCGCTGCGGTTACGACCCCGCGTTGAAGAATTGGCCGAACCGGAAGTGACTACTTTGAGCGGGCGGCAAACGCAGATGCGATCGACGCAAATGATCACGGTCATCACCGATTTCGTTTTTAAAGAAAATTTCGACATTCCCCGATCCGGTTCAATCATCCCGCAAAGTACCAATATTGAAACCGGCCCGATTCTGGATGCGGTTGCGACCGTTTTGCCGGACGGTTATACGATTGATTTGGAAACAACGGCTTCGCTGACGGAATTTTTGGGCTATGACACGCCGTCAACCAAACCCACCGAACACATCAACGATTTTGGTGACCATGTACCGGTCATTTTGCCCAGCTTTGGCATTCGTAAAGCCAACGCACAGATAAAATTGTTGGATAACCAGACAGTTGTTCTGGGCCCGCTGAAAACACGCTTTTATGACGGTGGCAAGGAAGTTGGCGCCAAACCGGAAAATTTTGTGAAAACCAGCGCCGCCAGAGGCCAGCCGTACGAACAGGACAAGGAACTGCTGGTCTTTATTACAGTGACCCTGGTTGACCAGGCCGGCAATCGCATTCACTCCGACGGAGAGATGCCGTTCGCCAAGAACTCAATTCCACCGCAGGATTAGTCTGGACTGGCATTTGCCACCGGTACGAAATGCATTTGGAGAACTCTGCAAAAGTCATTTCGTTAGTGTACTGTCTCTCAAGTGCATTTACGTTTCGTGGCCAAAGCGCCAGAGGACTGGCGCACTCCAGGACGCTACCGCGTCGTCGAAGACGTTCAAAATCGCGAGGCGTCTTGGGCTGCGGCGGCCCTTCGCCGCTCTCGAACGGCCCCCAATAGGCAAGGCAATTCTGAGATGGTAGACGAGCGTTCGGAGCGCCGGGCACCGCCCCGGCTCATTGGAAAAATCCATCACTTCGCGCCGCGACGATGCTCGGCGTTCCGGTTTTGCACGGATTTGAATTTGGGGTTATGGCAACGTCGGCGGAACGTCCGTTGCGGTCATCCACTCGCTGAACGGATGGAGAGTTCCGCATTCGGGGCAGGAGGTGGCAGAGTATTGAGTATTGCAGTTTGGGCACAGGCCCTGCGTGGCAAAGGTGTCGAACGGATTCCGGCATTTGCCACACAGCCAAAACGCGCCCTGGGGCGGCGCGGTTTTGCAGTTCGGGCAGGCAAAGCCGTTGCGACGCGGCGCGTTGGCCACGCGGGCCAGGGCGCGCGCCTGCATCAGACCGCCCCAACAGTTCAGCACGGCGAACCCGGCCAGCAGATAATACCACATCTGATTGGCCATGATGAGAAAGGGAATAAAAGCAACGATGCCCAGCAGTCCGATGACGGTGGCAATCATCAGGCTCCGCGCCCGCCCAAACACAAACCAGAGCAGCGACCGCAGAATTTGTCCGCCATCGAGCGGATAAATCGGGAGCATGTTGAAGAGCAGCAAACCGGTGTTGATGTACCAGAGGGTCAGGACAAAAAACCAGGCATCCGGCATGGTATCCCCCCAACCCGCGGACCGCGCCAGGAGCAGAACCACGGTGAAAATGGGAAAGAGCACGACATTGACCAGCGGCCCGGCGGCGATGCTCCAAAGTTGGGCGCCGGGGCGTTGCGGCGGTGACACGTAGGCCACCCCGCCCAGGGGCCAGAGAATGATGTCGTGGGTTTTTCCGCCAACGGAGCGGC
>JANWKE010000078.1 GCA_025451535.1 Verrucomicrobiia bacterium
CACCTCGTCCACGTACTACATCCAGCCAGGCCAAACGTTGTCGGGGTTCAGCTATCAGGCGACATTTTCGCCGACGCAGCTGGCGGCCACGCCAAATTCGGGCCAGTCGGACGCTTATATGGCCGGAATTGAATCGGATGCCGGGGTGGTCTTTACTGTGCAAGCGGTACCCGAACCTGCCTCGATGGGTTTGCTGGGGGCCGGCGTTCTGGGTCTGGTGTTGGCTGGTCGTCGGAATTTGCGCACTGCGAAGGTCGCGTCTAAAGGTTGATTTGAAATCAGTGTCATTCGTGAAAAAGGCGAACGGAGTTTTCCGTTCGCCTTTTGATTTGTTCTTTGCTCTTCTCTCTCCATTCAGGCGTTGCGCCAGCCTCAACCATCCCGGACGATACAAATTTGAAGACTGAAACGTTGCGCCGCGAGTCCGATACTCAGACCGGTCGCCGTTGCAGTCGCTGATGTGGAGCGCTTTCTTTTTGGGGTCGCATCTTCTCCAAACACTCCGGGCAAATGCCGTGGGTAAAATCAACGCCGGTGGACTTATGGAAGTAAGCCTCCACCTGATCCCAGTATCCCTCGTCATCGCGGATGCGCTTGCACCAGGCGCAAATCGGCAGCAACCCCTGCAAGGTTTTGACTTGATCGAGGGCATCGGCCAGATGTTTCGAAACCCGCCGGGACTCGATCAAGGCCATGGCTTGCCGCGCCAGAAGCTGCATCGCTTGCTTCTGTTTCGGAGACAACCGACGCGGTTTCCGGTCTTTGACGCAGAGCGTTCCCAGGGCCAATCCCTCCGAGTCGATCAACGGAAAGCCCGCGTAAAACCGGACATGCGGTTCGCTCGTGACCAATACGTTGTCGGAAAACCGCCGGTCTTTCTTCGCATCCGGCACGATGAAAGGTTCGCGCTGGAGAATCGCGTGGGCGCAGAACGCCACTTCGCGGGGTGTTTCGCGCCGCTCCATTGCCACCCTGGCTTTGAACCATTGCCGCGCTCCAGCCACCAGAGAAATCATGGCCATAGGCACGTCGCAAATGTGTGCCGCCAGGGCGGTGATGTCATCGTAGGTTTGCTCGGCCTCGGTATCAAGAATCTGATATTCCTTCAAGGCGGCGAGCCGTTCGTTCTCGTTGTTTGGGGTCGGGGCATTCATTTTTCCGATCTTTCATTCAAGACCAACCAGGATGCCCGTCTGAGTCACATCATCACCGGTTTCAGCTACCATGGCTGGCTCTTCTGTTTCGCAATAAACCAAACACGACCACTGCTCCGGCCAGCGCCTTGTCGCCCGCCAAATTTTTCGGCACCGATAAAGCGGTGCCCTCCAGGTCGTTTCGTAAATTGAACTTGCCGGCCGGGCTGGTTTGTTTCAGGGTCGGCGCATGAACTTTCCACCGTTTTGGGCCAGGGGTGCCAGCGGTGATTTTTCCTGCTGGCGCTGGTCAAATCAGAGTCTGGCTGACGCGCAAAGCCTCGCCATCCAGGCCGCGCAACAACTCGCGGAACGCTTCCGGCATGGCGACATCCCGCAGCACCGTGGTTATTATCCCGACCGTCCTTTCCGCGAACCGGTGCTGCGCGAAATCAAAAACCGTGCCGACAAAACTGTCGCCGCCGTCACGCGCAATTCGTACGGCTGCCTGGTGTTGAACACGGCGCGGGCGATGTTCGTGGACGTGGACCTGCCGGAACCGAAACGTCCGGGACTTTTCCAACGGCTTTTTGGCAAACCGGAAATCGTGCCGCCCGCCAACTCGCAGAACGACGCCGTGGCCAAGGCCGAGCTGTGGGCGCGCAATCATTCCGACTGGGGTTGGCGGATTTATCGGACGCGCGCCGGACTGCGCCTGCTGGCCACACACGCGGTGTTCGATCCGGAAACGGCGGCTGCCGATGGCGTGTTTGACGCGCTCGGCGCCGACCCGTTGTATCGTCGGCTCTGCCAGACCCAGAAATGTTTCCGCGCGCGGCTCACGCCCAAATACTGGCGCTGCGACGGCAGTCGTCCGCCCGCGCGCTGGCCATTCGAAAACGAAAAAGCGGAAATACGCTTCCAAAAGTGGCAGGCGAAATATGAGCAACACGCCGCCGCCTATGCCACCTGCGAATTCATGCGGCAAATCGGCAACCGTGACGTGCATCCCGACGTTCAACTCATCCTCAGCCTTCACGACGAAACCACGCGGGCGGACTCCAAACTGGAACTGGCCTGAATGCAGTTTCAGCGCACCGTTCCACGCGATTCGCTGGATGCAAATTGGGTTGCCCGACGGCAGGGTTGGAAATACGATCGCCGGCAATGCACTCCATGAGCCGGCGTAAATTCATTGCCCGACTGGGTGCGACGAGCGCTGTCCTGGCCGCGTCTTCCTGGCTGGAAGGACTCGGCTACGCCCAGCTCGCCAAAGGCCCCGCGCGCGCCACGATCAACCAGGCCCGATATCGGTCTCGGTTGGATCGCCGCCTGCTGGGTTCCTTCCTGGAGCATCTGGGCCGCGCGATCTATACCGGCATCTAAGAGCCCGGCTCGAAACTGGCCGATACAAATGGATTCCGCAAAGATGTCATGGCGGAAGTCAAACAACTCGGTGTCCCGATCATCCGTTACCCGGGCGGCAATTTCGTGTCGGGTTATCACTGGCTGGACGGCGTGGGTCCGAAGGACCAGCGGCCGACGGTGCTGGACCGGGCCTGGAATACGCTGGATACCAATCAATTCGGCACCAACGAATTCATGGACTGGTGCAAACAGGTCAACACCGAGCCGTTGATGGGTTTTAATCTCGGCACCGGCACACCGGAAATGGCCGCCGCCCTGGTCGAGTATTGCAACGTCGAGAAAGGCACCGAATGGAGCGACCTGCGGCGGAAACACGGCTACCCGCAACCCCACAACGTGAAGTACTGGTGCCTGGGCAACGAAATGGACGGTCCCTGGCAGATGGGCCATTGCACGGCACGCGAATATGGCGAGAAAGCGCGCGACGCCGCGCGCCAGATCCGGAAGGTGGATCCCGACGTCAAGCTTATCGCCTGCGGCTCCAGCAACACCATTCTGGACACCTATCTGGTCTGGGATCGCGAGGTATTGGAACAATGTTTTGACCAGGTGGACGGAATTTCGCTGCACAATTACTACGGCAACACGCCGGAATTGACCGGGAACAACAGCGCCCGCTACCTGGCGATGAATCTGGACATGGAACGCCAGATCCATGAAATCGCTGCCGTGTGCGATTACGTGCAGGGGACCCTGAAATCGCCCAAGCGCCTGTGGCTGTCATTTGACGAATGGAATGTCTGGTACCGCGCCCGCGGCGGACGGTTTGCCGACGGCCAGCGGACGGTGGCGCCGCATCTTTTGGAAGAAGTGTACAACCTGGAGGACGCGCTGCTGGTCGGCGGTTTTCTCAACTCGTTGCTACGGCAGTCCGACCGCGTGCGCGTGGCCTGTCTGGCCCAACTGGTGAACGTCATCGCCCCGCTGGTCACCAACGAAACCTCGGTGTTGCGCCAGAGCATTTATTATCCGTACGCCTGGGCCCTGAAATACGCGCGCGGCAAGGTCCTTGATCTGCTGGTGGAATCGGAAACCTATCCGATTCACGCGGAGGGCTTGCGTGCCGACTTCGCCCGCAACGACGAAGTCCCCTATGTGGACGTCACCGCCACGATCGATCCGGAGAATGGAAGGCTTTGCCTGTTTATATTGAATCGCGACCTTGAGACGGACCGGGAGTTGGTCGTGGAATTCCGCGATCCGACGCCGAAACAGGTTTTGACGTGTGAAACGCTCACCGGGTCTGATTTGAAGGCTGTCAATACGTTTGCGCAGCCCGGGCAGGTGGCGCCGCGCACGCTCAGTGCGCCGGCAGCGAGTTCCCAAATGACCTTCAAACTGCCTGCGCGCTCCTACAGTGTCGCGCAACTCACAACGGCGTGATCAATTTCTCCCGGCGGGCAATCCATGGCGCAGTTTCCTGGGCAGAGAGAAATGATACGTTCCGGCTTCGAGCTGAAAGCGGGTGAAGGAATGGTTTGAAACCGGGAACGGAGGGCCGGAGGGCCGGACTTCCTGCGGCGGCACCGGCAGCTCCAGCGTGGCGGAACTGTTTGGCGGAACGGTGACATCGTAAAGCAATTGGTCGCCCTCGGCGCGCCAACTGGAAACAATCAAGCCGTAAGGCGAAACGAAAGTCGCCTCGACGTGCGTGAGCCGCGTGGTGAATTGCGGTGCCAGGATGAAATGTTTGTAGCCGGGGCTGGATTTGTCGGGCTGAATACCTGCCGCACCCGAGTAAAGCCACGCGCCGACGGAACCGAGCGAATAATGGTTGAAGGAATTCATCGAGGAATCCTGAAAGCCATGCTCGGGCGTCCAGCCATCCCAACGTTCCCAAATCGTGGTGGCGCCGTTCTTCACCGAAAACAGCCACGACGGATAGGTATTGGTCAGCACCAATTCCCAAGCCAGGTCGGAGCGGCCAATGGCCGTGAGCGCGGGGCAAATCAGTCCGTTGCCGACGAAGCCGCCGGTCACGTGGCCGTGCTCTTCGACGTTTTCCGCAAGGCGCTGCGCGGCGGCGGCGCGAAGATTGTCGGGCAACAGGCCGAATTGCAGCGCGAGGAGGTAAGCCGTCTGCGTGTCTCCCCGGATCAGGCCGTTGGTGGAGACGAAGTCTTTGTCGAAGGCGTCTCGGACGTCCCGGAACAACTGGTCGTATCTGGCCGCGTCGTTGGTCTGGCCGAGCAGAGCGGCGGCCCGGGCCACCAGTTGCGCGGAGTGGGCGAAGTAAGCCGTGTCCACCACTTCCGTCGGTGTCCGCACTGGCGCGAGGTGGTCACCGACGCCGCCACTCAAAATCAAGCGGTGCGAGCGACGTTCACTGAAATCCACCCACCGCTTCATGAACGGATAATTGTCCGCCAGAAAGGCTTTGTCGCCGTACGTTTCGAACATCACCCACGGGATGATGACGCCGGCGTCGCCCCAGACCGGCATGGCCGGTTGCGGGCGGGAGACGCGCGGCGAGACGTCGGCGAAATCGCCGCTCGTACCCTCGCCATCGTCCACGTCCACCAGCCACTTGGCAAAGAAGGCCGCGACATCGGCGTTGCGCGCGGCGGTGGGCGCAAACACCTGCGCGTCGCCCATCCAGCCGAGCCGCTCGTCGCGCTGTGGACAGTCGGTCGGCACACTCAGGAAATTACCGCGCTGGCTCCAGACCATGTTCTCGTAAAACCGGTTCAAATCGGGATTGGAACTCTCGAACGTCCCGGTCGGCGGATTGTCGGAGCCGACGACGATGGCGCGGAGGTCGTTCGGTTTAAGCGTTCCGGGATATCCGGTGATCTCGACGTAACGAAAACCGTGGAAGGTGAATTGCGGCTCGAATGTTTCGCGGCCTGCGCCGGCGAGCGTGAACTGGTCGGTCGCCAATGCGGTCCGGAGATTTTCCGTGTAGAGCGAGCCGTCAGGATTGAGCATCTCGGCCTGGCGCACAGTGATGGTATCGTCGGCCGGGCCGCGGGCCGTAAGGCGAATGTGGCCGACAAGATTCTGGCTGAAATCCGCAATCCACGCGTCGCCGTGCCGGGTGATGCTTTGCGGCGCAATCTCCATTAACTCGCGCACCGGCGGGCCGAGTTGGGGAACGAGGGCGACGGAATGTTCCTGAACAATGGCATTCGTCCAAACGGAATCATCGAAGGTCGCCTGGTCCCAATGCTTGACGGCTTTTTGCGCATCGTCCACCTCGCCCCATTGTTCGTCCGCCCCGACGATTTCGCCCGCACCGGCCTTCCACGAAGCATCGGTGGCGATGACGTCCTTCGAACCGTCGACGTAAGTCATTTCGAGTTGGGCATTGAAGGCCGGGACCGAACCGTACTGGGCGAGCCCCATCCAACCGAGCCGACCCGCATACCAGCCATCGCCGAGCACCGTCCCTATCGCGTTCCGGCCGGAATGAATCAGCCGGGTGACGTCATAGGTCTGAACCATCACGCGTTTGGTGTAATCCGTCCAGCCCGGCGCGAGCAAATCGTTGCCGACGCGCCGACCGTTGATGTACGCCTCGTAAACGCCAAGTGCCGTCGCATACAGCCGCGCTTTGACGATCGGTTTGCCCGCCACAAAATTCTTCCGCAGGTAACGCCCCGGCCCAATGGTCGTGTTGCAGTATTTCGAAGGCTGCGCCAGGTAAGGCGCAAGCACTGTCGCCATCGACCACGCGGAATCATCATAGTCCGAAGCATACCAATCACCACCAAGTGCCACCGCTGCCTTCCACGAACCATCGGTGTTGAACTCGATGTGCCGGCCGTCCTGCAACTCGATGAAAACGCGAGCGGCGATGGCGTTGCGGCCGGCGTCGCCGCGGTCATGCCGGACGTTGGCCCGGACGGCAGCGGAGCCGATGGCGATGATGTTTTTGCCGGGTTCCAATTGATCCCGGACTTCTACGTGCAACGGTGCGGTGAGACTGGTAAAGCCTTCCTGGGTGGCATGGCCGTTCACGTAAACGGTGATGCGCCCGTCGGCCACCACGTCAACGATGGCACTGCGGACTGGCACATTTGTCGGAAGCGCCACCGCCAGCCGGGCGGCCGCGGCCTGACTGGCGGTGGAACCGGCGCTGATCCAGGATGCCTTGGCCAGCGTGGATTGTTCGATGTCGTATCGCGGCAAATCGGCGGTGATCCATTTGCTCTTCCACTCGGTTGCGGAATCAAGTAATCCCAACTCAAATAACGCCACCTTGCTCCACGCGGTGGGTCGACCATCCCTGTCCCAGACGCGGACCTGCCAGAAAACCTGCGAACGCGAGTCCAACGGCTTACCCGCCCACGGGACCAGAACGGATTGGTCGGAAACCATTTTGCCGGAATCCCACAAGTCGGGCGAATCAGCCTTGAGGCCGGCCATCGAGGAAGCGGCGCGGACTTCCCAGGCGGTCTGAACTTCACCGGCACGATCGGACCGTAACTTCCAGGACAACCGCGGCTGCCGGTTGCCGATGCCGACAGGATGGGTGAGGTGCTCGCATGTCAGGGCCTCAACCCGGACCGGCGAAAGATCTTCCGCGCGGATCGAACCGGCCACAAACAACGCGGCCAGGAGGCAAAGTAAACGGCGCGTCATCGGGTTTAATTGGATTTGCCGGGTTTGAAATATTTATCAGCGAATTCCAGAAAGGCGTTCCAGTCGGAAGGCAGGATGGCGTGCGGGCCGGTATGATAATTGAAACCGAGATCGCCGGTGACGAGCGGTGTGTCCACGGGCGGAAAGTCGGTCGTGCCGAGGTCTTTTCCGCCGACCAACCGGTAAACCTGGCCGGCGGCCGCTTCCGCCAGGAACTCACCGCGTGGATCCGACCATTGGTCGCCGGTACCACCGGTAATGAACACCGGATGCGGGGCGTTCAAGGCGATGATCTCGTGCGTGTCCACCGGCATTTCATTCCAATTGCCGGAATATTTCTGAAAATTACCGGTGAACTGCCAGGGGAAATTGGCCGCCATGTCGTCGATGGTCTCGCCGTAATCGCGCCGGGCGAGCGAGGAACCCATTTCACCGGCGCAACTGGAGAAGACGAGCGCGAACCGCGGGTCCCGCGCGCCCGCCAGCAACACCGTCTTGCCGAGGCGCGAATGGCCGATGAGGGCGACATGCCGGGCATCCACCGACGTGTCGGTTTCAAGATAATCCAGCAACCGGCTGGCGCCCCAGGCCCACGCACTGATGGTGCCCCACTCGTCCGGCGCGGGTTTTGCCTGGCCCGGTTTGAGGGTCAGGCCGATGACCCCGGAATGATACGTGTTCGAATTGTCCGGTTGAATGTCGGTGTAGCGAAACGTGGCGTAGCCGTAACCGTGTGCGAAAATGTTCGTAATCGGGCCGGCTTCATTGAAACGCTGCCTCAGGCCGACCACGGCTGGGTTGTCGTTCCGGTCAGGAAAAGGCGGAGTGGAAAAGAAAACGATATGCAGCAGCAGCGGCAACGGCCTGGTGGCGTTGGCCGGCAGATAGATGTGGAGATGGGCAACCGGCGCGTTGGCCGTCTTGCCAAACCGGATCTCAACGTCCTTGTGCATCGCCAGGCCGCCCAGCGCGCTGGTGTCGGTCTCGACCACCTTGAAGGTGACCTTTGGCGCGTTGGCCGGGACACGGCCATAAATGTTCTCGGCGTAAAATTTCAGCAATTCGGACCGGCGCACCTTGAACCAGGTTTCGGCGTCACGCACCGGTTTGCCGTCCGCCAGCACGAGTGGATCAGGCAGCGTGTAGGTGCCGACTTTGGATTCGTCGTAGTTCGACATGTGGCCGGTCGGCGCGCGGCGGATGGGATTGCCGTGGGCATCGGTCCGGCGGAGAGGAACGTTGGTTACCGTAGTCGCATCCGCCGCCCGAATGGGAACGCCCGCCGGCAGGAAGATGGCCCCGGAAATCAGAATCGAACAAAAGATGAGCGGTCGCATGAGATTATGTGAGTTCACCATGCCATCCCCATAAAACTCTGCCAATGCAAAAGGCGAACGGTCTGTTCCGTTCGCCTTTATCCGAATTCATTGGTAGGGCGCGGTGTCCCACCGCGCCACGGCCGGCTCGGAGAGCCAGCCCTACTTCAATACCGGTAGTGCTCCGGCTTGTAGGGGCCTTCCGCCGGTACGCCGATATAATCAGCTTGTTTCTTGGTAAGCTTGGTCAGCTTGACACCGATTTTTTCCAGGTGCAGCCGGGCGACTTCCTCGTCCAATCTCTTGGATAGACGATAAACGCCGACCTTGTAGGTGTCCTTGTTCTTCCACAAATCCAGTTGCGCGAGAATTTGATTTGTGAACGAATTTGACATGACAAAGCTCGGATGGCCTTCGGCGCAGCCAAGGTTCACCAGCCGGCCTTCGGCCAGCAAGTAAATGGCACGGCCACCGGGCAGATCGTAACGATCCACCTGCGGTTTGATGTTCACCCGGCTGACGCCCTTCGCGTTGTTCAGGCGGTCCACCTGAATCTCGTTATCGAAGTGGCCGATGTTGCAGACGATGGCCTGGTCCCTCATCTTGAGGATGTGTTCGAGCGTGATGACGTCGCAGTTACCGGTCGTCGTCACATAAATGTCCGCCTCACCGAGCGTGTCTTCGATGGTCGTGACCTTGAATCCTTCCATCGCAGCCTGCAGCGCGTTGATGGGGTCAATCTCGGTGACGATGACGCGAGCGCCGAACCCGCGCAGCGAATGCGCGCAGCCTTTGCCGACGTCGCCGTAGCCGCAGACCAGGGCCGTCTTGCCGGCGATCATCACGCCGAGGGCGCGTTTGAGCCCGTCGGCGAGCGATTCGCGGCAGCCATACAGGTTGTCGAACTTCGATTTCGTGACCGAGTCATTGACGTTGATGGCCGGCACGAGCAGTTTTTTCGCCTCGAGCATCTGGTAGAGACGATGCACACCGGTCGTGGTTTCTTCGGAAACACCTTTCCAAGCCTTCACCGTCCGGGTGAACCCGCCGGGACGGTCCTTTGCGCATTTCTTGAGCACGTTCTTAACGACGGAAACCTCATGGTTGTCGCTGGGCGTGTTCGCCCAGCTGTCACCCTGCTCCATCTCATAACCTTTGTGCAGGAGCAACGTGGCATCGCCGCCGTCGTCCACGATCAGTTGCGGGCCTTTACCACCCGGATGCGTCAGTGCTTCGAGCGTGAACTGCCAGTATTCCTCCAGCGATTCGCCCTTGAAGGCAAACACCGGCACCCCGGCTTTGGCGATGGCGGCGGCAGCCTGGTCCTGCGTACTGAAAATGTTGCAGCTCGCCCAGCGCACGGAGGCGCCGAGTTCGACGAGCGTCTCGATGAGCACGGCGGTCTCGATGGTCATGTGCAACGAGCCGGAGACGCGCACGCCCTTGAGCGGCTTGGACGGGCCATATTTGGCGCGCACGGCCATGAGGCCGGGCATTTCCTGTTCGGCGACTTCAATCTCGCGGCGGCCGAGGTCGGCGAGCGAAAGGTCGCGGACGTAATAATCCTGTTTTGCGCCGTTGCCGTTCAGCCTGGCGGGTTTGGTGCGGGAAGGTGAAAGTTTGATGGTTGGCATGGTCAGTTGAGAGTTGGATGTTAAAAGTCAATTATCAGGCGGACACCGGGGTTCCTGCCGCGCGTTTGGCGGAGGCGGCCTTTTTTACGCTGGAAGCAGCCGCGGCAGATTTGGCGCTGCCGGCGGCGCGTTTGAGTTCTTCAACTTTGTCCGCGCGTTCCCAGGTAATATCAGGGTCCGTTTTGCCGAAGTGACCATAGTTGGTGGTCTTGGCGTAAATCGGCCGGAGCAGGTTGAGCTGCTTGATGATGGCGGCGGGTTTGAAACTGAACACTTCGCAGACCGCCTTTTCAATGGCCTCGTCACTTACGATGCCGGTGCCGAAGGTGTTCACGCAGACCGACACCGGGTCGGGATATCCGATGGCGTAGGCAAACTGGATTTCCGCGCTGGTCGCGAGGCCCGCGGCCACGATGTTCTTGGCCACGTAACGGCCCATGTACGCTGCGCTGCGGTCCACTTTCGAGGGGTCCTTGCCGCTGAAGGCGCCGCCGCCGTGCCGGCCCATGCCGCCGTAGCTGTCCACAATGATTTTCCGGCCAGTCAGGCCGGTGTCCCCTTGCGGCCCGCCGACGACAAATCGCCCGGTCGGGTTGATGAGGAACGCCGTGTTCTTCGTCAGCAGGTTTTTGGGCAACGTCTTCTTGATGATTTCTTCGATGCAGAATTCCTTGATGGTCTCGTGCTTCGCGTCGTGCGCATGCTGGGTGGAAATGACGACGTTGGTGATTTCGACAGGCTGGTCATTCACGTAGCGGACGGAAACCTGGCTCTTGGCATCAGGCCGCAGCCATTTGACCTTGCCGGTCTTGCGGATGCGGGTGAGTTCACGGCCCAGTTGATGCGCGAACATGATGGGCGCGGGCATCAATTCGGGCGTTTCCGTCGTCGCATAACCGAACATCAAACCCTGGTCGCCGGCGCCCTGCTCGGCGGTGTCCTTGCCTTCCGCGGCGCGCGCGTCCACGCCCTGGGCGATGTCCGGGGACTGCGACGTGATGGCATTCATGATGAGCACCTTGTCGGCATGAAATACGTCGTCGTCGTTCACATAGCCGATGTCGCGGATGGCCTGGCGGGCAATGGCGTTGAAATCGAGCTTGGCCTTGGTGGTGATTTCGCCGCCGACCACGACCAGGTTGCACTTGGCGTAGGTTTCGCACGCGACGCGGCTGCGCGGATCCTGCGCGAGACAGGCGTCCAGCACATAATCAGAGATGGTGTCACAAACCTTGTCCGGATGGCCTTCGCCGACGGACTCGGACGAAAAAATGAAGTTTTTGCTCATGGATGAATGGGTTCAAATGTCATATTGACGTATCAGGATAAGATGATATATCAGAATTGGAGCGCGTCAACAGGTTTTCTCGAAAAATCGCGCCGCGCCCGGAAAACCATGTCATCAGCACTGAAATCACTTAGGGCATTGTCCGATCCCACGCGCCTGCGGATGGTGGCGCTGCTGGAGCGCGATGAACTGTCGGTGAACGAACTGCAGGAAGCCACGCGGCTCGGCCAGTCGCGCATCTCCACGCATCTGGGGTTGTTGCAGGACGCCGGGCTGCTGCAGTCGCGGCGCGAAGGCAAACGGACATTTTACCGGCCGAACCAGCAGGCTGACGGCGCGGCGCGGGAACTCATTCAACTGGCGATTCGCGGCGCGAAGGAGTTGCCCGAATACGAAGGCGATCAGATCAACCTCAAGCGCATCCTCGCCCGCCGCCGCGAACAGGCGCAGGTTTATTTCAACCAGATTGCCGGGCGCTTCGACCGTGTCTATGGGCCGGGCCGCTCGTGGCAGGCGTTCGGGCATTTGCTCCTGCGGATTCTGCCGCCGCTCGTCGTGGCCGACCTCGGCGCGGGTGAAGGTCTGTTGAGCGAACTGCTCGCGCGCCGCTGTAAAAAGGTCATCGCCGTGGACAATTCGGAGAAAATGGTGGCCTTCGGTGCGGCCAAGGCGAAGAAGAACGGCCTGAAAAATCTGGAATTCCGGCTGGGTGATTTGCAGAGCCCGCCGATTGAGCCGAACAGCGTTGACCTCGTGATTTTGAGCCAGGCCTTGCACCATGCCGAAGTCCCGTCCCAGGCCATTGCCGCGGCATACAAAGTCCTTCGGGCGCGCGGGCAGATCCTGATCCTCGATTTGCTCAAGCACAACTTCGAGAAGGCGCACGAGCTTTACGGTGACCGCTGGCCGGGGTTTGCCGAGAGCGACTTGCAGCGCTGGCTGGAAGACGCCGGTTTCAAAAAGATTGAAATCAGCGTTGTGGCGCACGAGGAACAGCCGCCGCATTTCCAGACGCTGCTGGCCGGGGCGGAGAAGAGATAAATCTCTTTCCGGAAGAAGACTTCTGGAACCATCAAAATCGCAGGCGATTCCTGGAATGCGCCAATTGTACCCCGTCCGTTCTAAAAAATCCAAAGGAGTTATACGAGTTATGGTTCGAAATTGCATTATTTTCTCAAGGTAGGGCGCGCACTCCGTGCGCGCCGTTCGGTGCGGCGGACAGAGGACTGCCCGCCCTACCAAATGATGCAGTTCCAAAGTACAAATCGTATTGCCTGGATCGATGGTCACACCGTACGGATTAAACAGATAAGCATTGACTTAAATTCAGGCATTTTGCATTATTAAGTGTACTTGGCCCAGGAGCTTAGACTGGGTTTATGAGTAAAAACTCTGGCGATTTTGTAAGGACTTTTTTCTTCAAAGCCCGGCGGACAAATGGCAGCGCGGCTTTCACCTTAACCGAACTGTTGGTCATCATCGGAGTTACTGCGTTTCTGGCGGTGACGCTATTGCCCGCACTGGCCAATACAAAATTCAGCACCCGATACATCAGTTGCTCTGCCAATCTGCGCCAATGGGGCGTGGTAGCCAGTGCCTTTAGCAGCGACAACCAAGGCCGTTTGCCCTCTTTCCCGATGAGCATTGGTTACGCAGGCGGCAATCTTTGGGACGTGGATGCCAGCATGACCACCAATCTGGTGCCCTATGGAGCGACGGTTCCGATGTATTTTTGTCCGGTCAGACCCCAGGAATTTCAAGCCATCGTCAATGCCAACCCCGGCGTCGCCACTATCAGTCCCACCCAATTCGTAGCGTTGAACAACCCCCCGGGGAGTCAGGGAATTGAATACAATCACAAATATCTCACCATCTTTTATTCAGTTTACATTCCGCGACAGTTGGGATTTGGTAATTCTGGCTGGTGGCCAGTCGATAACAGAAAGCTCCCTCCTGGTATGCTTGCGGCCTGGAGGGCTGAAATAGCCAATCCCGCCATTCCCTATTGGTCAACTGGAACGCCATGGCCGCTGCATACCTCGGATAAATGGGCGGGAAGCAATCCCATCATGACCGACACGCTCTTTGATGGAGATAAATCAGACGGCGGAGGCAAGCCCTGGCCCCAAACAGCCGACCCAGCCGGTGGTCATCCTTATGGCGGAAAAATTGTAAATATCAATTTGCTCTATGCCGACGGCCGCGTCGTCGTTCATAACGCCAGTCAATTCATTTGGACGTGGTATAGCGGCGCTAATCAATACGCGAATTATTATTGATGTTGATTGACATGCTGGATGCTGAGAAATGAACTCTCTACGATTATGAAAAGATCATACGCTCAACCGGGAACCGCTTCAATCGGTCGGGACCGACTGGAAACCGGACTACAAACCAAGAGCTCCAAAGGGCAACTCTGGTTGCTGCTGATGGTGGCCTGGCTGTTGACGTTCAATGTGCTTGTTCCTTCGGCCAACGCAGCCCCGGTACAATTGATTTCAGCGCGGAACCCGTCCGTGCCGTTGCCGGCGGGTGGCGATAGCGATTCGGTTGCGCCGGCCATCAGTCCGGACGGCCGCTACGTGGTCTTTTCCAGCGGAGCCAACGACCTTGTGCCGGGCGGCAACAGCCGGTTCGCTTTAAACGTTTATCTGCGGGATCGCATGGCCAATACCACGGTTCTAATCAGCGCCAATACCAATGGTTCCGGCGGTAATGACAACTCGATCCTCGGTCAAGTCTCCGCTAATGGCCGATACGTGGTGTTCCAAAGCGAAGCCAGCGATCTTGTGCCGGGCGACACGAACGGGGTCACCGACATTTTTCTGCGTGATACTTACACGGGCATCACGCGACTCATCAGTGTGGCGGCGGATGGAGACTTTCCCAACGGCGCTTCCACGGACCCGGTCATGACCCCGGACGGTACCTCCGTGGCTTTCATCAGTGCGGCCAGCAACCTGGTGGCGGGCGACAACAACGGAATCCCCGATGTTTTCGTCCGGGATCTGATTACGCAAACGACCTGGCTGATCAGTGTGGGTGCCGCGGGAACGAGCGCGGCCATGGCCACACCGGTCCTGACGCCGGACGGCCGCTACGTGGCGTTTTTCAGTTCTGCAACTAATCTGGTTTCCGGTGTTCCGGCCACTTCCCAGGGTGAAGTGTACGTGCGCGACCGGTTCGCAGGCACGACGACCTGGGCCAGTATCAATGCCGCCGGAATTGTGTTCACCAACCTCGGACTCAGCGCCGCTCCGTCCTACCATCCCCGGATCAGTGATGATGGGCGGTATGTGGTCTTCAAGGCCGGCAACTCGAACTCGTTGGGTACCACCGTGATCCTGCGGTATGACACGGCCACCGGCGCTACCACCCTGATCAACAGCAATGGTGTAGGGGGAGATATTGTCGTCGGCGACGACTACGGCCCCGAGATGACACCCGACGGAAAGTATGTGGCTTATGTCCAACACGAAGGCGCCACCAACTCGGGTTACTCCAGCGTTCACGTGTGGAATGCCCAGACCACAACGGATAGCCTGGTCAGCGACCCCGGGAGCAACGGCACCATTACCTCAGCCTCCACGGAGCCGGTGTTGAGTGCGGACGATTCATCAGTGGCGTTTCTCAGCAACACCACCAATTTGCCGGGCAACATCGTCGCCGGCGAATCCCACATTTACCTGCGCAATTTGACCAATAGCAGCCTGCAATTGGTGGACGTGGACACCAACGGGATCGGGTCGAGTGACGAGGCCTTGTCGGTGCTCAACGTAAGTTCCACAGGCCAGTACGTCGCCTTTGATAGTCCGGATGGCGGCCTGGTTGGGGGAGACAATAACCATGCCTCGGATGTTTTCGTCCGGGACCTGTTCTCGAATGTGACCGAACTGAATTCAAAACGGAATGCCACGGTTATTCCGCAGCCGGGCGACAACCCCACTGTGTCGCAGATTTCCGTCAGCACGAACGGGCAGTGGGTAGCCTTTGCCAGCCTGGCGGATGATCTGGTCCCAAATGACACAAACGACCTGCCCGACGTGTTTGTCCAGGACTTGCTGGCTGGCACCACTACACTGGTCAGCGTGGCGACCAACGGCGGTCCGGCGCTGGGCGGTCCTTCCGTGAATCCGGCAATCAGCGCGGATGGACGTTATGTCGTATTCATCAGTTCAGCCAGCAATCTGGTGGTCGGCCAGGGTGTAACTCCCAACGCCAACGTCTTTCGTCGTAATTTGCAGTCCGGCACGACCGTGCTTGTCAGCGTGAGCAGTAACGGCATTGATGGTGCAAATGGCGATTGTTCGGGTCCGATTATCAGCCAGGATGGACGCTATGTAGCTTTCCTCAGCTCGGCCGGCAATTTGGTTCCGGGTGTTAGCCTCGTGGCTGGAGTAACTTTCCGGACATTTTTGCGTGATATAAATTCGGGAACAACCACGGCCCTGACGAATGTGCCTCCCGGCGCCTTTTCGCTTCCCATTTCCATTTTTCCTCCTTCAATGAGCGGCGATGGTCGTTATGTGGCTTATTCCAGTTACGTTAATAACTACGCACCGCAGTTGCGAATTTGGGATGATCAACTTGGAACCGACGTTTACACGAATGCCGCGGGCGCCGTCTCCAATGCCGTGTTGAACATAAACGGAACACGGGTGCTCTATAGCCAGTCCAATTCGGCCGCACGTGTGGATGATGTGCTCACGGGCACCAATGTTTTCACTCTCAACTATCCGGTTATCCTTTGGTGTCCCGGCGGATTCAGCGCCAACGGGCGATACGTCACCTTTGTGGCGCAGACGAATCTCACTTCCGGCACGAACATTTACCTGGGCGATTTGCAGACCCAGGCCATCACCCTGGTCAGTTCCAACTTTACGCCGATTGTCAGCAGCACGGTCGGATACTCGGATCTGCCGGTCCTCAGCACGGACGGGCGGTTTGTGGTGTACCGAAGCTATGCCATGGGAATTGTACCCGGAGACACCAGTCCGGTTCCCAATGTTTATCGCTATGACCGGTACCTGGGCACCAACTATAATCTCACTGTCGGACAAGCGGGAACCAGTCCCGTGCTGTGGGATTCCCAACCGGCGGTCAACGCCGACGGCGGGACGGTCGCCTTCTTGAGTCTGGGTTCGGGACTGGTTACGGAAGACCTGAATCGCGCGCCGGACGCCTTCGCATATGCCATTGATGTCGGGATGCCATTGGACAGCGACGGTGACGGCATCCCGGATTGGTGGATGATTCAGTACTTCGGTCATCCGATCGGTCAGGCGAACGATTTGTCGTTGCCGCAAGATGATGCCGACGGCACGGGCATGTCGAATCTGGACAAATTCCTCGCCGGTCTGAATCCGACCAACCCGGCGTCGCTGTTTCGCATCACTGCCATCAGTCCCCAAGGGACCAACATGTTGATCAGTTGGCAGGCGGGAGGCGGGAGAACCAACGTGGTTCAGGCCGCCGCCGCGGTCAACGGCCCTTACTCGAACATCAGCGGCGACGTTTCGCTGCCGGGCTCCGGCGACGTGTTTACGAACTACCTGGATACAAGTACAAATCAGTCAACGCGTTTCTATCGGATAAAATTGGGACCGTAGCTGCCCAATCGCGGTGGTTGCGCGATGCATGGCCCGGGTTCGGAAAGCCTGGTCACTGGCTGACCAAGTGCAGCTGATTTGACGTTGGCATCAATGATTCTTAGGGGCATGTTCCCAAGTGGTGAATCCGCCGTTTGACCGATTTGATGCATCGGCAACGCAGTGGCGCACAGCCAATGCGCTGGCGCTGGTGTACGCGGCCAGGCTCGCCTATGAGGACGACCAAAACAAAATCCTCCAGCAATTCCAGGATTGGGAGTTTCCCGCCGCCGGCTGCCGTGTGTTCAGTGTAAAAACCGCGCAGGTACTGGCCGCTGCAAACGAGCAAATAATCATTGTCGCGTTCCGCGGCACCGAACCGGCCAAGCTGGCCGACTGGCTGGTGGACGCGGAAATCATCCAAAACCCGTGGCGGGATTATTTCGGGAAACCGGACCTGGGTCGGGTACACCACGGATTTATCCGCAACACGTCGTTCGTCTGGGAACAACTCTCACAATTCGTTGCTGATGCGCGGACAAACAAACAGCCACTCTGGATTACCGGCCACAGTCTGGGTGGCGCGATGGCCTTGATTGCGGCGGTGGCCTTTACGTTCTCCAATCGCCAGGCCGTTAATGGCCTTTACACCTTCGGCCAGCCGCGCACGGGCAATTGCGCCTTCGCCGCCAGTTGCAACCGCCAGTTGCGAACCGTTGCTTTCCGCGTGGTGAATAATCAGGATATCGTTCCCCATGTACCCCCCTTGTTGATTCCGTTTTTGCTGGTCCCGCCCCACGGCCCGATTTTTTACCGGCACGCCGGTCATTTGCGGCAATTCGATGCTGCCGGCAAACTTCACACGGACCTGAGTTTGTGGTGGCGGACCGCGCTGCGGCTCGTGGGCACACGACAACATCTGGAAAACCAGCTCCGGGCCGCGCGCGCCGATTTTGCCCCGTTGAGCGATCATACGCTGGCAGCCTATATCAAAAAACTTCAGGCATGGCTGGATGCCGGGAATCGATAAGAAAGTTCAAAATGATTGAACCGACTGACTGAGAACATTGATCTTTGGACGTCGGACTCCGGGCCCTGGACTTAACCAACGGCGATGTTCACCAGCTTTTTCGGCACCACGATGACTTTTTTGATCGTCTTGCCGGCAATGAACTGCTGGACTTTCTCCGAGGCCCTGGCGGCAGCTTCGAGGGTGGCGTTGTCGGCGTTGACCGGAACCTTGATCACGTCGCGCAACTTGCCGTTTACCTGGACCGGGATTTCCATCTCGCTCTCGACAAGCAACGCCGGGTCGAACTTTGGCCAGGGAGCGTAAGACAATGCGGAATGCGGAATGCGGAGTGCGGAATGAAGTTTGTCCCACAACTCTTCCGCCAAATGTGGCGCGAAGGGTTGAAGCAAAATCAGGAAATCGCGGAGCACGGAGACCGGTTTCGTCTTCCAGGTCATCGCCTCGTTCACAAACACCATCAGCGCCGAAATCGCCGTGTTGAAACGCAGACCGTCGAGGTCTTCGGTGACTTTCTTGATGCAGGTGTGGAGCGTTTTCAATTGTGCCGGGGTCGGTGCGACATCTCTGATTGCCGGATTTAATTTTATTAAATTAAGCAACTCTCCGCGCCTCTGCGTCTCGACGGTGGTTTCTGCCTGCTCAAATTCCGTTTCGGAATTTTCATCCACAAACAAGCGCCAGACGCGGCCGAGGAAACGATAGACGCCTTCGACACCCTTGGTACTCCACGGTTTCACCATTTCCAACGGGCCCATGAACATTTCAAACAGGCGCAGGGCGTCCGTGCCGACTTCCTGTACCGGCTCGTCCACGGGGATCACATTGCCGCGCGACTTCGACATCTTCTGGTTGTCTTCGCCAAGGACCATGCCCTGATTGACGAGTTTGAAGAACGGTTCGGGTGTGGAGACGTAGCCGAGGTCAAAAAGCACCTTGTGCCAGAACCGGGCGTAAAGGAGGTGTAACACGGCGTGTTCTGTGCCACCGACATACAAATCAACTCCTGGCGTCGTTGATTTGAGTCCTGAGTCCTGAGTCTTCAGTTTCGAGTCAGACTGCGGACTCTCGACTATGGGCTGTGGACTCGAAGCCCCCATCCAGTATTGTTCCGCCTCTTTGCCAACGAATGCGTTCGGATTCTTTGCATCGAGATAACGGAGATAATACCAGCACGAACCGGCCCATTGCGGCATGGTGTTGGTCTCGCGGGTTGAACCGTCGGGCAGAGTTACCCAATCTTTGGCACGCGCCAGAGGCGGTTCGCCCGTAGCGGTCGGCTTGTAATCGGTCAATTCCGGTGGCAAGACCGGCAACACCGATTCAGGCAAGGCTTCGTGATACAAATTCCCGGCGGGGTCGCGTTTCCAGATAATTGGAAATGGCTCGCCCCAGTAACGCTGCCGGCTGAACAACCAGTCGCGCAACTTGAAGTTGACCGTGCGCTTGCCGAGACCTTTGGCTTCCAGCCAGGTGGTGATTTTCTTTTTGGCTTCGGGCGTGGGCAAGCCGGTGATGGAAATTTCCGGGCCAGTGGAATTCACCGAAGTGCCATCCTCCACGAAACCGTGCCAATCGATTTTTGGGTCCGGGGGCTGAACGACTTGGACAATGGGCAGATTGAATTTGGTGGCGAACTCGAAGTCGCGCGTGTCATGCGCCGGCACAGCCATGATGGCGCCCGTGCCGTAACTGGCGAGGACGTAATCGGCAATCCAGATGGGAATTTTTTGGCCGTTGACCGGGTTAATGGCGTAAGCGCCGGTGAAAACGCCCGATTTTTCCTTGGCCAATTCGGTTCGCTCCAAATCCGATTTTTTTGCGACTTCAGTTTTGTACTTCGAGATAGCTCCGCGTTGCTCGGCCGTCGTGATTTGATCAACGAGTCTATGTTCTGGTGACAGCACCATGTAAGTTGCACCGAATAAGGTGTCCGGACGTGTGGTGAAGACAGTAATTCTGAATTCTGAATTCTGAATTCTGAATTCGACTTCGGCACCCTCACTGCGGCCAATCCAATTCCGTTGCATTTCCTTGAGCGAATCGCTCCAGTCAATCGTGTCGAGGTCAGTGAGCAGTTTCTCGGCATAGGCGGTGATGCGGAGCATCCATTGGCGCATGGGCTTGCGTACGACCGGAAAGCCACCGACTTCAGATTTGCCATCCACGACTTCTTCGTTCGCCAAAACGGTTCCCAGTTGTTCACACCACCAAACTGGCTGTTCGCTTACGTAGGCGAGGCGTTTGTTGTCCAATGTGCGGCGGCGAACCAGTTCTTTTTCCTGCGCCGACATTTTGGTGTAGGCATCGTGCGTGCCAGCGAGAAAAGGGTTTTCTTTCCACTTATTTTTAAACTTCGGTTGTTCAGAAAGCGCATCTTTGAAAAATTCAATTGGCGTAGCCTTATTCCATTCAGGATCAAAATAACTATTGTATAACTTCAGAAAAATCCATTGGGTCCACTTGAAATAATCCGGATCGGTGGTGGCAAGTTCGCGCGACCAGTCGTAGCTGAAACCAAGCGACTGAATCTGGCGCTTGAAGGTGGCAATGTTTTCGTCGGTCGTCTTGCGCGGATGCTGGCCGGTTTTGACGGCATATTGCTCGGCGGGCAAGCCGAAGGCGTCCCAGCCCATCGGATGCAGCACATTGAATCCGAGCGCGCGTTTGTAGCGGGCGAGGATGTCCGTGGCGGTATAACCTTCGGGATGCCCGACGTGCAATCCGGCGCCACTGGGATACGGGAACATGTCGAGAATGTAAAATTTTGGCGGGGCTTTGCGGCCGGCCACCATGGAATCAGCCCCATGCCGTTCGGCAAAGGGATGGTTTTCCGGGATTTCCTCGCCGGGGTTAAAGGCGCGAAAGACCTGTTGTTTCTCCCAGAATTGTTGCCATTTGGGTTCGATCAGATGAAAAGGATATTGTCTGCGGCCGCTCGCCATAGAGCGGGGATTTTGCGGAAAGCGGAGCGACGGGGCAATCGCCGAATTGGCAGAATGCCTTTGACAGGGCGGACAAAAGAGCGTAAAAGGTCTGTTAATTAACAGACCAGCGTTTTTGCACCATGAATGCCCGTTCCGTTTTGCGGGGGCCGCCGCTTCTTACAACTGGTTTCACGCTGATTGAGTTGCTGGTGGTAATAGCCGTTATCGCCATCCTGGCGGCGATTTTACTGCCTACCCTGTCGGCGGCGCGCGAGCGGGCGCGAGGCCTGATTTGTCTCAACAACACGCGTGAACTCGAGTTTGCGTGGGAGCTTTACGCGGATGATCATAACGGCCAGTTGCCCGACAATCTGGTCATGACCGAGTTTGGCCCCCGGACCAATATTAATTGGGTCAACAATGTCATGACCTGGGATACGAGTTCCGACAACACGAACCTGGCCGCCATCACCGATGCGAGTCTTGGCTCGTACCTCAAAGGGCAGACGAGCGTCTACCGATGTCCTTCCGACCATGCCATGAGCAGTGCTCAACGCGCCCTGGGCTGGACGGCGCGTATCCGCAGTTATTCCATGAACGCGATGCTGGGCGATGTCGGACAATTCACAACCGGCGGCACCAACATCAACAACCCGGATTACGTGCAGTTTTTCAAAGTCACGCAAATTCCCCATCCCACGGAAATTTTCGTCTTCCTGGACGAGCATCCCGACAGCATTGATGACGGTTATTATATCAATCGCGCCTATTCCTGGCAGTGGCGCGATTTGCCCGCATCGTATCACAACGGCGCCGCGGCGTTTTCCTTTGCCGACGGTCACAGCGTGTTGCACTCCTGGATGGTGCCCAGCACCATCCGCCCGCCGTGGCCGGACGCGGCCAGCCTGCCCATTTCACTTCCCTACCGTGAATGGTCGGACTTCCAATGGGTGATTTCCCATATGAGTGTTGAAAATGACTGACGGCGCTGGTCGCCGCCCCGTTCACAACAGCTGTCGGATGGTCTGTTCGTCGCCGGCCGTGCCCAGCAGGTAAAGTTTGTCACCCTGCGACCAGGTTGCCGTGATGAGTTGATTGACTCTGGCCAGTTGCGGCGGCCCGGCCGCCGGGGCGTTTTTGACCAGGGAGCGGTCAATGACAAACAGCCAAAGATCGCCCGCCTGGCCCGGCGGAAGCGGTTTACCGGTACGGAAACAAATCATGGAAACCTTCACCCCCTGCCAGCTTTGGATGGCGCAGCCGGTCATCGCGACCTTTTCGAGGGGCGCCGGCAAAACATAATCCGCCGGCGCATGATTTTGTTCGAGGTAGGCACGGATTTGCGCCGGATTATTCGTCGCCAAATCCATGGCGTAACCGCGCAGCGCCGCACCAACCATGCGGCTCTGGTAAATGGCCAGGGCGTTATCACTTGCCGGAGGCTGAAACCAGAACGTTGCCAGAATGAGCGACACCACGATGACTGCTGCTACCGCCGTGAGCACAGTGTTCCGGCGCCAGATGATGATTTTTTCCTGCGCCTTCCGTTCGGAAATGATTTGTTCCTTCAACCCGGCCGGCACCGGGATTTGGCGGAACTTCGCACGCAAGATCTCCTGCCGCGCGCAATGTTCACCAAACCAGCGCGCCAGTTCCGTGTTCTGTTTGACCAACGCCAGCGCCTCAGTGATTTGCGGATCCGCGGCGTCCGCCGTACCGGAGCGGTAAAGCAGCAAAATGTTTTTGGCGTCGTCGTGGTTCATAAATCCGGCTGGCACGAAGGCGAATTGGTTGCGGTGCCGCCCGTCAACAATTGATGTAACCGGTCAAGGCCGCGCGCCAGGCGCGATTTGACGGTGCCGATGGGCACTTCAAGGATTTCGGCAATTTCAAGATAGGAATGGTCCTGCAAGTAAAACAGGGCGACCGGCGCCCGGTAAATCTCGTCCAGGTTCGCCAGGGCGGAGAGCACCTGCACGGTGTCCAGTTGATTGAACGAAGCCGGCGATACGGCGGGAAGCTCGGCGGCGGCCTGCTCCAGTTCCACATGGGGAAAGCGGACTTGTTTCCGCCGCACGCCGAGAAACTCGCGATGGAGGGTGGTAAACAACCAGGTTTTCACTTTCGATTCATCACGCAACTGGTGGCCTTTGGCCGCCCAGATGTAAAAGGTCTGTTGTGTCAGGTCACAGGCATCCGCCTCATCACGAGTCAAACTGAAGGCGAATTGATATAGCGACTGGTAATGACAAGCCACCAAGCTTTCAAAGTCCACGCCTTTAGCCATATCACGACATCAAAGTTAAGAGTTATTAATGCGCCAATTGTTCCCTCCAGCAGCCTTCTTTTATAGAGTTCTCTGTTTATTGACCTGATTCTGCAAGGAAATCGCCCTGGGCGCTGGCCCGCAGGAATTTAGCTCATGGGAACAAATTGTCCAATCGTTCCTCTAATCTTAAGATAAAGGGAATGGTGTCCTTGGGCACAAACGCAAACTTGAAAAAGCCGAATCCAGAACTGGCGCACAAAACCATGTCCAGCGGTCGCTTTTCAGATGCCGGTTCTTTGAATCCGCGGGCAAGGGCCAACCGTCATCCATCAAACCGGGAAAACTCGCGTGTTCAAGGAAGGCCGGTCAAACCGGTCGGAAAAGAACGAATGCCCGTGGCGCAGTGGGTTGCCCGGTGTTGGATTCAGCCAATCGGCAAATCGTAAAATAAATAAAACAAGGAGGAAGAAAATGAATGCGATGAAACGTTTTTCGCGATGGGCAGGTATGATGATCGGCACGATGATTCTCACCGGCGCGCTTTCGGGTTCGGCCGCCTCGGTCACGGTGTTTGTCGGCAACACCAACCTCGTCGGCACGGCAGCCGACGTCTTTGTCCCGCCGGCTACGAATATCTTTCTGAATGATCAGGTCGTCTGGGTATGGGAAGGTAATTTTCATTCCAGTACCAGTGGTACCTCGACCAGCAGTAACGCGACCCCCAATGGCTTGTGGGACTCAGGAATCAACAGCCAACCGCATTCGTTCACCAATACTTTCACTTCCCCCGGCAGTTTCACCTACTACTGCTCGGTTCATTTCAATCTTGGCATGACGGGTGCGGTCAATGTCGCCTCGGTGCCGGCGCCGAAGGCGGTGACGGTGTTTGTCGGCAATACCAACCTCATCGGCACCGCTGCCGACGTTTTTGTACCGCCCAGCACCAACATCAATGTCAATGACCAGGTGATCTGGGTCTGGGAAGGCAGTTTCCATTCCAGCACCAGCGGCACCTCGACCAGCACCAACGCCACCCCGAAGGGATTGTGGGATTCAGGTGTGAACAGTCACCCGCATTCGTTCACCAACACATTCAGTTCCGCCGGCAGTTTCACGTATTACTGTTCAGTCCATTTTTCTCTCGGTATGACCGGCGTGGTCAACGTCGCCGGGGGGGCTTTGCCGCCAAACGTATCCATAACCAATCCGCCCACCGGCGCCACTTTGAGCGCGCCGGCTTCGTTCACCCTGGCGGCGACAGCCTCGGGTAATTCCGGGACCGTCACCAATGTCGAGTTTTTCCAGGGTGCTATATCGCTGGGTAACGTCACAACGGCTCCCTATTCAGTACCGGTGAGCAGCCTGGCCGCCGCGGATTACACCTTTTCGGCCGTGGCTTCAGACAACAGCGGACAGACCGCTACCAATTCCGTTACCATTCACGTCGTTACGCCGGTGCCCATTGTCCTGAGTGCGCCGCAGTTCTTGCCGCCGTCGGATTTCCGATTCGATTATACGGCGAACCCGGGGCTCACCTATATCGTCCAACGAACCTCGAGCCTGAGTTCAGGCAGTTGGACCACCCTCAGCACGAACGTGGCGGGAGGCAGTCCGGTGTTATTCGACGACCCAACCGCCTCGGGTAATCCGGGATTTTACCGTGTAGGCCGATTGCCGAATCCGTGATTAGCTTGCGCCGGCTGCGCAAATCCGCTATTCCGCAACGTGAATCCGTTTGAATAGCGGCATGTTGAACAATATGTGGTCGCGGGGATTATTGACAGGCGTCTTTTGTTTTGTTTCGCTGCTTTCGCCACACGCGCAATCCGCGCCATCCCCGGATCCGGCTGAAACCGGCGCCCAGGTGTTCGCCGCCCGGGGAGTCGTGCGCGAGTTCAGTTCCAACGATCAAACGGTCACCATCAGTCACGAGGCCGTTTCCAATTATATGAGCGCCATGACCATGCCGTTCAAGGTCAGGGACACCAGGGAAATGTCTGGTTTACATCCCGGTGACGTGGTCACTTTTCGGCTTCACGTGACGCAGACGGATAGTTGGGTGGACCGGATCACCCGCATCGGAAACGTTCCCTTAAGCGAAAGCAAACCATTAGCGCCGCCGCCACCGGCTCACGGTCGAAATCCGCTGTGGTATTATAAGTTCACCAACGAACTGGGGCAGGCCGTCAGCTTGAGCGATTTTCATGGGCAGGCACTCGCCATCACCTTCGTTTATACCCGTTGTCCCCTGCCGAATTATTGCCCGCGACTGTCGAGAAATTTTCAGGAGGCGTCACACAAACTGGAATCCCTGCCCGGAGCGCCGACCAACTGGCATTTCCTCTCCGTCTCCTTCGATCCCCAATTCGACACACCGGCGGTGTTGCAGGCCTATGGGGACAGCTATCAATATGATCCGAAACATTGGAGCTTTCTGACCGGGCCGCCGGAGAAAATCGCTGCCTTGGCAGAACAGTCCGGCGTCCGCTACCAATCCGACAATGGATTGATCAACCATAACTTCCGCACGCTCATTGTGGATGGGAACGGTCATTTACAGACGGTGTTCCCGGTCAGCGGGGACTTTTCCGACTCGATTATTGCCGAAATCATCAAAGCGGCGGCGGTGACCAATCAACCCGCTCAACGCTGAAACGCATGTGCCAGGCCTCCAAACCAGGGATGAGGCTGAAGCCAATGGCCATCCTCATCGCGGTTTTGGGAACGGCGGGCGTGGTGATTCCCCTTTTGAATTCCTGTTCCACCACGCCGACGGCAGTAATGGTGCCGCTGGAAATTCCGGGCGCCCATTATGTCGGTAACAAGGCCTGCATGGACTGCCATGCCGGGATTGTCCGGGAGTTTCCCGTCAGTCCCCATGCCCGGGTTCATTTTGAGAACGCGGCTATGGTCGGCGAAACCGGTTGCGAGTCCTGCCACGGTCCCGGCAGCAAACACATCGAAACCGGCGGCAATGCAAAATTCATCATCAACCCGGGCACCGACCCGGCGTCCTGTTTCCAGTGTCATCTGGACGTCCAGGGTGAATTCAATCTGCCGCAGCATCACCCCGTCATTGAGGGGCACATGAGTTGCGTGCAATGTCACGACCCGCACGGAGGTGATATTTTGAAATCAAAAGGCGGGCTGGCCATGGCCCGGCAAAATGAGAGCTGCGCGCAGTGCCATCGCGACCAGACCCGCCCGTTTGTCTTCGAACATGAGGCCATGCGCGAAGGCTGCACGGTCTGCCATAATCCCCACGGCTCGATCAACCGGAAGATGCTGGTCGAAAGCGACCCGAATCTTTGCCTGCGTTGTCACGCGCAAGTGCAACCGCCGGGAAGTTCCGGTGCCATCCTGATCGGCAACGTGGATCATACGCCATTTTTACAAGCAGGGACTTGCTGGACAGCCGGTTGTCATACGGCGATACACGGTTCAAACGTGGACCCGCTGTTGCGATACTGAATGAACATTCAATATTCAACATCGCACCGCCAGCCTCGAACGCTCCCCGATTCGGGAATTCATTGGATCTTGAATGCCGGGAGTTGGGCGTTCGAGGTTTTCCATCAATTTCCAATTTTGCCTCTTGTCGTTTGTCTCTTTACTTTTTCAATTTCCGCCGCCGAAACGAACTCGGTGCCGTTACCTCCCCCCGCCGGGGTGAAAATTGTTTTCGACCGCGACATCCGGCCCATCCTCCAAAATTCGTGCCTGCGCTGTCACAGCGGCGAGAAACCAAAGAGTCATTTCCGGCTCGACGATCGCGCTTCGGCCCTGGCCGGCGGCGACAACGACACCAACGACATCGTCGTGGGAGACGGCACGAACAGCCTGTTGGTCCATTATGTGGCGCGGCAGGTGAAAGACATGGAGATGCCGCCGGTTGGCAAAGGCAACCCGCTGACTCCGGGACAAATCAGCCTGTTGCGGTCGTGGATTGACCAGGGGGCAAATTGGAACACAACGAATCAAATCGCGTCGCTTGCCCTTTCCTTCTCGCCCACGCTGCGGTGGATCGGGGTCGAGGGCGACAAGGCGAAATATCGCGAGTTGCAGGGTATGAACGACGGATTTTCCGGCGGTGCTGAAGAATTTTCATTCACTCAACAAACCAGTCCCACCGAAAAACTCTCGTTGAGCGGGCATGTTATCGCCCCCGACCGGGATTATAAGTTGAACCTGGCGGTGGATGAGGCAGACCGGGGCTTCATCCACACTGGTTTTGAAGAATGGCGCAAATATTACGATGACCGCGGCGGATACGATCCGGTCGCAATTCCGCCGGAGTTGAGTTTGAACCGGAATTTGTACGTGGATAACGGCCGTTTCTGGGCGGATTTTGGCTTAACGCTGCCGCGCTGGCCACAAATCGTGCTGGGCTATGAATACGATTTTAAAAAGGGCACCGAATCCACGCTGGACTGGGGGGAAGCGAGCGGCGTCAATATCGCGCCTTCCACCAGGGCGATGGACGAACAAACTCATATTCTCAAGCTCGATGCCACGTACGATTTCGACGACTGGCATCTGGAGGACAATGCGCGGGTCGAGTTTTACCGCGAAAACAATCGCGGGTATGAAAATAATGTTTTCCAGCAAATCGGTACCACCAGCGGTACCACCTCCACCTCGGATAATTATAATCATGTTCGGGGCATGAACACAGTCATGCTGGAAAAACAGCTCTTCGATTGGTGGTTCTTGTCCGCTGGTTACTATTATTCGAGGCTGGACGGCAGCGATTTCTTCAGCCAGACCAATAGTCCGCAAATTGTGGCGGGCGACCCGTCCTCGTGGAACAGCAGTGAGATCACCCTGCGCCGCGAATCAGAGGTCTTCAGCGTGGCCAGTCTCTTTCGGCCATTGGACTATTTGAGCTGTTCGCTGGGTTCACAAAACGAATGGACCCATCAGGAAGGATTCGGCGACAGCATTCCTTTTTTTGAATCGGGCAACAATGCCGCCGGGTTCGCCGATTATGATGAATTTAAGGCGTCACAAAATGCGAACCTGCGTTTCACCAAAATTCCTTTCACCGTCCTTTTCGCCGACGCGCGATTCGACGAGGACAGCATCGGAGAATTCCAGCAGGCAGGGGCCGGGCAGTACACGAACAAAACCGACGTGACCAGCCTCCATTACAATCTTCGAACCGGTTTCAACACCTCACCCTGGTATTGGGTGGCCTGGGAAGCCGCCTACCTGAGGCAGTACAGCGACTCGGATTACAATCACCTGATCGATGTTTTCAACGACCCACTCAACCTGGGTTCTGCCGCTCCCTTCAATGGCTATCCGGCTTTCATCCTCAACCGGAAGATTCAAAGTGACGGCGTTGAAACCAAACTGACGCTGCATCCTTTAAACTGGTTGCGAACCACCTTGAGTTATCAGCTTACCGCCACGGAATATTCATCCAAAACCGACCCGGTATATTTCGGCCTTGCCCCCGGCGGCCCGATTGACGACGGACGCTACCGGGCGCAGACCTATGGCATTACCACCACCCTGACACCATTCCGGCGATTATACTTTTCCGGGACGTTTACCTATACCCACTCGTTGGCGGTTACCGCCGTCAATGGTGACCCATCCGTCGTGCCTTATCGCGGCGACATTTACACCTTTACCGGAACGACTGCTTATGCGCTGAATGCCAAAACCGGGCTACAGGCCTCCTATAGCTTTTCCGACGCCGGCTTCGGACAAAACAACGCGCCCAACGGCGTACCCCTGGGCCTGGATTATACCCGCCACGTCCTGTTGGTGGGCTTGACGCGGCAGTTGACCCGGAATCTTTCCGGAGCATTACATTACGAATTTTCGCAATACTCCGAACCCAGCAGCGCCCACCTGAATGACTTCACCGCCCACGGTGTTTTTGCCACGCTGATTTACCGGTGGCCCTGAGCCGGGAGCCGGCATCTTGCCGGCGAGTGGCAACGTGAACCACGAACTAACGCCGGCAAGATGCCGGCGCTCCCGGAAACAGTTTAACCCGCGCTACTGCGCGCTGCCGCCCACGTCAACCGTAATCCTTCAAGCGTCAGATTGGGTTCAACGACGGAAATTTCAGGTAACTTTGAAGCAATCAATTGTGCGTAACCGCCAGTCGCGATGACCGGCAGATGTTTTACCTTCAACTCACGCTTCAATTCAGCAATCAGCTCGCGTACCAAACCGCGATAGCCATGCACCGCGCCAATCAACATGGCCTGTTCCGTGTTTTTGCCGACGACGGCGGTCACCTCGCGGATCCGGATGGTCGGCAGCAACGCCGTTTTCTCGTGCAGGTAATCCGTCATCGCTGCCAGGCCCGGTGCAATAATGCCGCCGATGTAATGTCCCGCGCGATTTACGACGTCGAACGTAACCGCCGTGCCAAAATCCACCACCACCACCGGCGCGCCGAAGCGATGTTTGGCGGCAACGGCATTGGCCAATCGGTCGGGGCCGATGGTGTGCGGTTTGGGGTAATCAATGCCCAGCCCGCGCAACGTTTTGGGTGTGAGTTCCAGCACCTTCATTTCCCAAAGCCGGCGGATGGCCTGGCGAACGACCGGCGTTGCCCGCGGCACCACGCTGCATAAAACCGCGCCGTCAATTTTTTTTGTGCCGGCAAATCCGGCTGCGCGCGCTTTGGCGTTGCCACCAAACCATCCGGTCGTCGGGATGTTGATTTGCCGCAATACACGCCGGTCGTCCGCCAGACCGATGTGCGTATGCGTATTGCCGATGTCGAAAAGCAGAATCATTTCCTGTAGAGGCGGTCTGCGACCGCCGCTGATTTGGACCTGATTGCCTTTCGGCGGTCATAGACCGCCGCTACAGTTTTTGATTTCATTTTTCCAGTGTCACATCGCCGCCGCTGATGCGTTCCAGGTGGCCGTGTTCGGTCCGCAGCAATAATTCCCCACTCTCGCCCAACGATTCCGCCCGGCCCCGGACCCGGCGGTTGCCGATTTGAATGGTCACGTCCCGGCCAATCGTCTGGCAACGCGCCTCCCATTCATCAGCCACTTTGGCGAATTGTCCCGCGCCAACGCGCAGATAATCGTTATCCAGCTCGCGCAAGATGGCCGTGGCCAGGTCCGCGCGCGAAAAGGCCCGGCCCGCTTCGATTCTCAGCGACGTTGCCTGCTTGCGTAAATCCACCGGAAATTCACCCGCGCCCAGATTGACGTCCACCCCGATGCCGAGGATGACGTGTTTAACGCGATCCAGTTCCGCGCTGAGTTCGGTCAAAACACCGGCGACCTTTTTCCCATTCACCCAAATGTCGTTCGGCCATTTGATTTCCGGGTTCAAGCCGGTTTCCGCCCGGATCGCGCGGCACAGCGCGGTGGCGGAGGCGACCGTCAATTGCGTGGTCTCCGGCGGTCGCAATTCCGGCCGCAACAAAATGGAGAACCAAAGCCCCTTGTACGCGGGTGAAATCCACTTCCGCCCGAGCCGGCCACGACCCCTGGTTTGCGATTCGGCGAATACCACCACGCCTTCCTTCACACCGTCGCGGGCGAGCTTTTCCACCACGTCATTCGTCGAGGTCGTCTCCTCGAACACACGGATGTCCCGCCCGATGATTCTGGTCTTGTAAAGGCGCGCGAGCAAATCATCCGCGTGCAGCACGTCGGGCACGCTGACCAGCCGGTAGCCGAAATGCGGACCGGCCTCGATGTCGTAACCGAGCCGGCGCAACTCCTCGATGCGCGCCCAAATGGCCGTGCGGCTGATGCCCAATTGCTCAGCCAGGTCCGCCCCCGATACGCCGTCAGGGCTCGCGCGCAACGCCGAAAGAATTTTCCCGTCGGTGGTCATAAAATCCTGGTCTATCCGTGGTCTGATTCCTCAAAATCCAAGCCGATGTCCACCGCGCGCGCGGAATGCGTCAGCGCGCCGACGGAGATAAAGTCCACACCGGCTCCGGCGATGGCATGTACGTTCGCCGGATTTACGCCGCCGCTGGCCTCGGTTTGCGCGCGGCCCTTGATTTTCTGCACTGCGAGCCGAAGTTGGATCAGGTTCATGTTATCGAGCAGAATGATGTCTGCGCCCGCGTCCGCGGCCTGTTCCGCCTGTTCCAAAGTGTCGGCTTCGACCTCAACTTTCAGCCCGGGAAATTTTTCGCGCGCGCGCGCCACGGCGGCAGCGATAGCGTTGGGCTTCTCATTTTGCAGGGCGACGAGATGATTGTCCTTGATCAGAATCATATCGAACAGGCCGAGCCGGTGATTTTTCCCGCCCCCACACACGACGGCGTATTTCTCAAAGCGTCGCCAGCCGGGCGTCGTCTTGCGCGTATCGAGAATCTGCGCGTGGGTTCCTTTGATGGCCTCGACGAATTGTGCGGTAAAGGTGGCAATACCGGAAAGTCGCTGAATAAAATTCAATGCAACGCGCTCGGCGGTCAAAATCGCGCGGGCCGGCCCGGAAACGCGCAGCAACATTTCGTCCACCTTCAAGGGTTGGCCATCCCGGGCGAGCCGTTCGATTTTCACCGCGGGTGAAAGCTCAGTGAACGCCGCTTCGACGAAAGCGAGGCCAGCGACTACCAGCGGCTCGCGGGCGCGCATGGCGGCCCGGACCGCGGTGGATTCCGGTACGGTGGCGAGTGTGGTCACGTCCCCGCTGCCGATGTCCTCGGCCAGGGCGTTTTGAACCGCTTGACGGATTTCTGGGACGGCCAAGTCCACGCCGTCAGGATGAAGGTGAAAGGAAAAGTGGAAAAGGAAAAAGGGAATGGTTGGGTGGCGTCAACCGCCCTCGGTATTAATTGCCGGGATTTAACGAGAAAAATTCCTCGGCCAGTTGTTCCACATTTTCCGCCGCTTCCGTATTGGGCTGAGTCACCATGGCCAGCAACGCGCCGTCCGCGCGCGGGATCAGAAAGATTTGGCCCTGCTCGAATGTCCAGGTCAGCCGGCGCGGTGCCAGTCCCTGGCCGGCCAGCAGTGCCACCGCCTCGGCCAATTGCTGCAGGATCTGCTCCCAATGTTCACGCGGATACATTTCATCGAAGCTGTAACTCAGGCAGGTGGCATCGGGCAAGCGCAGGCCACAAGCCAGCAGACCGGGCACGGTCGTGCCGGGTGCCAGCCATTCCTGAGAAGCGCTACTCATTGGATTCAAGTTGTGGATTTTTCCGTGGGCGATGAAACGCGGACAAAGACCATGCGGTCTGCTCCCGCCTGCGCCACCACCCGGCTGCCGGCAATTTGAATTTCCAGCCGGTCAAAATTTCCCAGCGGCATCAATTGGCAGAAGAATGCCGCCCGTTGCGCCACGTCTTGCAGCAGGGCCGTTCGGGCGTACCGGTCCGGACATTGCCAGACATAAAGCGGATCACCATTGCCGGAACAGATCAAAGTCTCCTCAACCCGCGGTCGCAAATCGGGCACCGCCATCGAGGATTCCACGGTGGGGGCGGGCCCCCGCGGAGGAACCACCCCGGCTGCCGCTGCGGCCGCGGTTGTTTCATCGTGCACCCGCGCGGCTTCCATCAACAAAAATTCCCATTGCCCTTCGATGGTGCGCTTTGACGGTGGTTCGAACGGCTGCAATTGGAACTCGCCGCTGGCGAGGGCCAGTAGCTTGTAAAAAGCGGCTTCCCCCGCCAGGTCACCGGCCTGGGCATGAATAATCCTGCCATCTTCGATGTAAATCCGTCCTCGTAATTGCAGATTATGAATTTCCAGAATGGACGAAGTGCGACCGAGACATTCCATCTGAATGACATCCTGCAATCCAACCCGGCGCAATAGGCCCTGAAAACCTTCCTGGGGCGTCCAGGTTATCAATTCCTCCAACATGATGAAGATGGATTTCAACCCTTCGGGCGAGCGCGGTTTTTCGATGAATAATTCGGCGCCCTCGGCGAGACAGGCCGAGCGCTTTTCCTCGGTAGCGTTGGCGGTAATCACCGCTTTTTTCAAATCCGGGTAGCTTCGGTTGAGGATGTGCAGGAACTGGATGCCGTCCAGCATCGGCATATTGACGTCGGTCACAACGAGATCAAGGTTGCGGGCTTTCAGGAGTTCAAGCGCCTGATCGGCGGAGGTCGCACAATGGATCTGCCAGATTTTTTCGCCCAACGTGTCGAAGAAATCCTGGATCATGGCCAGAAAATCCGGGTCGTCGTCCACAAACAGGATTTGATATTGTTTAGTCGGCGCGTTCACTGTTTATCAAGAAATTTGCATAAAAATGCCGCAATTCCCGTACCGGAAGTCGCCATCCCGGGGCACAAAATCAGGGCCGTTCCGACGGTTTTCAATTCAACGCCGCCAGGGCGCTTTGCGCCGCTTGTTGTACGAGATAATCACTGTCCCGGGTGGCGGCCGCCAACAGGGCCTTCGCGTTCTTTTCTCGCAATTGTCCGAATGCGGTGACGGCTGCCAGCCGCAGGTCCCGGTCGCGGTCACGGAGCAGCTCGGCCAGAATGGCAAAAGCGGCAGGCACCGAACTCTCCGGCGGTTGCACCGCGGAAATTGCTGCCGGTGGGATAGCCGGCTGGTCGGGAGCAATGCTGTTCAGTTGATGCAGCAATTTGGTGGCACTGTGCCGGACCCAGTAGTCCCGATGATTCTGAGCCGTTTTGATTTCCGGCAATGCCTGGCGGGCGGCCCCGGTTTTCAGCCAATGGCGGTCAATCAGTTGGAGGGAGTTGGTCGCCGCGTTGCGCACGGCACTTTCAGAATCCAACAAAGCGAGCACCAGGGGATAAATCCCGCGCCCATCACCAATCCGGCCCAAAGCCACCGTGGCGCCCTCACGCACATCGCGGTCTTTGTCATGCAGCGCCTGGCAAAGTCCCTCCACTGCCGTCGCCTCACCCAGATTGCCCAAGGCCCTGACCGCGGCCTGGCGCACTTCCCAGGAGGAGTCTCCTAATACGCGAATCAGTGCGGACACCGCGCGCGTGGCATCGCATTTGGCGACCGTTTCCGCGGCGGCGGAACGGACACCGGGGTTGGGGTCCGTGAGCAGACGTTCCACATCATCATAGGCGGAGGCATCGGCAAAACGTTCCAAAGCCTCCAGGGCCGCGATGCGCACCGCCGGCGCACTTTTTTGGAGCGCTTCCAGCAAGGGTTTGATTATGTTCCGATCATCCATTTCGCCCATGGCCTTGACCGCCTCCAATTGCTTGTCCGGCGGACCATTCCGGAGCAACCCCACCAAAGGTTCGATGGCCTCGGCGCCCAGCGCGGCGACCTGGCGCAGCGTCCCTGTGGCCATGAGATGGAATGCGCGTTCGGTGTCGTTGTCCGGTTGCCAGCCCAGCTGCCGCAAACTCATGGAAGCGCGCGACCTCACCGCCGGCTCGGCATCCCGAAGCAGGTGGACCAACCACCCGATTGCCCGTGTATCTCCTAACTGGCCCAGGGCTTCCGCCGCCGCCGCGCGCGCCTGCGGAGCCCGGTCGCGGAGCATTTGCACCAGCGGTTCAACGGAGCGGCGGTCCTGGAACCTGCCCAGTCCCCGCGCGGCGGCACTGCGGACTTCGACCTCCCGATCTTTCAAGGCAAAAAGCAGCGGCTCTACGGAATCAGAATATTCGGATTGCGCGAGTTTTTCGACCGTTGCCAGCCGGGTCTTTGAGTTGCTCACGCGAAGCTGCTGATACGTCCACCACAACATAATTTGACCGGAAATACAGCGATTTCTGCGCCAACTGGCGGTGAAAAGTTATTAGGGACAACCTGCAAGCACCTTGGGTCGAGCAACTTCGGTTGATAGGAAAAAAAGGGGAAAGTTTGTTTGGGTTTTGTAATAAGGCCCTTGCTGGATCGGGACCCGGTTCGAGCTTCTCAATTTACGGGCGAAACGGGTGGGGCAATCATTTTTGTGGCGGGCCGTGGTGCGGGTGGGTTCCGACGTTTATAGTTGCTCGACTCCGTTGCCCGGGTGTGGCAGTTTTGCGCTATGGATGCGGACGAACGCGAGATTTACCAGTTCCTCAAATCCTGGGGAACCGAGTTTGTGCACTCACGCGAGATTTGTCGTCGCGCGGGCGGCAGACGGCGGTTCCATGACGATCCCGAATGGGCCAAAGCGGTTTTGCTCCGCATGACGGACCGCGGTATTCTGGAATCAAACGCCACCGGCCATTTTCGCCTCAAACCCATTCCCAAGAAAAACAAGGGCAAGCGCTGGGTTTCGCCGGACATCGCGAAAATTCTCAAGGAAAGCGGCGTGCAAGTCGAAAGCGCCGGCGATGAAACCGATGTCGCTCCCGACGAGTATTACGACCAGTTGTAAACACTCATGCGCGTCCCATGCTCGCCGCGCTCTTAACCACATTGTTGTTTGCCATCTCCGCTGTTTGTGGTTATCGCACAGCCACCCAAATCGGCGGTGTGGAAGCCAACTTCTGGCGTGCCTGTCTGGCGACCTTGTTTCTGGCCATTTGGGCGAACAGCTTCGGCCACGGTTTTGAAGGCGCCGCTTTCCCGGTTTTCGTTTTAAGCGGCCTGGCCGGGATTGGTCTGGGCGACAGCGGTTATTTTCAAGCCCTGCCCCGACTCGGCAGCCGCCGGACGGTCTTGCTTACGCAATGCCTCACCGCGCCTATTGCGGTGGTCATTGAATGGTTGTGGCTCGGCACGACCCTGAACATCACTGAATTATTTTGTATCCTGGTCATTTTAGTCGGTGTCGCCGTTGCGCTGGCGCCCAGGGAACATCTGGAGATTACCGCGCACCAGATGTTCATCGGAATTTCCGGCACCGTGGTGGGGGCCCTCGACGGTGCGCTGGGCGCGGTGTTGAGCCGCAAAGCCTATGCCGTCGCGCACGCGGCGGGCGAACATCCCGATCCCGGCACGACCGGTTACCAGCGTGTCATCGGCGGCGCCATTGCGCTGGGCGTGGTTTTGCTGGCGGTAAAATGGCGCGGCGCACCTGCGCACGGGGGCATCCTGGAGGCAAACAGTTTGCGTGTCTCACGCGACAAATGGCGCCGTCTCTGGCCCTGGGTGGTGGCCAACAGCCTGGCCGGCCAGACGGTGGGGGTAAGTTGCATGCAGTGGGCGCTCGAAAACACGTCGGCGGGTATCGTCACCGCCGTCATCGCCACCACCCCCATCCTGTTGCTGCCGATGACGCGCCTGATTGACGGTGAGCGAATCGGCATACGCTCGACCATCGGCGCACTGATTGCCGTGGCCGGCGTCATCGGCTTGACGTTTTCCCGTTGAGCCATATCGGGGAGAACGGCATATTGTCGTTCCTGCCGGCATGAATGATGAACTGCAAAACATCGTGGAAACCCTCGGCGTTGAGAAATTCCGGAGGCACATTTTTCTATGTGCCGATCAAACCGAGCCGAAATGCTGTACCCGGGACACGGGCCTGGTGGCGTGGGAATTTTTGAAGCGCCGGCTCAAGGAGTTGAACCTGGCGGGGCCGCAACCGCTGGTCTATCGCACCAAGGCCAATTGCCTGCGGGTTTGTGCGCGCGGGCCGATCGCAGTCGTTTATCCGGAAGGCATTTGGTATCACTCCTGCACGCCGGAAGTTTTGGAACGCATCGTTCAGGAGCACTTGATTGGCGGGCAAATTGTTACGGAATTTACCTTTGCCCGGAACCCGCTGCGTTGATGCCGGCGGCGATGCCGGGAAAACCGGTTGATTTTCCCCTCGACTTTTGCCGACACCAGGCGCAAAGTGAATGCGGACAGAATACGGACGGGAAAATCGGAGGCCGCATGGCCAGGCTTTTAGTTAAAACGGAAGGCTTGAAGAATCAAACGCTTGAGTTGCGCCTCGGTGTCAACCAGATCGGCCGCAGCCCGGAATGCGATTTTTCCATCAATCATCCCACGGTCTCCGTCAATCATTGCCAGATCGTGCTGTCGAACGATGGCGTGATGATTCGCGATTGTGGATCAACCAACGGCACGTTCATCAACGGTGACCCGGTCCGGGAAGCATGGTTGCTTCCGGGCCAGACGGTGAACCTGGGTGATGTGGAATTGTTCGTCGAATCCACCGACGTCAGCGTCGCGATTCCACAATTCGAGCGCGACCGGCCCCGGCCGCCGGTGGTGCTGCCCGACGGCATGATTGTTTGTCCGCGCCACTCCCGTGCCCAGGCCACCTATCGGTGCACCCATTGTCATGAGGTGATGTGCACTGAGTGCGTGCACGTGTTGCGTTTCAAGGGTGGCGAACCGCATTTTCTCTGCCCCTTGTGCAGTCACAAATGCGAGCCGATCCCCACCGTGCAGACGAGGAAGAAAAAGGGGTTGCTCGGCTTTTTGCAGGATACGGTCAAACTCAGATTCGGGCAAGGCGCCAGCCGGCGGAAGGCCAAGAAGTAAGGGTGACCGGGTTCAGGCGGCCGTCCGGCTTTTTAAAAACGCTCAATCATTTTCTCCAGTGCGGCAATCCAGCTCGGGTGCTCGTTCAAGCACGGAATCTGTGTAAACTCTTTCCCGCCAGCCGCCAGGAACGTTTCGCGCCCGCGAATGCCGATTTCTTCCAATGTCTCCAGGCAGTCCGAGACGAACGCCGGGCAGATGACCAGGAGGTTTTGGACGCCGCGTTTGGGCAAAGCGGCCAGTTCCAGGTCGGTGTACGGTTTCAGCCACGGGTCACCGCCCAGGCGGGACTGGAACGATACGGAAAATTTTCCCGACGGCACGCCCGCCTGCCTGACAAAGGCGGCGACCGTCCTCAAGCACTGCGCCCGGTAACATGTCGCGTGCGCCGGATTGGTGCCTTCACAACAGTTCGGAACCGCCAGACAGTGGCGGCCGGTTGGATCGGTTTTTCTGAGGTGCCGCTCCGGCAGCCCATGAAAACTGAACAACAAATGATCGTAACCCGCTTCCAGATAATTCCCGGCGCTGGCGGCGAGCGCCGCGATGTAATCCGGTGAATCGCCGTAAGGCGGCTGGACCTTGATCAGCATGTGGGGCGCGAGCCGGGCCGCGATTTCCTTGACACGTTCCACCGCCGTTTCGTAGCTCGACATGGCATAGTGTGGAAACAGGGGGATCAACAAAACCTCGTCAATTTTCTGTTCGGCCAGCCCGATGATCGCATTGGTGATGGAGGGATTCTGGTACCGCATCGCCAGGGCAATGGGCAGGATGATGCGTTCCTGCAGCTTCGTTTGGACGTGGCAGCTGGTGACGATGAGCGGTGAGCCTTCGCCGGTCCAGATTTTGTGATAGGCCTCAGCGGATTGTTTCGGCCGGCGGATGAGAATCAGGCCAACGATGAGCCGTCGCAACAGCCACGGCGAGTCAATCACGCGGGCGTCCATCAGAAATTCGTTCAGGTAACGCCGCACGTCTGCCACCGAAGCCGAATCCGGCGAGCCCAGATTGACCAGCAAAATGCCTTTGTTCATTTGGCAGTCAGAAATTTTTCCACGCGCGCAACAACGTTGCAACCGGATACGATCGAATCACCCAACGACACACCTTCGCGATAGTGGCCGGCAAGAAACAGACCGGCGGCTTGATTTTCGATGGCACTCATCAATTCGCGGTAACGGCCGGACCCGAGATTGTATTGCGGAATCGCCTTCGGGTAAAGCGCCGTGTGCTGGAACACCGGCCGGCCTTTTATCCCCAGCAGGATACGCAAATCGTCGCAAGTGGTGGTGACCAGTTCATCAGCCGGCCGGCCGGCCAATTCCGGTTGCCGCTCGCCGCCGACGTAATTGCTAAGCGTGAGGTAGCCGGCGGGTGCGCGGTTCGGAAACAGCGACGACGAAAATATCGTGCCCAAAATCTTGAAACCCTCAATCTTCGGAATCAACATGCCAAAACCCCGGCACGGGTGCGCCACGTCTTCGCGTCGGAACCCCAGAACCACACTCGTCACCGGCGGATAACGGATTTCGGAGAATGGGGAGAGGTCAATTTTAGCGGCCGGGCGCGTCACTCCGTGCACGCCGGCGCCGGGGAGAGGACTGCCCACCCTGCCTTCGACCTTTAATTCCGCCAGCCGATAAGCCGTGCCGCAATAAATCACCGCGCTGTGTTCTACTTCGCCCGCCGAAGTCAAAACCCGCCAACCGCTCCCGGTTTGCACGAGTTTGGCAACCGAAGTGTTAAGTTTTACGGCATCGCCCAGTTGCGCCGCCAACGTGTCCGGCAGCACCTGCAAGCCTTCGTCAAAGGAGAATTTGGGCGCGCGGTCTCGGGCAACCTCGCCGCGCCGTTTGCGTTCGCGCGCGCCGAAAATCTGACCTTTGACGAGTGAGCCATAACGCGCTTCGAGTTCGGCCAGGCGCGGGAGCGCCTGCGGCAAGGACAATTGGTAAGGATCACCCGCATAAACGCCGGCTACCAGCGCATCAATCGCGTGGTCGAGGAATTCCTGATTCAGCCGGCGCTTCACGAATTCGGCGACGCTTTCCTCCTGACCGTCGCCGCGGCGAGGCACGAACGGTTCACGCAAGACAGCCAGCTTGGCCCGGGCAGTAAAAAGTTGTGTCGTAAAAAATCCCAGCGGCGAGCCGGGCATGGGAATCGGACGTTGGTAACGCACCAGGTAGCGCGCCTCGGCTTTGGGGTCGGAATCAAGCCGGCGCGACGCCAGTCCGGCGTCACGGACGAGTTGGGCGATTTTCGGTGACGTCTCCAGGATGGTGTTGGGTCCACACTCGGCCAGAAAGCCATCGCGTCGGATGGATTGGATCACGCCGCCGGTACGCTCGCCCGCTTCATAGACCGTAACCGGCATACCTTTGCGTTTCAGATAAAACGCGGCGGTCAATCCCGTGATGCCGGCCCCGATGATGGCGACGGATTTCATGCAATTACGGCAAGGTTAGGGCGAGCGGACCTTTCGATAAAGCAGTACAAAAATGCCGAGACCAATTTGCAGGAAAAAGCCTGCAAATGGGTAGCGTGAATAGCGGCACAATAAAGAAATTACAAAAAGAGCAGCAACCAGAATTTTGGCGGACCATGAAGCTTCGCTCGCGACGACAAACCAACTCGTCAGCACAATGGCCGCAAAAAACGCCAATGGCAAAAGAAACATAGTTTCAGTTGTTCAAATCGTCTTGGAATGTCTTCGCTCGCCTGCCGGCGCAAGCGTGTTGTCAAAACTCATCGCAATATTGCGGATGAAGAGGCGGCCGGTATCGTTCATTTCGGAGGGGCGAGTTCCACGAGCCCCTAACTTTTCATTAAGTTGCGTCATGCCACGGCAATATATTGAGTTCACCTTGATGCGGCCAGTCTTCCGGCTGTATCACCAGTCCATCCTTGATTGGATTTTCCCAGAGATAAAGCCACTTTTGATGATAGCTTTCGCCGTGGCGTAACTGCCGATCAAAAAAATCGCGCTGCCAAATCGGCTTTTCCGCCGGATACGGCCAGCGACGGGTTGCTTCCGCACGCCAAAAACGAACCCATCGTTTCAAGGGCGTGACCGGCAATTTCGCTGGTGCGCAAAAAAGATGCACATGATCTGGCATGATAACGTAACGTCCCACCAGCCAATGGTCGGCCTTGTCCCAACAATCAAGCAATAGTGCGACAATCTCTGCTCGTGCCAGTAGCGGACGACGTTTATCTACACAGACGGTAACGTATTGGAGAATTGTCTGGTTGTGAAACTCCAGCGGAACCAAATGCGGGAGTGACTGACGACCCGGTTCACGAGATGACACGCGCATGGGAGCAGAATGTATTTATCACGACTTTCGCGACAAGTTGAAAGACGAACACTATAAATGGGGGCTCGTGGGACTCGCCCCTCCGATATGTCTTAAATCGTCCGGGAATGCCGCCGTTCACCTGCGGGCGCGAGGGTGTTGTCAAAACACATCGCAATATTGCGGATGAAGAGGCGGCCGGCATCGGTGACTTCGAGGCCGGCGGCATTCCGCTTCACCAAACCATCGGCTTCAAACGGCGCAAGCGCGGCGAGTTCCCCGGCGAAATGTCGCTCGAAGTTAATCCCGAGCTTTTGCGACATGGCAGCGAAATCAAGCGAGAGGTCGCACATCACGCGCATGATGGTTTCGCGGCGGATTTTGTCCTCGTCGGTCACGAGATACGCGCGGTTTAACGGCACTTTCCCGGCATTCACCGCTTCCTGCCATTTCGGCAGTTCCTTCTCGTTCTGCCAGTAGGCCTCGGGCACCTGCGAAATGCTCGACATGCCGAACGCATAAATGTCCGAGCCGGCCCGCGTACTGTAACCCTGAAAATTCCGCTGCAGCTTCTTCTCCCGTTGCGCCACGGCCAGTTCATCGGTCGGTTTGGCGAAATGGTCCATGCCGATATAGACGTACTGGCCGTCCGCCGTAAGCTTCTCAATGACAAGCTTGAGCACTTCCAGCTTGGTTTCCGGCGTCGGCAGGACTTCGCGTTCGAGAATTTTCTGCGACGGCTTGATCCACGGCACGTGCGCGTAGCTGAACACCGCGAGCCGGTCAGGCTTCATCGTCAGCACAATATCGAGCGTTTCGTTAAAGGAAGCCGGTGTCTGGAACGGCAGGCCGTAAATCAAATCCAGGTTGATGGAGTTGTAGCCCAGTTCGCGCATCCAATCCATCGCCTGCTGCGTCATTTCGCGCGGCTGGATGCGGTGAATCGCCTCCTGCACCTTGGGATTGAAATCCTGCACGCCCATGGAGGCGCGATTGAACCCGATTTCGCGCAGGGCCACCATGTGCTCACGCGTGAGCCGGCGCGGGTCCACTTCCACACTGGCTTCGATGTCCGGCGAAAACGTGAAATGTTGATGGATGATTTCGCCGAGCCGGCGGATTTCGTCGGGCCGAAGAAACGTCGGGGAACCGCCGCCGAAATGGAGTTGAACGGCCTTGCGCTGCGAATTCAGCTTCGGCGCCATCTTCGTTACTTCACGGCCTAATGCCTCGACGTAGCCCATGCCCTTGTCGTGATTGAGCGTGATGACGGTGGTGCAGCCGCAGAACCAGCAGAGCGTCTCGCAGAACGGGATATGAAAATAGACCGAGAGGTCGCGCGGCTCGCGATTGTTTTCCTCAATCTTCGCGGAAAGCTGTTCCCACGAAATCGCGTCGGTGAATTTCGTGGCCGGCGGGTAGCTGGTGTAACGCGGTCCGGCCACGTTGTATTTCTTCACCAGATCGAGGTTGACGTTCAGCGTACTCATTTCTTTATCGTAGCAGCCGACGTTAGTCGGCTCTGACTAACTAGTGAGCAGACTTACGTCCGCTGCTACAAAATTCATTTAAAATTCTTCACGGTTTCGACCAGGGCAGTGATGTTTTCCAATTTGGCCTCCGGCGGCACGCCGTGGCCCAGATTGAAAATATGGCCGCGCGCCCCGCGCATTTCAGCCAGAATCCGGCCGGTTTCCACCGCAACGATTTCCGGTTTCGTCATGAGCAAAGATGGATCAAGATTGCCTTGCACGCCAACATGTTCCGGCAATTGGGCGCGCACGTCTGCCAGCCGGACCGTCCAGTCAATCCCCAGCACGTTCGCACCCGTTTCCACCAACGTGTGCCAATGGCCGTGAACGTCCTTGGAAAAAACGATGACGGGCACGGTGCTTTTCAGCGCGGAAACGATTTGTTTGATCCAAATGGCCGACGCGGCCGCAAACGCGTTGCCGGACAACAAACCGCCGAGGCTGTCGAAAATCTGCACAGCATCCACACCGGCCAGGATTTGCATCTGTAACAGGCGCGTGACCGCCACGGTCAGTTTCTTCATCAGCATCGAAAAGATTTCCGGCTCGGAATAAAATAACTTTTTGGCCTGGGTAAATTCGTCCGCGCTGCCGCCTTCGAGCATGAAATTGGCCAGCGTCCAGGGTGAGCCGGCAAAACCAATGAGCGCCGTTTTGTCGCCCAGCGCGGCTTTGACGAGTTGCAGGGCGCGGGGAATGTAGGCCAGACGATCCGGCAGGGCCGGCACGTCGAGTTGCTTGATGTCGTCCGTGGTTCGCAGCGCAAAAGCCATTTCAATGCCGCCGCCGTCGCGAAATTTATAACCCTGGCCTAAACCCTCGGCGACGACAAGGATGTCGCTGAACAAAATCGCCGCGTCAAAATCAAATCGTTGGATGGGTTGCAAGGTAACCTCGGCGGCCAGTTCGGGTGTGCGAACCAGCGTTAGAAAAGGATGCTGGCTCTTGAGCTTGCGATATTCGGGCAGGGCACGTCCCGCCTGCCGCATCAGCCAGACCGGCGGTCGATCCACGACACGGCACCGGCACGCCTCGAGGAAACGCTGGCGGTTGGTCAGCGCGGGCGTTCCGGAACTGGCTGGATCAGCGGCAATAGCGGTCATTTTTCGTGGTCAGGATATGCCGGAATTCCAGCGGCGGCGAGCGAGTTTTCAACGCAACTTTGCCGGCAGCCCGGTTTTTAATCCTAGGAACACGATGAAAAACGAGCCATTTCAGGACCGGTTGCGCGAATTGATTTGGCGGCGGAAACTCACCAAAGTCGAACGCGCAGAATTGGACAGACAACCGCAA
>JANWKE010000079.1 GCA_025451535.1 Verrucomicrobiia bacterium
AAGAGATAAGCGCTGAAAGCATCTAAGTGCCAAGCTCCTCCCAAGATAATGTCTCCCGGAGCGCAAGCTCCCTAAAGACCACGGGCAGACCACCCGTTTGATAGGCCAGAGGTGTAAGCGTCGTGAGACGTTTAGCTGACTGGTACTAATCGGTAGTGCGTCTTGATCGATTATTTTTCGAATGGTGACTGGTTATCTGTACATTGTTTCATCGGGCAACCGATTTCAACGATTCTGCATTTAACACATCACGCATCGAAGATAGCGATTTCAACTCGCGAATTGTAAGTGCACCGTGTTCCCTGTGTGTAGTTTTCAGAGAATCGCCGAATCCGCTTCGGCAACGCTCTTTTGAAATTTAGTCAGACGAAGTCGGTATCGGCTCGGCCTTTCGACTTCTGCCTTCTGACTTCAGTTTTTGGTGGCCATAAAGCTGTGGTCCGACCCGATCCCATTCCGAACTCGGCCGTCAAACGCAGTATTGCCGATGGTAGTAGTCCTATAGGTTCTGCGAGAGTAGGTTGCCGCCAGTCTTTCAATAAAAAAGCCGGAGAAACTTCTTCTCCGGCTTTTTTTATTCAAGTGCCTGAAAGCAGCCGGATTACGCGCCGTTGAGACAGCCAATTTGGCCCGTTAACTGCTCACTTCATCACGAATTCGGATTCTAGAAAATGCCTGATATTTTCGTTTTTCTGGGTCGCCGTGTGGGAAAAATGAATTTCATTTCTTTCCTGGGAGCATTCCTGTTGCTTGCCCCCCAACCTTTGGCTGCCCAGGAATCAAATCCACCGCCCGTCATCAGCCCAAACCTGATCACCAATCTCGTCCAGTTTTGGGCCCTCCCGCCCAACGAAAAAAACCGGCTGCATCGTATTCGGCTGGAGTTGCTGATTTATTACTCCAACCCCGAGTGGACTGTCTTCTGGGGACGCTCGGGTGACCTGGACACGTTCCTGCCATTGCGCGACCTCCCGCAAACCCTCCACTCCGGGGATATCGTCCGGTTCGACGGATTGATCCTGCCGGTCGACCAGAAATTCATTTGGGACAAGACTTCAGTCAGTGTCGTTTCGACGTCCAACCCATTGCCCTGTATTTCCGTGGAGGGAAAATTCCTCGAGGATACCAATTTGGCCGCTCATTTTATCGAGACCAGGGCGCTGGTCGATTCGCAGGTGACCACGGTTCCGCACGTATTAAGGCTGAGGTTGCTGGAGGGAAATCTCAGCGTGTCCGCGTTTCTGACCTTGAATGATCCGGGGCAGGCTCAAACCGATCTGTCCGGCAAGTATGTCCGGATCAAGGGAGTTTACATGTCCAACTCGGACTCTGCCGAGAAAGGCGCTGACGCTGTATTGTGGACGCCTGGATTAAATTGTGTCGAAGTCTGCGGCTCGTTGGACACCGATTCACAGTTTTCCCGGCCGATCGTCTCTTCGGAAAACTTCAGAACCGCTGATCCCGATACTCCTGTTCGAGTCGCGGGTGTCGTGCGCAGTCAACAACCTGGCCAGGCGGTGACCATTTGGGACGACACCGGGCAGATTCGCATCCTGAGCAAGCAACAGTATCCGTTGGAACTGGGTGACCGTATTGAAGCGATCGGTTATCCGGCATTTCAAGGAATTGACCGGGTCTTGCAGGGCGGACTGTTTCGCCTGAGCACGGGAAAAGCGGCCGGCAACAATGCCATTCCTCCGGGCCGGTCCCCGTTGCGTCTGGCAGATCAGGTTCGCCGCCTCGACCGGGAAAGCATCAGCAAACAGGCCTCGGTCAGCCTTGAAGGAGTGGTCACCCGGGTCGATGCCCGAAGACATTTCATTTTCATTTTGGACAGCAGCGGTGGCATCCGGGTGATGCAGTCACGATTTCCGGACGGAAGACCTGTTCGGACCGGTATGATCGTCAAGGTGGATGGTGTGGTTACGATGGGCGAATTTGCGCCCGCGATCACCAATGCCATTATAAGCCAGACCGGGACCACGAGTCTGCCGGACGCTCCCCTGATCAGTCTCGAAGAGGCCATGACCGGTACGGAAGACGGCCGCTGGATTCAGATGCGCGGGTATGTTCGCAAGTCCGATAAGGAAACCAATTCCATCCAGTTGGAGCTCGTCGCGCCCGGCGGTGAATTCACCGCGCGGATCCCCAAGGTTAACACGTTGAGCCATCTTGATGGCTCGGTGGTATTAGTTCGTGGCGTTTGTGTGGCGATGGCGAACTCCCGCCGGCAATTGACCGGCATTCAGATCTGGTCGCCCGAGGTCGGCGACGTCCAGACCGAACAATCCGCCCCCAGCGATCTGTTTGCCCAGCCGCTGCGCTCCCTGGCGAGTCTGCGACAATTTAACGTGTTCAACACGCTGAATGAACGGGTGCGCACCCGCGGTACCGTCACGCTGCAAGTGCCGGGAAGCTACCTGTACGTGCAGGATGGCGACAATAGCGTGCTGGCCCTGAGCGATCAAACCAATCTGCTGCGCCTGGGGGATCGGGTTGAAGTCGTCGGTTTTCCCGGCAACGAGAACAGGAATTTCTTATTGCGGGAAGCCGCCTATCGCGAGGTCGGACCCGGTTCCGAACCGGTTCCCGTGCAACTGCCCATCCAGCAGTCCTTCGACGAAGATTTGGATGGCCGACTCGTGCGCGCCGAAGGTGTGTTGTTTGATACGTCGGAGAAACCCGAGGAGACTCGTCTGATGATTCAAACGAAGGGCGTGATCTTCGAAGCGAAACTTGACCAGTCCGGTAAACTTGCCGCGAAAAAACTGGCCTTGGGTGCCAAATTAGCGCTGACCGGAGTTTATCGACTGCAACGGGATGAGTATGGCATTCCCCGCTCATTCCTGCTGAACTTGCGCGACAGGAATGATATCCGCGTTTTGCAGCCGCCACCGTGGTGGACGCTTCCCCGCCTTTTATTGGTACTGGCCGGCGTCGTGCTGGTTTCGCTATTCGCTCTATTGTGGACGCTGGCAACCCGGCGCAAAAACAACCAGCTTCGGCACGCCCAGACGGAATTGAAAGCGGCCCATGACAAATTGGAGGAACGTGTTCAGGAACGCACGCGCAACCTGCAGGAGGCCAACGAAGCACTGCGACGTTCCGAGGAACGTTTCGTCAAGGCATTCCGGGCCAGCCCGGTTCCTTTGTTGTTACAGAACGTGAGCGACCAGCAGTGCGTGGATGTCAATGAAAGCTTCCTTCAATTGACCGGCTACACACGCGAAGAGGTTTTGGGACAGGCTCCCGCTGGATTGAAACTTTTTTCCAAACTGGAAACCGAAGGGGAAATGCGCGACGCACTTTCGGCCAAGCACCCGGTTCGCAATTTGCAGACCGAACTGAATACGCGGGAAGGCAAAACCCTGACCGTGCTGATTTCCGCAGAAACGTTTGAGTTGGAAAGCCGGCCGCATTGTTTGGTGTCCATTCAGGACATCACCGAACGGGTTAACGTCGAAAACCAGTTGCGTCAGGCCCAGAAAATGGAGGTGGTCGGCCAGATTGCGGCGGGCGTCGCTCACGATTTCAACAACATCCTGACCGTCATCCAAGGTCACGCCGAAGTGCAGTTGAGCATGGGGGATTTGGATGAATCACTCGCGGAATCCCTGCGTGAAATTTCCAGCGCCGCCACGCGGGCGGCGTCGCTGACCCGCCAGTTGCTGGCCTTCAGCCGCAAACAGATGTTGCAACGTCGCCCGCTGGATGTGGCGGAGGCGTTGAACAATCTCGGCAAGATGCTGCCCCGAATCATCGGTGAACACATTAATTTGCGCATCCAATGCGCGGAAAATCTTCCGCCGGTATTCGCCGACGCTATCAATTTCGAGCAGATCGTCATCAATCTCGCCGTGAATGCGCGCGATGCCATGCCACGGGGCGGCCCACTTACCATCACCACCGAGCTGGCGGTGACTGACGCGAAATACAAGGAGCGGGAGCCGGACGCCATGGTCGGTACATTCGTGCGGCTGAGTGTTGCCGACGAAGGCAGCGGCATGGACGAAACGGTACGCAGCAAGATCTTTGAGCCGTTCTTTACCACCAAGGGCGTAGGGAAGGGGACCGGCATGGGTTTGGCCACGGTCTATGGCATCGTCAAGCAGCATCAAGGATGGATTGAGGTTACATCCCGGCCGGGTGCCGGTTCGGTGTTCAAAGTCTTTCTGCCCGTGGCGGATCAGGAAGCGCAAAAAACGCTTGAATCTAAAACCAGTTTGATTCGGGCAGCTGACGATCAAGCGCGCACCATTTTTCTCGTTGAGGATGAAACCTCTTTACGCGAGATGGCTTCCAAAATTTTGAAGCGGCTCGGATACCGGGTCGTTACGGCCGGAAACGGGCCGGAAGCGCTGGCGCTTTGGTCGCAACACCGCGGCAAAATTGATTTACTGCTGACGGACATGGTAATGCCCGGTGGCATGACCGGACGGGAACTGGCCGATTGCCTGCTGCGCGAAGCCCCAGGAATGCCTGTCATTTATTCCACCGGCTACAGCATGGATTTGATTGATTCCGACACCAACTTCGGTACGCAGGCCGAGTGCTTGTTCAAACCTTACGACGCCTCGGCCCTGGCTAATGCGGTCAACAAAGTCTTTGCCAACGGCAATTGACCGGTTGAACCGAAACGCCGCTTCTTCAAAAAAATCGGGGAATCGCTTCCGGCTATTTTGCTTTCAAGTGGCACGGCGACTGCGATTCCTGCCGGCGGCGGCTCATCGTGCAAAGCTTAAAAGTTGATTGCCATATGAAGTTGGTTCAGCTTTTGAACGCCGGACCGCTTTGCGCCATCTCAAAGGAAAGGACAACAACGTATGCAACGACCGGCTTCTGTGACTGTGTTCGGAATCATGAATTTTGTATTCGCCGCGTTCGGCGTCATCGGGCTGATGGCCTCGTTCAGCCTGTTCCGCCGGCCGGCTGATTCGAATAACCCGATTATCCAGTTCATCACTGCAAGTCCGGACTATGCCGTCTGGTTGACAATTTGCATTGCGCTGGGAGTATTAAGTTGCGCGGCCTTGCTGACCGCGGGCGTGGGCTTGTTGGGCCTGAAGCCTTGGGCACGTCACCTCGCCATTGCTTACGCGATTTATGCCATCGTGTTTTGTCTTGGCGCGCTGCTCATCAATCTCATTTTTATGGATCAACCCATGCTCGGACCAGCCCGGCAGCAGCGGGCCTTTGAAACCGTCGGGACCATCGGCGGGCCGGTTAGCGGAACCATTGGAGAACTTTTTTGGCTGCTCCATCCCATCGTGTTGCTCGTCTTTATGACCCGTCCGAAAGCGGTGGCAGCGTTTCGTCGGCCCCCTCCGTCTCAAATATAAAGACGCCCTTGCGCACGCTGAAGATTTTGCACCCTTTGTGTCCGGGCAAGGAGCCATGTGGCCCCGTTTATTCATGTTCCGCGGGATTTGGCGGAACAAATCGTGGTTGCCCGACTGTCCACGTACAGGTGTCGCTCAATTTCTTTCCGTCGCGTTCCGCCGTGGCGATGACCTGATTTTCGCCAGGGTTTAATTTCACGTTCCTCCACACAAATACGCAATTCATACTGTTTCGGTGATACCCCTCCGGTTTTCCGTTCAGCAGCAATTCCACCGTTCTGGCATTGGAATAGATTTTCACGTCCGTGACGGCGTTCGTGCGTTCGGTGAACCGCCGGTCAGTGATGTACAATACCGGTTCCTCCGACCAATTGGCCTTGTAAAAATAAAAGGCGTCCTTCCTGGTTTTGCGGTCATAGGTTACCAGACCCTTGTCGTTGCGGCCGGGCACGCTGCCTTCGTGGCGTGTGCTGACGGCAAAATCGAACATATTCCAGACGAACGTGCCCCAGACATACGGCTTCGATTTCATGACCGGCCATACGGTTTCGTGCACCATCGCCTGCCATTCCTCCGGATGCCATGGGCCGCCGGGGTTCGGTTGGGCCGGGTTTTGTTCATGCTGCCCCGGATTTGCGCCGGCGCCGTATTCGCTCACGCAAAAGCCACCGTGCTGGCTGTCGTAACGATGTTTATCCAGCAGTTTGGCAATATCGCTTGTGGTTCCCCAGCCGCTATACCAGCCGGGGTATATGTTCCAGCCGAGCAGGTCAGGAATCTTGTTCATTTGCGGAAATTTATCCGTGCAAGTGGCGCCGATGGTCGGGCGCGTCGGGTCTTCGCTGTGCGCGAGGTTGTTCAAATCCTGCAACTCGCGTTCCGGGTCCGGAGTCTTGCCCAAGCCGATTTCGTTGAACAGGCTCCAGGTGAAAATCGAAGGGTGATTGATGTTTTGCCGGATCAGATCCAGCAACTGGCCGCGCGAAGTTTCGGCAAATCGCGCCGAGGCATTGATTTCATTGACCTGCGGAATTTCCGCCCAGACCAGAATGCCCGCCTTGTCGCACAGGCTGTAAAAATAATCACTGTGTTCGTAATGCGCACAGCGGACAACCGTGGCGCCGATTTCCTGGATGAGCCGCATGTCCTCGTCCATGTCCGCGTCGGAAATCGCCCAGCCCTTGTTCCATCGGTCCTGATGCCGGTCCACGCCGTGCAGGGCGTATGGCTTGCCGTTGAGGAAAAATCCCTTGTCCGGGTCCACCCGGTAAAATCGCAGACCGAGTGGTTGCCCGACCGTATCTACGATGCCGTTGGTTGAACGCAGTTCAACCACTGCCCGGTAAAGATAGGGGTCCAAACGTCCATTCCACAGATGCGGGTGCGTCAACTCCATGCGCAGCCAGTATGGCGCTGTCGTATTCGGCGCCAAAACCACCGGTTGTCTGGTTTCGACGACCTTTTTTCCTTTCGCGTCGAACACGGCCGTGACCAATGTCAGCGGTTGGCTGTTCCGCGTGCCGTTGGAAATCTGCGCGGTCACATCAATTACGGCTCTTTTCTTCGTGACACTCGTTTGCCTCCAAATGACGCCGGGTGAGCCGTGGTCGGTGAGGGTGAAGTTTTCCTCCGCGGTTTCGATCAAATGCACCGGTCGATAGATGCCGCCGTAAACCGAAAAATCGCCGCTCAGCGGTGCGATGTCCGGTTCCCAGGAATTGCTGACGCGCACGGCAATCAGATTGGTGCCGCTGGCCGCCAGGTGCCCGGTGATTTCAAAACAGAACGCGCCGAACCCGCCGCGATGCTCGCCGAGAAAATCGCCGTTCACATAAACGTCGGCGAAAAGGCTCGCGGCTTCGAACCGCAGAAAGTAGCGTTGGCCGGCCTGCGGTTTAAGATCCAGCTCGCGCCGGTACCAGCCCGGCCCGCGGTAATAGTCTTTGCCCTGTTGCGCTGCTTCCCAGCCCCAGTTGTGCGGAATGGAAACGGTTTGCCAGTTGGTGTCGCTCAGGTTTACGGCCTCTGCGCCCAGGATGTCGCCGGGTTTGAAACGCCAGTCCGAATCCAGCAGTGTGTCCTCCCGGGCCAACAAGTTGAACGCGAACCCAAGTGCGGAAACGAAAACAAAAAATCTGTGCATGGCGCAAAATCTTGCCGGTTATTCGCGACAAGGCAAATGGAATGTTGACCGGGGCCGCCTGTGCCCCGCGGCCATATCAACCTCGCCGCCGTTTTATTTTGAGCTGCATGGTGGCGTGCGCGAGCGCGGCCTGAACGCGCGCGGCTTCCTCGTCGCTGATTTTCTCCGCCAGCCGCGCCTCGGCCCGGCGCAACGCCTCCTCGGCCCTGGCCTCGTCAATGTTGTCCGCGTTAATGGCCATGTCGGTGAGGATGGCCACGCGGTCGCCGGTAACCTGCACGAAACCGTCGCCGACACAGATAAAAATGGTTTCCTTGCCTTTCTGCGCGACAATTTCACCCGCGACCAGTTGCGTCATCAACGGCATGTGTTGTGGCAGGATGCCCATCTCCCCTTCGCCGCCGGTGAGCGTAACCATGTCCACGTCATCGGAGAAGATTTTCGCTTCCGGCGTGACAATTTCGAGTTTTATGGTTGCGGCCATTGGGTTTGTAACTGGTAACGGGTTAAATCAATTAAATGAGTTTGGATTGGACGGCGAATCACTCATTTAACCGGTTACTCATTCGACTATTCTTTAATTTCTTCAATGCCACCCTTCATATAGAAATTCTGTTCGGGCACCTCGTCGTGTTTGCCTTCCAGGATTTCCTTGAACCCCCGGACAGTTTCGGCGACGGGCACCTGTTTACCTGACCGGCCGGTGAACACCTCCGCCACCGAAAACGGCTGGCTCAGGAATCGTTGAATCTTGCGTGCGCGATATACGGTGAGCTTGTCGTCGGGCGAGAGTTCGTCCATGCCAAGAATGGCAATGATGTCCTGCAAATCCTTGTATCGCTGCAAAACCTTCTGCACGCCGCGTGCAACTTCGTAATGTTCCTGCCCGACAATATCCGGGGCGAGCGCGCGGCTGGTCGAGGCCAGCGGGTCCACGGCGGGATAAATGCCCAGCTCGGCAATGGCGCGTTCCAGCACAATCGTCGCGTCCAGATGCGCGAACGTGGTCGCGGGCGCGGGGTCGGTCAGGTCATCCGCCGGCACGTACACGGCCTGGAACGACGTGATGGAACCTTTCTTGGTCGAGGTAATGCGTTCCTGCAAATCGCCCATTTCGGCCGCCAGGGTCGGCTGGTAACCGACGGCGCTGGGCGTGCGGCCCAGCAACGCCGACACTTCCGAACCGGCCTGGGAGAAACGGAAAATGTTGTCAATGAACAGCAACACATCCTGGTTTTTCTCGTCGCGGAAATATTCGGTAACAGCGAGCGCCGAGAGGGCCACGCGCAAACGCGCACCGGGCGGTTCGTTCATCTGGCCGTACACCAGGCCGATTTTGGAACCGCCTTTGAGAATGGGCAGGCCGTTCGCGCCCAATTTAGGATGGCCCTTGTCATCCTTTTCAACCTTGATCACGCCGGCTTCAATCATTTCGTTGTAGAGGTCATTGCCTTCACGGGTGCGTTCACCCACGCCCGCGAACATCGAAATGCCGCCATGCAGCTTGGCGATGTTGTTGATGAGTTCCATGATGACGACCGTCTTGCCGACGCCGGCGCCGCCGAACGCGCCGACCTTGCCGCCTTTCAAAAACGGGCAGATCAGGTCAATCACCTTGATGCCGGTCATGAGCACCTGCGGCGAAGTGGATTGATCCAGCAATGTCGGGGCCGGGCGGTGAATCGGATAAAACTTGTCGGCCTTGACGGGTCCGCGTTCGTCCACCGGCTCGCCGACGACGTTGAACACGCGGCCCATGATGGCCTCACCCACCGGCATGGAAATGGGGCCGCCGGTGTCCACCGCTTCGTATCCGCGCTTCATGCCTTCAGTGGAACCCATGCAAACGCAGCGCACCCAGTTGTCGCCGAGATGTTGTTCGATTTCGAGCGTCTGCCTGGTTTTACCGGTGCCGGACACCTCGTACTCGACTGTCAGCGCGTTGTAAATGGCGGGCGGCTGACCGGGGAATTCCACGTCCACGACCGGCCCGATAATTTGAACGATTTTGCCTTTGTTCATATGCGAAATGATTTCAACCCACCGCCATTTGCGCGGTGGCGATTTCCAGGAGTTCCTTCGTGATGTTCGACTGGCGCAATTTGTTGTATTCGAGCGTCAGTCCTTTGATGAGTTGTTGCGCATTGTCCGTGGCGTTTTTCATCGCCACCATGCGCGCGCTGTGTTCGCTGGCTCTGGCTTCCAGCAGAATCTGGTAAATCCGGAAACTCAGGCTGTGCGGCAGCAACGCCCCCAGCACCGTGATCTCGTCCGGTTCAAATTCGAAGACATCCGTGGTCACGGTGGGCGACAACGGTTCCGGCTCCGGCGCGCCGCTGTGCCCGGCCCGCACGGCCGCAATTTTTCCAATCGGCAGGAACGGGGCGACCTTCGGCTGCTGGGTCAGGGTTGAAATAAAATTGGTGAACAAAATATCCACCGCATCCACCTCGCCTTTGAGGAACAAATCCTGCGCGAATTTGGAAATCGCCCGCGCCTCGCCGAATTGCGGTGTGTCCTGGTAAGTGAACTCGGCGGCGAGCGGACGTCGTACACGGGCAGCGAATTGCGCCGCCTTGCGCCCGGCGGTGATAAAGACTGCGTTGCTCTGGTTGAATTTCACCGCTTCGCGGAACAAATTGCTGTTGAGCGCGCCACACAAACCGCGGTCGGTACTCACGAGAATGACGGCGCGTTTCCGGACCGGACGCATTTCCAGGAGCGGATGTTTGAAGGCCACCGTGCGCGCCGCGGCCCGGGCCAGCACTTCATTCATCAACGCCGCGTACGGTCGCCCCGCCAGCGCGGCCTGCTGCGCCTTGCGCATCTTGGCCGCCGCCACCATCTGCATCGCCTTGGTGATTTGGGCGGTGTTCTTGACCGAGCGGATGCGTCGGCGTATGTCGCGCGTGCTGGGCATGTAAAATTATTTTCTCCGGCAGGTTCTGACGGTCCTGACGCGATAGGGTGGTGCGGTTTCGCGAACGTGAAAACCAATCTCGCGCCGCTTTTCCGGCAACGGCGGTTCAATCAATTGCCGGATCGCTTCAAATAAGTTGGCCATGGCCTCGTCATGTCCGCTGACACGATTTTCCAATTCGTTCAGCTTTTGCGCCAATTCCTTGTGCGCAGCCAGTTGTTCGCGCATCAATACAAAGGCGCGCACCACGCGGACACTGGCTTCGACCGCCGTTTGACTGTTCAAAACACTGGCCAACATCAGTGCGCCATGCTCGGTGAAAACCACTGGCAAATGGCGATGTCCACCGTGCAAACTTGAGGTCGCAATTTGCGACCTCAAGTATGTAAGTTCTTGGTTTGTAAGTTCAAACGCAAAGTCATTGGGGAATCTTCCGGCGTTTCGTCGGAACTGTTCCTTCAGCCGTTTCGTGGTCACGCCATAAATCCGTGCCAAATCGAAATCCAGCATGACCCGCTGCCCGCGAATCAGATAAATCATATCTTCGATCCGTAGCACTGGCACGGTTTTGGTTTTGTAGCTGACCATGAAAATTTAGTGATACGTTTGCTTGAACTCGGTCACCGCCGCTTTCAACTCCGCCGCCAGGGCGTCGCTGATGGCCTTCTCGCTGCGGATCTTCGTCAACAAATCCGCTTTGCGCGTATTGAGGTAGTCGGTGAGTTTGGCCTGAAAATCCTTGATCTTCTCCACCGGCACGTCGTCCATGAAATTATTCTGCACCGTCCAAAGCACCGCCACCTGCGCCTCCACCGGCAGCGGATGGTATTGTTGCTGCTTGAAAACTTCCACGATGCGCTTGCCGCGCTCGAGTTGCGCCTGTGTCCGGGCGTCGAGGTCTGAACCAAACTGCGCAAACGCCGCCAGCTCGCGGAACTGCGCCAGGTCGCCCTTGATGCGGCCGGCGACCTGTTTCATCGCCTTGACCTGCGCCGCCGAGCCGACGCGGCTTACGGACAAACCGACGGAGATCGCCGGACGCACGCCTTGATAAAACAAATCCGTTTCCAGATAAATCTGCCCGTCGGTGATGGAAATCACGTTGGTCGGAATGTAAGCCGAGACGTCGCCGGCCTGCGTCTCGATGATGGGCAGCGCGGTGAGCGAACCGTTGCCGTAATTTTCGGAAACGCGCGCACTGCGTTCGAGCAGGCGGCTGTGCAGATAAAACACGTCGCCGGGATACGCCTCGCGGCCCGACGGGCGCTTGAGCACGAGCGAAACCTGCCGGTACGCGACGGCGTGCTTCGACAAATCGTCGTAAATGATGAGCGCATCCATGCCGTTGTCCATGAACCATTCACCGATGGCCGCGCCGGCGAACGGCACGAGGTATTGGTTGGTGGCCGAATCGGAGGCCGAAGCGGTCACGACAATGGTGTAAGGCATTGCGCCCGCTTCCTCCAAAACCCCGATGACCCGCGCGATGTTCGACTGTTTCTGGCCAATGGCGACGTAAATGGAGTACAGCGGCCGGTAATTTTTATCACCCGTCTGCGCGGCGGCCTGATTAAGCCGCGCGTTATTGATAATGGTGTCCACGCCAATCGTCGTCTTGCCGGTTGAACGATCGCCGATGATCAACTCGCGCTGGCCGCGGCCGATGGGGATCATGGCATCAATGGCCATGATGCCGGTTTGGACCGGCTGGCTGACGGACTTGCGTTTAATGATGCCGGGCGCGATTTTTTCCACCGGATAAAATCCGCTTTCCTTGATGGCGCCCCTGCCGTCCAGCGGCTGGCCGAGCGCGTTGACAACGCGGCCGAGCAGGCCTTTGCCGACGGGCACCTGCAACAGCCGGCCCGTCGTGCGAACCTCGTCGCCTTCCTTGATTTCAGTGTAATCGCCGAGAATGATCGCACCGACCTCGGTTTCTTCCAGATTCAGCGCGATACCGGTGATGCCGTGGCCGAAGTCCAGCATCTCGTTGAGCATCGCGTCGGTAAGGCCTTCAATTTTGGCCACGCCGTCGCCGATTTCGCGGACAACGCCGACGTTTTGTTTCGCCGTCGCGAGCTTCACGCCCGCAATTTGGGCTTCAATTTCCTGCAATAGATTGCTCATAAATGTTTCGTTCTTTTCCGCCGGTCAAAAACTTTGTTCCAATTTTTCCAGCCGCATCCGTACGCTGCCGTCGTAAAGGTCGCTGCCAACCTGGATGCGCAGCCCGCCAATCAGCGCCGGGTTCTGGCTGAACGTGATGTCGGCGCCGGAGCCGTAAATCTTTTTGATTTGATTCGCCACGTCCGCCTGCAAATCGGCCGGCAACGGCGTGGCGCTTTCGACGCGCGCGGCGCGCTGTTCCAAATCCAGTTTCACCAGCCGGTGCAGGCGCGATAAAATTTCCACAAAGCCGTGCGGCTTTTTCGCCAGCAACAAAGTCACGGTCTGCCGGACGCGGTTATCGTCCAGCAAACCGTTCACCCGGCAACTGTGGAACAGCTGCCGGGCTTCGCGTTGCGCCAGTTTGGAGATTTTCATTCCTGCATTTGGTAGGGACGCGCTGCCGCGCGTCCGGCCGACCGGCAGGTCGGCCCTACCAATGGTATTTTTACGCTGTCAATTGTCTTTCGGTTTCCTCCGCCAGCCGCCGTTGATCTTCCGGTGTTAAAATTTTGCCGGTGACCGTCGTGGTGGTCTGCACCACCAGGCGCCCAACCTCCCGTTTCAATTCGTCCAGCATCCGGTCGTGGTCCTGGGTGGCGGCTTCGCGCGCCTTGGCGATGATTTGTTCGGCGGCGGCGACGGCCTTTTGCGTCTCGACTTCGCGCACACGGGTCGCGGCGGCCCGTGCCTCCTCAATCATTTTGTCGGCGAGGTCACCGGCCTGGGACAATACCGCCTGGCGGTCAGTCTCGGTCTTGGCGAGTTGCGCCTTGATCTTCTCGGCGTTGGCCAGGCTTTCGGCGATTTTCTGCCGGCGCGCTTCGAGCATGGCGAAGACGGGTCGGTAGGCAAAACGCCACAAGAAGAACAGCACGACGGAAAAACTGATCGTCTGCGCGAGCAGGATCTTCCACTGGATTCCTAAAGCGTCCATGGCGGGATTATTTTACGACGAGCCACGCGATGACCGCCCAGCCTTCCGCCAGGGCGATGCCAACGAACATGAACGTCAGGATTTTACCGAACATTCCGGGATTGCGGCTCATGGCGATGACGCCACCGGCCGTGGCGATGCCGATGCCGATGGCCGCGCCGCCGAAGGCCAGGCCGATGTGAATGTTGCCGGCAATGCTGCCGGCTGCTTGTGCGAGCATCATAATTTTCTCTTTCTGTTGGTTTTGGTTGACGCCCTGGCATTCTGCGCCGGAGCAAATTTAAAATTGTTCAATGGCCGTTTTCCTCGGTGTGCGTGCACATCGTGCCGACGAACGCCACGACCAGCATGGCAAAGACAAACGCCTGCACGATGCAGACGAATGTCTCGTAAAAATACATGAACGACGAAAGGACCAGGCTTAACAGTAGCGATTGGTTATGGAATATCATGTCCAGAATGCTTTCACCGGCGAAAATATTGCCGTAAAGGCGCATGGCCAGCGCCACCGGCCGCGCGAAGCCGATGGAAAGCAATTCCATCGCCCCGATGAAAACAAACAACAGGAAAAAAAGGGGATAAGCCCACTTGTTCGTCTGCATCTTCACGCCGAAAATGTGTTTGATGAGCCCCCAAAACCCGTCGAAGCGCACCGCCCAGTAAAGGCTCATCACCAAAAAAATCCCGGCCATCGCCACGGTCAGGTTTGCATCGGTGGTCGGAGGGCGAAAGAACGGCGTGAACTGTCCGTTGTGATACGAGCCGATGCTGCCGACGCCCGGAACCAGATCCACCAGGTTCGAAACCACAATGAAAATGAAAAAAGTTGTTGCGAAGGGGAAAACCCAGCCTGCGACCCGTTTGTCGAGGATGTCGTTAATCAACCTTTCCCAGGCTTCAATGAGCGTCTCCATCAGGTTTTGTCCCCCGGACGGAATTTCCCTGATGCTTTTCCACGTCGTCACGCGAACAATAACAATGATGAGTGCCGCGACAATCCACGTGCAAATCATCGAATTGGTCACCGGCAACCCCAGAACCGTGAACAGCACCGGCGGGGCGGCGGGCACAAGTTCCGAACCGGCTCCGGCCTTCCCGACCGGGGTCCCCTCGGCCGCCGGAGCACCGGAGGTCGGAGCTGAGGGCCCTGCCGCTGGCGGAGACGCCGGCTGCGCCTTCAAGCTCACCGCAAAAACCGCGGCGAAGAATGCACAGGCCAATATGATTGTGCCGAATCGTTTCACTTATATAAGTCCCTTCAGTCCACACGGATTGCCTGTTTGGGCAAACCGGATTGCGGGCCTGAAAGGCTGAAAAGATTGCCTGGTCGTGAAATAATTCACAAGCAATTTTTGACAAAATTTGGGCCGGGGTGGGAGGATTAAAAGCATTCCTGGCGCAATGATTCCGGCGTTTTCCCGCTGGCGCGCAGCGTCCGCAAGCTCAGGGCGTCGTAACGCTTGGCCAGCCGCTCGCCGGTTTTGTCGCACATCAAGGGGCAGTGAAAAAAAGCAGGTGGGTTCAGGCCGAGCGCGCGGTAAAGCAAAATCTGCCGGGCCGTGCTCACCAGCAGGTCCGCCCCGCGCACCGCCTCGGCGATTTGCATCGCCGCGTCATCCACCACACAGGCCAATTGATACGCCGGAACATCGTCATGCCGCCAGACGACAAAATCACCAAAATGCCCGCCGGCGACGAACTGCTGCGGCCCCAAATTCCCGTCGGTGAATGAAATGGTTGTACCGTCGGGAACACGGAAGCGCCAGTTGAAGCGGGTTGAAGGTTGAAGGTTGAGAGCTGAGGTTTCTTTATTCCGGCAGGTGCCGGGATAAATCGGTTCGTTGTCTTCGCCAAGATTCGGCGCGCTGGCGGCCTGCCGGACGTCCTTACGCGAACACGTGCACGGATAAATGAACCCGCCGTGGCGCAATTTTTCCAGGGCCGCGCGATAAAGGTGAAATCGCCCGCTTTGATGGTAAGGCGCGAAGGGGCCGCCGCAATCCGGCCCTTCCTGACATTCAAAACCGAACCAGTGCAGGTCTTCGATCATTTGTGAAACGAACTCCAGCTTGAAGCGCGTGGAATCAATGTCTTCGTTCCGCAAAACCAGCGTGCCGCCATTCGCTCGTGCCCGTTCCTGCGCCGTCCAGAATGTCCGGGCGTGGCCCAGATGCAGATAGCCCGTCGGCGACGGCGCGAGTCGTCCGCGATATTGGCGATCGACGGGGGCGGATCCGGAATTCATGCCGGGAATTAACAACGAAGGAGCCAGGGAACAAAGTTTTTTCCGTTTACTGAAAATCAATGTCGCTCGGATTAATGATGGACTTTTGCCGCGAAAAATTCATTTTTTTGCCATGCTTACGATTCATTTGCCTGGAAAGCAATTGTCCACCCAACTTGCTCTATTGCTGGCCGTCATGGCCAGCCCGACCATCCCGCTGAACGCCCAAACCAATGCCGATTTTGGGGCGACCAACTCTGCCGAAGTTCATTCGAATTCCATCCCTGTGTTGCAGATCAAGGCCGACCGGGTCACCGCCCGCGTCAGCCCGATGCTCTACGGTTTGATGACGGAGGAAATCAATTATTCGTACGAAGGCGGGCTTTATGGCGAGCTGGTGCGGAACCGGACATTCCGGGCGAATCGGACCAATGCGATGTATTGGAGCGCCATGAACGGTTCGATCTCCCTCGACACGAACCAGCCGCTGAATTCGGCTCTGAACGTGAGCCTGAAACTGGATACGAGCAAGGCTTCGGAAAAGGCGCCGGTGAGCATCGCCAACGACGGTTTCTGGGGAATTCCTGTAAAACCGAACACGACCTATCGCGCGTCATTTTACGCCAAAGGCAAGCACTTCCGCGGTCCGCTGACCGTCAGCCTCGTCCATGTGGTTGACTCCCACAACGTGACCGTCAAACCACCAACGGGATTCCAGTTCTTTCCCGGCGAGGTGACCGAGTCCATCGCCAGCGCCACCGTCCCAAAAATTTCCAGCGAATGGCAAAAGTATGAAGTCGTGCTGACAACTGGCGGCCTCGATTCCTCCAAAAACAACCGGCTGGTGATTTCCACGACGAAGCCGGGGACATTTTTCAGCAGGCAGGGGACCGTCTGGTTCCAGCAGGTTTCACTGTTCCCGCCGACCTACCACGGCCGCCCGAACGGCAATCGGGTTGACCTTATGCAGTTGCTGGCCGACATGCACCCGGCGTTCCTGCGGTTTCCCGGCGGTAATTACCTCGAAGGCGAGTACCTCAACGAGCGCTTTGACTGGAAGAAAACCATCGGGGACGTTTCGCAGCGCCCCGGCCATCGCAGCCCGTGGGGCTACTGGTCCACGGATGGCATGGGGCTGCTGGAATTTCTCGAATGGTGCGAGGATTTGCAAATGCAACCGGTGCTGGCAGTTTATGCAGGTTATTCGCTGCGCCACGATTACGTCAAACCCGGCCCCGACCTTGAGCCCTACGTTCAAGACGCGCTCGACGAAATTGAATATGTGACTGGCGGCCCGGACACGAAGTGGGGTGCGCAGCGCGCCAGGGACGGCCATCCCGCGCCATTTGTTTTGAATTACGCCGAAGTCGGCAATGAAGATTGGTTTGACCGGTCCGGCAGCTACGATGGACGGTTCACGCAATTTTACGATGCGATCAAGGCGAAATATCCCGACCTGCAGGTCATCGCCACGGCGCGGGTGAAAAGCCGCGAGCCGGACTTGATGGACGAACATTATTACCGTTCGCAGGAGGAAATGGAGGCGCAGTCGCACCTGTATGACACGCGGCCGCGCGGCGGCAAGACCAGGGTCTTCGTCGGTGAATGGGCCACCCGCGTCGGCTCGCCCACACCCAACATGGCGGGCGCGCTGGGTGACGCCGCGTGGATGTGCTGCATGGAGCGCAACTCCGACCTGGTGGTCATGTCGAGTTACGCACCGCTTTTCGTCAACGTGAGCGATCTCCAGCGGGGCGGTTCAATGCAATGGCGTAGCGACCTGATCGGTTATGATGCTCTCACCAGCTACGGCTCGCCATCCTACTACGCCCAAAAGATGTTCAGCACACACCATGGCGACGAGGTGCTGGCGACCGAGGCGCAGGGTATTCCGACCTACACCTGGCACCCGCCCGCTCGCCGTCGGAATGGCGTAGAGCCGGCGCCGCCGTCCGCTCTGGAAGTGCCGACGCTGTTTTTTGACGCCACGCGGGACAGCGCGAGCGGCACGATTTATCTGAAAGTCGTAAGCCGCCTCAACACGCCGCAAACGGTGAAAATTGAAATCAACGGTGTTTCTGCCGTTGAATCCGAAGGCACGTCAACCGTGATGCAGGCGGGCAGCCCGGACGACACTAATTCCCTGCAAGAACCGACAAAAATCGTTCCGACTACCGAAACAGTTGACGGACTCGGCGCTGATTTTACCCGTGAATTCCCACGTTACTCCATCACAATTTTAGAGTTAAAGGCAAAATAATCTTTGTAGCAGCGGATCTGAGTCCGCTCTAAAAGAACCAAGCCGGCTTACGTCCGGCCACCCGCAATCAAAATGGCTCAGCGGGATGTGCCGCCAGCCATGCGCCGAAGCCGGGCAGGGGTTTGGATAAAATCTGCTGGACCCTGGAAATATCCAATGAGGTATCTGGCGCTCGTGGCGGGCCGGGAAAATCCCCCGCCGAGCCGGGTTCAATGTTTGCCTTGAATTCGGGCCGGCGTTGGGCCAGAAGTTGCCCGATTTGCCAGCGCGACAGTTTTTCCGCCCCGGCCACGTGAAATAATCCGGCATGGTTTTGGGTTGCCAATTCCCAAACCGCGCGCGCCGTTTCGCCGGCGAAAATCGGGCAGCGAAATTCGTCCGTGAATAATTTCATTTTCCGCCCCGTTTTCCAGGCCAACCACAGCTGTTCGTTGAAGCCGCGATTGCCCGCAAGCGAAATACCGCCGTTGATGGAAGTGCGCACGACCAGATGCCGCGGATTTTTCAGGATAATTTGTTCGGCGACAGCCTTGGTTTCGCCGTAAATGTGGATCGGCTTCACCGGGTCGGTCTCGGCATAATTTCCCTTCCGGCCGTCGAAAACCAGGTCCGTCGAAAAGAAAACGAACGGAACGTCCGCCGCCAGCTCCGCAAGCAATTCGGGGACTTCGACATTTACCCGCCGGGCGAGGGCGGGATCGGCCTGGGTTTCCGCAATGCCGCTCATGGCGGCACAGTGAATGACCAGTTGCGGCTGGTCTTTCCGGAACTCGCGGCGGACGGCGGCGAAATCGAGCAGTTCAAGCTGTACGCGTGTCAATGCCCGCACTCGCCAGGTCGGCGCAAGTTCCGGCGCTGTCCGGACCAGGTAGTTTCCGATAAGTCCGTTCGCGCCGGTGAGCCAGACCAGGGATTTTGGGCCCGGGTTAGTCGACGAACCGTTTGGTGAGGTTGCCATAGGCATCAATCCGGCGGTCACGGAGGAAGGGCCAGTGGGTGCGCGTCACGTCCACCTGGGCAAGGTCCACTGGCACAATCAAAACCTCCTCTTTCCGCGCACCGGCCCGGGCGAGCATTTCACCGGACGTGCCCGCCACGAAACTTTGTCCCCAGAACTCGATGCCCCGGCCCGCGAGTTTCTCGTGCCCGATGCGGTTCGGCACGGCGACATAACAGCCGTTGGCGATGGCATGGCTGCGCTGGATGGTTTCCCAGGCATGGTGCTGACCTGCGCCGTATTTTTTCTTTTCACCCGGATGCCAGCCAATCGCGGTCGGGTAAAATAAAATTTGCGCGCCCTGCAAGGCGGTCAGCCGCGCCGCTTCGGGGTACCATTGGTCCCAGCAGACGAGCACGCCGATTTTCGCATATTTCGTCCGCCATGCCTTGAAGCCGAGATCGCCGGGTGTGAAGTAAAATTTCTCATAATAGAGCGGGTCGTCGGGAATGTGCATCTTGCGATAGATGCCCAGCAAGGAGCCGTCGGCGTCAATGACGGCGGCGGTGTTGTGGTAAACGCCGGCCGCACGCTTCTCAAAAAGCGACACGACGACAACCGCGTTGTATTTTTTTGCGAATTTGCCAAAGGCGTCGGTGCTCGGACCGGGGATGGTTTCAGCCAGCTTGAAATTTTTATGATCTTCGCGCTGGCAGAAATACTGCGACCGGAACAATTCCTGGGTGCAGATGATTTGGGCGCCGCGCCGCGCCGCGCGTTCAGCCAGGGCCAGAGTTTGCTGGAGATTCGCGCCGGGGTCCGCCGAACAGGCAGTCTGCAGCAGGCCGATTTTTACGGCACTGGCGGAGAGCCGTTTCATTCATTTGGCGCGTTGCTTGAGCCGTGCGGATTCTTCGAGCATGGCGGTCTTGTTGTGCTTGTCCGCCGTGACGCTGCGCGGATCGGTCTGGTTGAAAAGTTCGCGGATGAATTTGCCGAGCGTTTCGTTCGTGGGACCATAGCCGCCGTGGTAGATGTAATACTCGAGGTCGTACATCAATTCATCGGCGGTCGCGTAGCGGCGCTTCAAATCGCGCGTCAGGCAATGTTGCAGAATGTCATTAAGCCCGTCATCGATGCGCTCGTCCAGGGTGCGGAAATCGGGGATGGGCTGATTGATGATACGCTGGCGGGATTCCTCGGCCGTTGCCCCCTTGAAAATGTTTCGCCCCAGCAGCAAATGGGAAAGCACGACGCCGGTGGAAAACAGGTCGGAACGTTTGTCGGTGACCTGAAAATTAGCCTGTTCGGGGCTCATATAATCGGCTTTGCCCGCCACCACTTCGCCCTCCTGGTCGGTCAGAAAACCGCGCGCCTTGGCGATGCCAAAATCGGTCAATTTCACGTCGCCCTCGAACGCAATCATGATGTTTTTAAAGCTCACGTCGCGGTGAACAATGCCGAGCGGCTTGCCGTCCTTGTCGGTTTTGGCGTGTGCGTAGGCCAGCCCGCGCGCCACGCGGCTCGTGATGAACACGCCAAGTTCCTTGGACAGGGTGCGTTTTTTTTCCACCAGTTGACGGGTGAATTGCTCCAGATTCGCACCGCGGATCAATTCCATGCAGATGAAACAGGCGCCGTTGGCCTCGCCGAGATGGTAGGTCTGGACGATGTTCGTATGAATCAGGTCGGCGACCAGCTTGGCCTCGCCGATGAAATTCTCGATGAACATCTTCTGGCTGGCGAAATTGGGCCGGATAATCTTGATGGCCACGCGCTTGGCAAAGTCGCGCGCGCCGTGCTGCTCGGCTTCGTAAACCACGCCCATGCCGCCTTCAAAAATTTTGCGGACCACGTCGTAGCTGAAATCGCTTTTGATCGTGAAGAGCGCCACGCAGCGGATGGTGGGAAAACCTTCGGCGAAGTCAAGTCCGGTACGCGATAAAAAACCGTGATTTTTTTACGTTTTTTGCTTGCACGCCGCGGGTGAAGGCCTTTAATTCGGCGCGAGTCGAATGACTTTTTAACGAAACCAGACAAATTAAAACAACAACCGAAGGACACCGACGATATGTCAAAAGCCCTCTCCAAATCCCAACTCGCCGCCGCAGTTGCCGAAAAGGCTGCTATTTCCAAGAAGCAAGCGGTGGAAATTCTCGATCACATTGCCGAACTCGCGTACAAGCACGCGAAGGACACGTTCACGCTGCCCGGCATTGGCAAACTGGTGCTGCGTAACCGCGCCGCCCGCCTGGGCCGCAACCCCAAGACCGGCGAAACCATCCAGATTCCCGCCAAACGCGTCGTGAAATTCCGCGTCGCCAAGGCCGCGAAGGATGCCATCCTCGGTGCCAAGTAGTTTTCAGATTTCTACGGGCGCTCCGATTGGTTCGGAGCGCCTTTTTTATCATTTAGTCAGTAGTTAGTGGTCAGTAGCCAGTGGCAAAACCAATGAGTTTTTGCGTCTTATCCTGCTGACTGTTAACTACTAACTATTAACTTCCGGGGATGAAGATTGCCGTGGTCGGCTGTGGGGCGCTGGGCAGTTTCTACGGCGCCAGGCTCTGCCGGAGCGGACAGGACGTGCATTTCCTGCTTCGCTCCGACTACGACGTCGTGCGCCGGAAAGGTGTGATTATCCGCAGCATTGACGGTGATTTTCACGTTCAACCCCGGTGCGCTCGGACGCCGGAGGAAATCGGCGCGTGTGATGTGGTCCTCATCGGGTTGAAGACCACCGCCAACGACCAGTTCCCGAAACTGCTCCCGCCGCTCGTCGGTCCGCGCACGGCCGTTGTCACACTCCAAAATGGGGTGGGCAACGAGGAACAATTGGCCGGCCTGTTCCCGCCGGAACAAATCCTGGGCGGTCTCTGCTTCGTCTGTCTCAACCGCGTCGAGCCGGGCGTCATCCACCACACGGCGCACGGAAAGGTCGTGCTCGGTGAATTTCAACGACCGCCGCAACCCCGCACCCGCGAACTGGCCGCGCTTTTTCGCCAGGCGGGCGTTGCCTGTGACATTACCGAGAATCTCGCCTGCACGCATTGGGAGAAACTCGTCTGGAACATTCCCTTCAACGGCCTCGGTGTGGCCGGCACCGCCGGTTATGAAGCGCTGGTCTCTCAACCCGCAACCTTCAACTCTCAACCGGTCTTGACCACAGACATCCTGCTCGGCGAACCGCGCTGGGAAAAGCTCGTCCGCGAACTGATGCTCGAAGTCATTGCCGCCGCCAACGCGCTGGGTTTTGAGATTCCGCAATCGCTGGCGGAGGAAAACATCAACCGGACGCGCATTATGGGCGCTTACAAGGCGTCCACGCTTGTTGATTTCGAGCGCGGTCAGCCGTTGGAACTGGAGGGCATGTTCCTTGAACCGCTGCGCCAGGCGCAAACAGCCGGCGTGCCGGTGCCGCGTTTGGTCAGGCTCTGCGAAGTATTGCATCAACTGGATCCTTCCCGCTGAGGTTGAGGGAGTCGTAGCATTTTATCCGTGTTCATCCGTGTTCATCCGTGGTTAAATCAAGCCCATGAAACCGCGCGTTCGTTTTGCGCCGTCGCCGACCGGTTACCTGCACATCGGTGGGGCGCGCACGGCCCTGTTCAACTGGCTTTACGCCCGCCACACCGGCGGCACCTTCATCCTCCGCATCGAGGACACTGACGCCGCGCGCAATTCGCAGGAGGCTGTGGACGTCATCCTGAACGGCCTGCGCTGGCTCGGCCTCGATTGGGACGAAGGCCCGCTCACGGGCGACGCCACCGGCGCCGGCAAAGGCGATCGCGGCCCGTATTTCCAAAGCCAGCGAAAGGAAAATTATCAGCGCCGCGTCGAAGCACTCCTGTCGCGCGATCTGGCTTATGAACACGAAGGTGCAGTGAAGTTCAAAATGACCCGCGAGCCGGTCACCATTCGCGATCTCGTCGTCGGCGAGGTTGTCCGCAAACTGACCGACCGCGAGGAGTCGGACCCCGACTTTGTGATTCTGCGCTCCGACGGCCAGCCGGTATTTCACCTGACCAACGTCGTGGACGACTTGGAGATGGGCATCACGCACGTCATCCGTGGCGAGGACCATTTGAGCAACACCGCCCGGCATATTGCGCTGTTCCGCGCCTTCGACGTGCATCCGCCGCATTACGCGCACATTCCGCTGATTCTGAACGCCGACGGCACCAAGATGAGCAAACGCGATACCGGCGCGTCGTTGACGAATTATGTTGAGGAAGGATTTTTGCCGGAAGCCGTCGTGAATTATCTGTGCCTGCTTGGCTGGTCACCGAAGAACAACCGCGAAAAAATGGCGCTCGCCGAAACCATTGAAGCATTCGACCTGCCGCAAATCCTCCGGCACAACGCGCGATTCGACCAGGAGAAACTCCTTTGGTTGCAGGGCGAATACGCGCGCGAGTTGGGCGACGACCGCTTTTACGAACTGGCCGTTCACACTTTTGCCAAGGCCGGCATTGACACGAATAAATTTCCGTTGAGCTACGTCAAAGCTGCGCTCGACACCTGCAAAGGCAAATTCAAACTGTTCCGCGAGCTGCCCGGCTATGCGGGATTCTATTTCATCGATCAAATTGAATACGACGCCGAGGCAGCCAAAAAGGATTTCGTGCCCGAAAACAAGCCGCGTCTGGAAAAGCTCCGTGAGGCATTTGCGGTCGCGCCGAAGTTTGATGCTCCGACGCTCGAGGCTGCGCTCAAGGAGACCGCCAAGGTGTTGGGTGTAAAAGCCGGTGTGCTGGTGCATCCCTGCCGTCTGGCCGTCACCGGCAAAACCTCCGGCCCGAGCCTGTACCATCTGCTGGAAGTGCTGGGGAAGGAGAAGGTGATGCAGCGGATTGAGCTGGCTTTGGCAACTATGAGTTAAATCGAAACATCTATGGCACATCTTCACCGTTCAGTTGCATCATTAAGAATCTGTGGGGACAAGCTTGATCCTGATGAAATTTCTAGGCTGCTTGGCGGCACTCCGACTCTTAACTACCGTAAAGGTGAAATAAAGAAGTCGAAAATTAGAGACATCGTTCGGAAGTCTGGGGCTTGGATGCTTGCTGCAACTGACCGTGAGCCTGAAAATTTGGATGCGCAGGTTGATGAGATATTGGGACAGTTGACGCAGGACCTGACCGTTTGGGCATCGCTGTCAAACGAGTACAGAATCGATTTATTTTGCGGTTTTTTCATGGAACAAACCGACGAGGGAGTAGAAGCTTCGGCTAAAACTCTCAAAGCTTTGGGCGAACGTGGAATTAAATTTGGTGTTTGTATCTACGCACCTCACAAAGATGTCGAACATGACGATCCATGTCCTTGCGGCAGTGGGAAAAAATATGCCGAGTGCTGTGCCCCAAAGAAAGCATCTTAACATTCCTCCTGCCACGCCCCCGACCCTTTCCGTGGTGCTGCGCTTCCGTCTGCGTTTCACTTCGGCGCGACAAAGCTGCCTTCGCCTCCGTCCCCGCCGCCAATTAGTTTTAACATCCGCCCTCATCCCAACCTTCTCCCCCAGGAGAAGGAGTCGCCTTTGCACATTTTCTGATTTGCGGAAAACCGTCCAGCCAATCCCGACGCACGACATTCCAAAAAACGAGGTGAATGATTCTCCCTCTCCTTGGGGAGAGGGCCGGGGTGAGGGAGGTCGTTACTACAAATTTCAGGTCTGTATTTCATCCGCACTGATCTGAGGCTAAAAACTCCTTCATTCGCTTCGCGTCCTTCGTGCGGGTTAGTTTTCCCTGCCTGTAGAGCGTCCGCCTTCGCGGCGCTAAGCAACAGCCACCGGTCATGCCGATCACGGTCCGGGCCACTCAGGCAGTTGATTGAGAAAGTCCGGATGAACACCCCTGACCCAGACGACGTTTTCTTTGTTCATTTTTGTAATCGCGACGGTTGAGGCCCGGACGCCGCCGTAGATCCAACTGAACAACAACACCGCCACACCCGTCAGCGCCATCCAGCCCGATTCAATGACTGCCGCGCCAATCAAAAGCACAATTCCAACGAGCGTGCCCGTCCAACCGACGATCAGACCCGTTTTTCGCCGGGTCTGGTGTTGCTCGCACAGGCCGATGTTCAGGACGGCTTTCTTACGGACGATTAAATAGACAATGAGAAGGATGAGTATGTTGCAGAGGAGCAGCAGCAGGTAAGCCGGGTGGGCCCAGTAAAGGATGCGTTTGAGCCGGAAACCGTTGGCGGGCGCGTTGCATTTGACGCAGCGGTCCGGAAACGGTGTTTCTGAGCGTGTGACCAGTCGCCGTCCCTGTCGCCACAGGCTGACCCCGGATGGCGCGGCCCCTTCGCTGAGGCGCTGAAGGAAAATGGGTTTGCATTGCGCGCAAACCCAGGAGTTGTTCAGCTTGATGACCTCGCCCAACGGAAAAACCCGGCCGCATTCGGCGCAGACGATGCCGCCTTGTCCGCCGGGAAGGGGGGACGGCCCGTCAGCTCGCGCCGTATGCCACGGTTGCCACCCGGCCATTCCTTCATGCCAAACCAAGGTGTCCCGGTTGATTTTTCCGGAACGAACCAGTTCATCCAATTGCGTTTCTGAGACGGGGCCCCTTTGCTGGTCCCCCACCGCATAATACCAGTTCACGTCCCAGTCTGTCGCCAAGCCGGCAGCAATAACAATCTGAAAATTTTGCCCGATCCCGGGACTCGTTTACTCAGGAGGGCAGAGTGGCAAAATTTGCACCACGCGGGCGAATTGTTTCCATCATCCGCGCCTGTGAACCTGTCCATTCATAAGATTGCGCACTCGCTTGTTTCAACTAGAATTACCCGACATACATGCCGCTCAGAAAAAAACGCAAGGTCTTTCCCGAAGCCATCGTCGCCCTGTGCCTTCACTGGCTGTTGACCGTTGTATTCGCCGCCGTGTTTGTGCTCGTGGTGGTGATGCTGTTCAAGCCGTTGAAACTGCCCGGTAATCCCGGCTGGCCGGAACTCCTGCTGCTGGCGGCAGGGGTGGTCTGCACCATCACCGCGCTGGCGCAGCGGTTGCCGCTGCAAAATGTCCTCCTGTCGGTGTTCATCATCGCTGTGCTGGGCGGCGCGGTGCATGCCCTGGGCGCCATCACTGGCATCCCTTTCGGTCCGTTCGAATTTGGCGATGGCATCGGACCGCAGGTTTTCAAAACGTTGCCGTGGGCTGTGCCGTTAATCTGGATCCTGGCGGTCCTGAACGCGCGCGGCGTGGCACGTCTCGTCCTGCGTCCGTGGCGGAAGATCAATGCTTATGGTTTCTGGCTCATCGGGGTGACGGCGGGGCTGACGTTGCTCTTCGATTTCGCCCTGGAACCGTTTGCTTCGCGGGTGAAACATTACTGGTTGTGGACGCCGACAAAATTTCCGGTGACATGGGAGGGTGTGCCGGTGTCGAACTTTTTGGCCTGGGCGGCGGTCTCAGTACTCATCTCGGTGGTCATTGCGCCCGCCTTGATCAACAAGCAGCCGGGCAAAAGAAACACTCCTGACTTCCATCCGTTCGCCATCTGGCTGGGCGCGGTTTTGTTGTTCGCAGCCGGCTGTGCGCAAAATGGACTTCTGCGTGCTGCCGTGGCGGATGGAATCATGGCAGCCATCGTCACCGTGTTAGCCCTGCGCGGCGGGACCTGGTAATTACAACGGCAATCCGGGCTTTTTCAGAAATTCCGTTTCCACCGAGTGTTTGGTGATTTTCAGGCGCGCCACGCGTGGGCCGTCCATTTCCTCCACCCGCAACTCGTAAGGGCCGGCCCTCACGATGTCGCCGGCCTTGGGAAAGCCGCTGAGCTTGCGCGTCATCCAGCCGCTGGCGGTGGCGATGCCCTCCTCGTGCGGCGTTTCGCCGATGATTTTTTCCAGGCCATGCAACGGCAGGGTGCCGGCGGCTTCCCAGACATTTTCATCCACCCGCACCAGTTCCGGCTTTTCCTGGTCGAATTCGTCCTGAATCTGGCCGACAAGTTCTTCCAGCACATTCTCCAGCGTCACGATGCCAACGGTGCCGCCGTATTCATCCACGACGATGGCGAAGTGCAATTTTCGTTCAAGAAACAGCTGCAGCAGTTTTTCCAGCCGCCCGGTTTCAGGAACGTAAACCAGCTTGCGCGCCACCGGCAGCAAATCCGCCGCCGGCCGCGCCGGACCCCGCGCGGCCGGATAAAGGTCCTTGATGTGTACCACGCCACGCGTCTTGTCCAGGTTGCCGTTTTCGCAAAGCGGGAAGCGCGAGTAACGCGTTTCTTCCGCCAGCGCCAGGCAGTCGGCCAGCGTTGCATTGGTATCGAAGGCGGTGATTTCGTGACGCGGTCGCATGACTTCGCGCACGATGCGATGCCGTAGATCCAGTGCGTTCAGAATGAGATCGCGGCCGCCCGCCGCGCTCCGGGTCGTGGCCAGCACGAGGCGCAATTCCTCCTCCGAAGGCGCGGTGCGCAGTTCCTCTGCGGAAAAGCCCAGCCGCCGCACCACCAGCTGGGACGAGTGTTGCAGCAGCCAGATGAACGGATAGGACAAGCGGTAAAACCAGTTCAATGGTCCGGCGACCCACAACGATGTCTGCAACGTGCGCCGGATGGCAATCGCCTTGGGCACCAGCTCGCCGGCCACAATCAGCAAATAACAGTTCACGAAGAAGCCGACACCGATGGCGATGCCACGTTGGGCCTCCGCCGAAGTGATTTTGAGCAGGTCAAAGAGGGGAGCCAGCAAGTCGCGGAACACCGGTTCGATCACCACGCCGAGCGCCATGCTCACGAGCGTGATGCCGAATTGCGTCGTGCTGATATAGGTGTCGATGCGCGCGAGGATGTGCCGCGCCATTTTAGCGCGGCGATTGCCTTTGGCCGCCAGCGACGCCAGTTGCGTGTCCCGGATGCGCACGAGGGCCAGTTCCGCCGCGACAAAAAAGGCGTTCAATAGCACGAGCACAACCACCAACAGCAGGTTCAAGCCGTTGTGGATCAGCGGGTCAGGATTCACAATTTCACCTCGCCGAACATGACTTTGAGGATGTCTTCCAACGTGACCACGCCCGATTCGTGCCGGTCGCGTCCCAATACGATGGCCAGCCGTTCACCGGCGCGCTGCATCCGCCGCAGCGCGACTTCCAGGCGCGTGTCCTCGTCCAAAAACAACGCCGGGGTCATGTGGGCGGCGGCGGGCTTCTGCAAATCCAGATCATCACGGAACAGCAGCGACCCCAGGATCAACAATCCGGCAATGCGCCGTTGCCCGGCGCGGGTTTCCCAGACCGGCAGGCGCGAAAATTTGCGTTCGCGCGCGAGGGCCAGCGCAGGGCCGATGGGCGTCTGGGTTTCAACCGTCACCACCTGGGCCAGGGGCATGGCGATTTGCCGGACGGTGAAATTCTGCAAATCGAGCACACGATTGATCATGGCGCGTTCGCCGGTCGTGAAGGCTTGCGCCGATTCCTGCATGACCGCGCGCATTTCTTCGCGATTGCCGAAGGGCCGGCCGGTAAAAGCGTGCCCGCCGGTCCAGCGCAGCACCCCCGCCGCCGTCGTTTCGACTACCGCGACCAGGGGACGCAGGACAAAATGAACGGGCCGGAAAATCCGGGCCGCCGAAAGGCACAACTGGTTGGGATGCGCGCGAAACAGCATTTTGGGCAGCAGATCGAACAGCGCGTAGAACAAAAAAACGATTACGGCAAAGAGGCCGGTGATTAAAAGGTAACGTCCCGGGAACCGGTCGTGGAGATGGGCCACCACCCAGCCGAGGATGATGAAGTTGGCGAGGGTGTTGCCGACCAGAATCGTCCAGAGAAAATTCTCCGGATGTTCGAGAAAATCGTGGAGCAGTTTGGCCGAGGGCCGGCCCGCGCGGGCCAGATGCCGCACCCGCAGCCGGTTCAGCGCAAACACGCCCGCCTCCATGCCCGACAAGAGAAACGACAGGGCCAGGCACGCCACCAGAAACAGCCCGGTTAGTATTGAGGTTTCCATTTCTATTTCACGGTTTCCACCAGCAATTCCCGGACGCGCCGGTCGTCCACCACCTGTGCGGTCAGTTTCAGGCCATTGAACGTCGTGGATTCACCGGCATCAGGGACCACCCCCAGCAAATGCACGAGCAACCCGCCCATCGTTTCGGCTTCGGCCACGACGCTCAGCGCGGGAAATTCACGGCGAAAATCGTCCAGCCGCATGGTGCCATTCACCCGCCAGCGCCCGGGTGTCAGTTTTTCCATCACGAAGCCTTCCGGCTGCCGTACTTCGGCGCGGATTTTGCCGACGATCTGGCCCAGAATGTCTTCCATGGTCACGATGCCGGCCGTGCTGCCGAATTCATCCAACACCACGGCCAGGCCGCGCTGCTGTTTTTGCAGGCTTTGGAACAATTGCAGCAAATTCATCGTCTCCGGCACGAACGACGGAAATTCAATCGCGTCGGCCAGATCAATCTTCGGGTCGAGCAGCAACGCGCGCGTGTTCAGAATTCCGACGATGGTGTCCGGTGTTTCGTCGTAGATCGGCAGGCGGCGGTGTTTGAATTTTCTCGCGGCGGCAATCATCGCTTCGACTGTCGCGTCGTCCGAAATGCACGCCATGCCGGTGCGTGGCCGCATCACGTCGCGCACCATGCGCTGATCCAGGCTGACGATCTGCAGGATGATTTCCTTTTCCGATTCGGCCAGCGTGCCCTGCTGGTACGCCATTTCGAGCAGTTCGTGATATTCCCCGTCAGTGAGCGCGGGCGTTGGTTTCACGAACTGGGGCGCAACCAGTTTCAAAATGAGCTCGTTAATTTTCTGCGCCGCGTAACTCAAGGGGGTGGTGGTCTTTTGGCAAAGCAGCAGCAGCCAGCCGATGCGCCGCGCCCAGCGTTCCGGCTGGCGCACGGCCAGCGTTTTGGGGACGACTTCGCAGCCGATGAGAATCAGGGCCAACAACAGGACCACCGTCAGCACGAACGGCCACCGGCCGTCAAACACCATCTGCAACGCCACCGCGAGCATGGCGGCATTGGCGAAGGTGTTACCGAGCGCCATGGTGGCCAGCAACTCCTGCGGCTGTTCGAGCAGCCGCGCCAAGACGGCGCCGGCCCGCGGATGGTGTTCCGCCAGTTGACGCGCCTGCCATTTGCTGAGGGAAAGCAACGCCGCCTCGGCCAGCGCGAAAAAGAAACTCGCGCCGGCAGAAATCGAGATCACCACCACCGCCGTCACCACCGCGGGCTCCATAGGGACAATCTAAAGCGAAAAGGCCGAACGTTAAAGCGTTAAAGGGTTGAAACGTTGAAGCGTGGGAATGGGCGTCTCCGCTTCAACGCATCACGCTTCCAAGACGGCCATGGCCGCGGCGTAATTCGCGGTATGGCTCAAGCTGACCAGCAACCGTTTCGCCCCACGGGAGGCAGACAATTGTTCACCCTTGCCATGCAACACCACCAATGGTTCGCCGGATTCTCTGCGCCGGATTTCCATGTCCTGCCAGCCGAGCGCCGCGCCAATGCCGGTGCCGAACGCCTTGGAGATGGCTTCCTTGGCCGCGAACCGCGCCGCCAGGAACGGGGCGGGGTTCTTGTGCGACCGGCAATACGCGATTTCATCCGGCAGCAAAATCCGGTTCACAAAGCGCTCGCCGAATTTCTCGTAGGACGCGGCGATGCGCGCCACCTCGATAATGTCGATGCCAACGCCCAGGATCATTTGGATTTACGATTTACGATTTGCGCCTGGCCCGCAAGGAAACTCGCGGGCAGGAATGCTTATCCGCGATAATCTTTCATCAAACGCAACATGTCTTTGACAGCGGATTCCAGCCCGACCAGAACTGCCCGGCTGACAATGCTGTGGCCGATGTTCAATTCCACCAGATGCGGGGCGGCAAACAAGGTGGGCAGATTTTCGTAGTTCAACCCGTGTCCGGCGTTCACCTTCAATCCGAGTGCATGCGCCTGTTTGGCGCCCGAAATCAAACGCTGTAATTCGGGTAAATCGGTGGGGCGAGCGTCCTCGCGAGCCGGCTCGTCAGTAGCCTCGACCCACCGATGGAATTCCTCCGCGAACTGGCCGGTGTGCAATTCCACAAACTGGCTGCCAACCCGCGCGCTGGCTTCGATCTGCTTTTCATCAGGTGCGATGAACAAACTTACCTCAATGCCGGCGTCGTTCATTTTCTGGCGCGTTTCGGTCAGGGAACTTTCCGCGCCGGCCACCTCCAGCCCGCCCTCGGTCGTAACTTCCGTCCGCCGCTCCGGCACGATACAGACAATGTCCGGCTTCAATTTCAGCGCAATGGTGATGATTTCCGGTACGTTGGCCATTTCGAGGTTCAAGCGGGTTTTGACCGTTTCGCGCAGTTTCCAGATGTCACGATCCTGCATGTGCCGGCGGTCTTCGCGCAGGTGCGCGGTGATGCCGTGCGCGCCGGCGGCTTCGCAAATCCGCGCGGCGGCGACGGGATCCGGCTCGCCGAATCCGCGTCCACGATAACGCGCTTCGCGAACCGTCGCCACGTGATCAATGTTAACGCCCAGTTTGAGCATAAAATCAACTTGCGGCCGCGGTAAGGGTACCGCAAAACGTTTCCTGTGCCAAAAGCGCTGTCGATTGGCAAATGCAATTACATTCTAATTGCCCCGCGGTACCGAATCCGGTTTTCTTTGGCGTGCCGAACGTCCGCCTGTTTTTCAAATACTGGTTGCCGGTAGTAGTCTGGATGGCGGTGATTTTCACCGCCTCCGGCGACACGCATTCCTACGAACATTCGTCGCGACTCATTGCGCCGTTGTTATACTGGCTGTTTCCACATATCCCGGCAAACACGGTTGACTGGGTTGTCTTCATCGCCCGCAAATGCGCGCATCTGGCCGAGTATTCCGTGTTTGCGTTGCTGCTCTGGCGCGCGTTTCGCCGCCCACAAAGAAACTATCCGCGTCCATGGAACTGGCGTGAAGTGGGGTGGGTGCTGCTGATCGTGGCATTGTACGCGGCGACCGACGAGTTTCATCAAATTTTCGTGGCGACACGCACGCCTGCCGTGCATGATGTTGTCATTGACACCCTTGGTGGGGCGGCAGGTTTGTTCGCACTTTGGCTTATTGGCTGCTGGCAAAAACGCTGGTAATCTTATGACGTGAGACGTCCGCTGGTCAGCGTCGTTTCGTGCTACACCGTTGGTCTGCTGCTCGCCGAAATTTTTCATCCGCCACTCGGCGTGCTGTTTGCCATCACCTTTGTCGTTCTCGTCCTCGGTTTTGCCCTCGAAAAATTCCGTCCCTGGCTGATCTGGCTGCTGATTGCGCTGATTGGTTGGACGAATCTCGCCGACCGTACCACCGTCATTTCGCCGCATGACCTGCGTGCGTTGCTCGGCCATGACACCGCCATCGTGGCCGTGCGCGGCACTTTGCTGGAAACCCCGCACGTTAAAATCGTCGAACGCGACAACCAGGAAATCGAACACTCGTTGGCCCGGGTCAGAGTTGCCGGACTGCATCGGGAAGAAAGCTGGCAGCCGGCCACTGGCGAAATCATCGTTACCACGCCCGCCCCGTTGCCCGCCAATTTCTTTGCCGGCCAGCCGGTGGAAGTCACGGGCGTCATGGCCCGGCCGCCGTCGCCGCTGGCCGAGGGACTTTTTGATTATCGCAACTATCTCGAAACCCGCGGAATCTATTACCAACTCAGGACCGGCTCCACCAACGACTGGCAATTACGGGCGCCGGTGTTGGCCAATCCACCGTCGACTGACCGGTTTTTAAACTGGTCGAAGCAAACCCTCGCGCTGGGGCTGCCGGTTGAAGACGAACCGCTGCGCCTGCTTTGGGCCATGACCCTCGGCTGGCGAACGGCCTTCACCGGCGACATCAGCGAACCGTTCCTGCGCGCCGGCACAATGCACTTGTTCGCCATTGATGGACTGCGTATTGCCCTGATTTCCGGAATGCTCGTGGCGTTGCTTCGTGTGCTGCAGGTTTCCCGTGGCTGGTGTGGTGTCGTGGCCATTCCAGTCATCTGGTTTTACACCGCGGCGACCGGCTGGGAATCCTCCGCCATCCGCGCTTCGGTGATGATGACCATCGTGCTGGGCGGCTGGGCGTTGAAACGGCCCGGCGACACGATTAATTCACTTGCCGCGGCGGCATTCCTCATTTTGTTGTGGGAACCGCGGCAGCTTTTTGAAGCCAGCTTCCAACTTTCGTTTTTTGTTGTGCTCATCATCGCGCTGATGTTGGTGCCGTTGAACCGGCTCGTTGACCGGTGGTTGCGACACGATCCGCTCTTGCCGGAGGAACTGCTTCCACGCTGGCGGCGCGCGGCCACCACGACCTTACGGATGCTGGGGCGTTATTGCGCGCTTTCGTTCGCGGCCTAGGCCGGCTCCCTCCCGCTCGCGGCAAAATATTTTCATCTGTTCAGTCCGGTCTCGACCCTCGCCAACATGGTCGCCGTGCCGCTGGGCACCCTGGCCCTGATGAGCAATCTCGGTGCGCTTCTCTGCGGTACCTGGCTGCCCTGGGTAACGGGATTGTTCAACCATAGTGCGTGGTTTTTCATGGTGGCGATGACGTGGGTCAGCGAAGTTTCCACCAAAATTCCGGGCGCTTTCTTCTACGTACCCGAACCGTCGTGGTGGGAAATCGGGCTTTATTATACCTTGCTGGTCGGTGGGTTGAGCGGCTGGTTATGGGCGCCAGGACGAAGGATTTGGAGCGCGGCGGCCCTGGTTTTGATCGTCGCCGGTTATGTCTGGCACTGGCAAACTACGCGCGACGAAATCAAACTGACCGTCCTGCCGCTCAACGGCGGTCATTCGGTGTTTGTGGACGCGCCGGGGCGGAAAAATGACTGGCTGGTGGATTGCGGGAACGACAAGGCCGTCGAGTTCACCCTCAAGAATTTTCTCCGTGGGCAAGGCGTGAACCGGATTCAACGCCTGGTTTTGACCCACGGCGATTTAAAAGCCATCGGTGGCGTGGAACAACTCGACCAGCTTTTCGGCGTCAGCGAACTTTGGACCAGTCCCGCGAAGTTTCGCTCGACGGCCTACCGCGACGCCGTCTCCGAATTTGAAAAACCACCGGCCCGGCACAAAATTTTCAATTGTGGCGATGCCGCCGGCCGCTGGCGGGTGTTACATCCGGCCACCCGGGATAATTTCCCGCGCGCAGACGACAATGCGCTGGTATTGTCCGGTGATTTTTCCGGTGTAAAAATCCTTCTTCTGTCCGACCTGGGACGCCACGGTCAAAGTTCCTTGCTGGCACGCACCAACGATTTGCACGTGGACATCGTGATTGCCGGGTTGCCGAACGCTGACGAGCCGCTCGCCGACGAATTGCTGGAAGCGATTCAACCGAAGGTGATTGTGGTTGCCGATTCGGAATTTCCTGCGCCGCGCCGCGCCGCCCATGAGTTGAAGGAACGGTTGGCCGGACGCAACGCGCCGGCGATTTATACGCGCACTGCCGGGGCGGTGACGATTCTGGCGCGCCCGAACAATTGGGAGTTACGGACGATGGATGGGCAGAAATTGACCTCTCCGTAGCAGCGGGTGTGAATCCGCTCATGCTTTGCACGAAAAATTAGGGCCGGTTCACGTCGGTCGCCACCTTTTTTTGGCGGTGACCACCGAAACATGCCGTGCCTGTGGGATCGGAAATTTTTTGACCTCGACCATGACACTTTGCGGTTTGAATTCAGCCAGAATCATATCGGCGAGATCGACGGCCAGTTTTTCGATGAGCTTCCACTCGCGCCCGTCGCCGAACTTCAACAGCCGTTGCGAGACCGCGAAATAATCAATCGTGTCGGCGATACCGTCGGATTTCGCCGCCTTTGAAAAAACGCAATCCATTTCCACCGTCAGCAACAAACGTTGCGGCCGGGTGCGTTCCTCGTCCGGCACGCCGACGTGGTAAGAAACTTCGAGATCAACAATGGAGATTCGGGACATTTATGATTTACGATTTATGTTATTTGATTTGGCGGAACGCGAGAGGCCGGATGTGACATGCGAGCCGCTGGTACTTCCCTTTAATATTGCTTCCAGCAGGATTCTGGTGGGTGTGTTCAGGGGCATTTTCAGCGTCCCGGCGGTGCTGATCCAGCGGAATTCGCGCGCTTCGTCGTTTAATGTCACAACCGGTTTGCCGGCGCAACGGCAGGTGTAATTCAGCAGCACGAAATGTGCGTCGCGATAAAACTCTTTTGAGTGGATGCAATCCTGCACGAGCACGAACCGGATGTCCGTGACGTCGAGTCCGGTTTCCTCCTTGATTTCACGGCGCAACGCGTCCACCGACGCCTCGCCCCACTTGATTTTGCCGCCGGGAATGCCCCAGAGATTCGACCATTTGTGCGTGCGAATCATCAATACCTCGTCCGCATCATTGAAGATCAGCCCGCCGACGGTGGCCAGCGGCGGATGAATTTCCTCAAATTTTTCCGTTTCCGGCTTCAGGCGCATATCGTCCTGCTCCAAAATGTGGCGCAATTCGCCGAGATGTTCGACAATCACATCCGGTTTCACCTCGCGCAGTTGTTCCAGCGTGTTGTAACCCGTCAGTACCGCACAGGAATGGATGCCGCCATATCGAGCGGTTTCAATGTCGTGCTGCATGTCGCCGATGAAAAGTGTTTCATCGGGCACCAGTCGATTTTCAGCAAGGATTTCGTGGATTTTTTCCCGCTTGTCCAAAACACCGGTGTAAGGCCGGTCCAGGAAGCCATCGAAACCGGTCACGCGGCTTTGAATCGAAAAATGGTCGTGATGGATGGTGCTCAACACAAAGGTGCGCACATGGCGGGCACGGCAAAATTCAAGGAAATCGCGCGCGTACGGCAGTTCCGCCACCGAATCCTGAATTTCACGGTAATGGCTGTGGAACCAGTCTTCCAGTTGTGGCAACGGCACGTGCGGCGTGTGGCGATGGTAAAAATTCGTGAACGGCAGGGAAAATTCCGCGCGGAATTCCTCCAGCGACATTTCCGGGCGGTCGGCCCGGCCGAGAACGAAGTTGGTCGCCTTCCAGACGGCGGGCAGATCGTCCACCAGCGTGCCCGACCAGTCGAAGATGATATTGCGAATCACACCGACAGTCTAACGCAGGGAAAAATTGAGGCAACAGAATCAGGGGTCCTCATCGTATGGCACGCGTCAGGTTGCATAACCAGGTAGTCGGGTTATAATGCCGATAAGCATGGGCCGAGCGATTTCCAGTTTCCGGCTTTTATCAACCCGCCTGCCGTTCCCGGGTGGTTTCACGTTAATCGAACTCCTCGTGGTGATTGCCATCATTGCGATTCTGGCGGCCCTGTTGTTGCCAGTGTTGGGCCAGGCGAAACTCAGAGCGCGGGGAATTCAGTGCATGTCCAATCATCGGCAATTGTGCCTGGCCTGGCGGATGTATTCGGATGACAACCAGGACCAGTTGTTGTTTTCCAGTGAAGACCCATATAACCCGCCGACCGCCGCTCAAGCGTGGATTACCGGCACGCTAGATTTTGACCCTGCGAACCCGGTGAACTGGGATCCCCTGCTTACCATCGAGCAGAGTCCGATGTGGTCCTATTGCGGCCATAATCTGGCGATTTGGAAGTGCCCGGCGGACACCTCGTTTGTGGTAGTCAATGGACAGCAAAAACCGCGCGTTCGGAGCATGTCCATGAATGTTTATCTCGGCGGTTGGGGCGGCACTTATGGCAATTGGGACCTGGTGATGGGTTCCGTCTGGAGTGATTTCAAAATTTATCGAAAACAGACCGAATTAGCCGACCCCGGTCCCTCCCGCGTTTTTGTGTTTCTCGACATGCGCCAGGACAGTATTGACATGGGAAACTTTGCCGCCGACATGGCCGGTTGGCCCGATCGACCGGCCAGCTACGGATTTTTCGATTTGCCGGGTTCATACCATGGACGCGCGGGCGGTTTTTCGTTCGCCGACGGTCATGCGGAAATACACGCCTGGCGCGACGATCGTACCATGCCGCCACTGGTGCCCGAAGGTTCCGTTAAGGACTCGTTCGCTTCGCCCAATAATCCCGACGTCGCCTGGTTGCAGCAACATGCCACCCGGCCCAAGCAATAAACCTCTGCTTGTCGCAACGGCTGAATTCGGTTAATTCCATCCGCCACGTTTGGCTCCATGCTCATCGCCTTTCATAAGCCATTTGGCGTTATCTCGCAGTTCACCAGTGACGGCTCGCCCAATCGCACGCTGGCCGAATTCGCTTTCCCCAAAAACGTTTATCCCGTGGGCCGGCTTGACGCGGATTCGGAAGGCCTGTTGCTCTTGAGTGATGAGACCGAATGGAACGAACGCCTGCTGCATCCGCATCATGCCCATGAACGCGAATACTGGGCGCAAGTCGAAAAAATTCCGTCGCCGGAAAGTTTGAAGAAATTGGAAAAGGGCGTGGTGATTCAAGGCCGGAAAACCTTGCCGTGCCGCGCGCGGGTGCTGGAGCCCCAGCCGGAGGTAATCTCGACTTCCGTAGCGGCGTGGGCGGCGAGCCGCCCCCAGTAGCAGCCCCGGCCAGCAAGTGGGGCGCTCCCAGAACCC